>MSHB01000022.1 GCA_001940985.1 Mollicutes bacterium Phil14
AAATGTTATATCTTTTGTTTCTGTTGTTCCATCTTTGAATTCAACTCTTACTTTATATGAATAACTTTCATTTGCTTTTAAACCACCAAATACTAAGCTTGTTACACTTTCAGAATTTGTGAATGCATTTGCAACTTCTTTTTCATTATTATCTAATACTCTTACCCAAGCAACATTGTCAGCAAAACCTTTTTCCCAAGATAAAGTAACTTTTGTTGAATCAGTTTCAACAACTTCAACTTTGAAACTATTCATAAATGTATCTTTACTGAAATCAGCATTACTCTTACCAGTTCTTTGAGAAGCGAATACATATTGGTCACGGCAATTGTCATATTGATCATATGCATAGAAGAACAAATTAGTTGGTGTAACTTTTACTAAGCAGTATCCGCCATATGCACCATCACCATTTGGAGCATTATATGTATCATCACAGCAAATGTAATTGTTAGGGAATTTCTTTTGTCCACGTTCAGCACCTACTTTAGTAGAACCACGACCATAGTCATGATTGTGGCCAGCAAAGAATAAATCAACATTGAATTGTTTGAAAATAGGATCCCAATATTTAACAACGTTAGCTGAATCTCCACTTCCCCATGCAGGACGGTGACACATAGTAACTACATATTGATATGTTTCAGTTGCTAATAATTGCTTTAACCATTCGCCTTGATTAATATAACCAGATGTACCAACTTCACTATCTAAAACTGCAAATAAAACATTATTCCATTTAAAGTAATAGCAAGCTTCACCATAGCCTTCACAGCCATTTCTAGGATTATTATATACATTATCTGTTAAATATGGACCAATAGTAACTTTTCCATTACCAGCATCACAGTAATCATGATTACCAGTTGATGCAGCTAGTGGTGCATTTTTAAATATATCTACTAAACTAAATAACCAGTTAACTTCACTTAGTAAACCACCATGAGAAAACATATCACCAGCACCCAAAACTAATTCAACATCCATTCCGAACAATTTTTGAGCATTAGCCATTGCTTTATTCATATTACTATTAACTGTATTTGAAGCAAGTGATTCAGCATAAATTTGTGGGTCAGCCATTACAGCAAACACAAACACACCATCATTACCAGCTGTTTTGAAATTTCTAACTTCTGTATATTTGTTATTCGCCCAACCACGATACATATATTCAGTACTTGGTTCTAATCCTGTAGCGAATGCTTCACAAACAAACATTGTATTTTTATCAATACCATCAGGATATTCAACACCCCAGTTTGTACCAGCAAAAGGATATGCTTCAGTGTAAGTCATAGTCTTTGGATAAACCTTAATAGCTTTATCAAAATTTCCATCACTCTTTTTAACTATTTCAACATATGAATCCTTTTGATCAGAATGCCAAGAAAAATTCATTTGTGTTGATGAATCTTCCCCAGGACATGCTATAAATAACATAAAATTACTATCTGCAACATATTTTGCACTTACTGTACTTTTAGAAAAGAATCCTAAAAATAAGAATGCAAACATTGCAAACATTGCAATAATCAATGATTTCTTTTTCATAATTTCTCTCCTTTTTTTAGTTTAATCAGAAAACCTTTTCACATAATATTATATCATAATTTTTTTAAAAAACAAGGTTTTTAACAGGAATAATTATTTGCCATAAAATAACAAAAAAGCCACTAAGTAGTGACTTTACTTTGTTAATTATGCTCTAGAGCAATATCTACCTTCAACAGTATTAACTATTACTCTTTCACCAGCTTCAATGAATAGTGGAACTAAAATTCTGTATCCTGTTTCTAAAGTAGCACTCTTTTGAGCATTTTGAGCTGTGTTACCTTTAACGTTTGGATCACATTCAACAACTTCTAGTTCAACTTTTTCAGCTAACATAATGCCTAAGATTTCGCCTTCAAAATCAATGATAGTAACTTCCATACCTTCAACTAAGAAATTCTTTTCCCATTCTAATCTATCATTAGGTATTTCAATTTGTTCATAAGTTTCTTGATCCATAAAAACACATTCTGTTCCAGAATCGTATAGATATTGCATTTTCTTCTTTTCGATAATAGCATTTTCAATTTTAATACCATTAGCAAATGCAAATTCAGTTGTTGCACCTGTTCTTAAATTTTTTAACTTTGTACGAACAAATGCTTGCCCTTTACCTGGTTTAACATGTTGGAAATCTAATATTTGATAAATATTTCCTTCATATTTTATAGTCATACCAGTTTTAAAATCATTACTTGATACCATAAATTCCTCCTAATTAAAATCAACTTATTATACTATAATTTTGCTTATTTGTCTATAATTAATTTTTATAGCTTTCTTTTAACTAATCTAATATTGTTATTTTATAGCTAGCATTAAAATTAGTATTGGGTTCAAGTTTAATCAAATTGTCTTTTGTTAGAAAATCTTTATTTGTTTTTACTCTGTCATTATACCCAATCCATGGTTCTAAACATACAAATGGAGCATCATTATAAGGAGTCCAAATTGCAAAAGTTGAAAACTTTTCAAATTCAAATTTGATTCCTTTCATTTCTTTATTAAGAAGTTTTACATATGTGCTATTTACATTCGGTATTATTATTGTATCAATATCAAACAAATTTTTTTTAAGATTTAAGACTTTTAATTCTTTATACTCACACCCAACTCTATCGAAATCCAAGGTGCCATTTTCTTCAACGAATGGAGAAATAAATGTCTCTTCTTTTTCAAAATGAATTGAATAATCCTCAAAAGATTCTCCTTTAAACATTGGGCAATTAAAAGCTGGATGTCCACCTAAATTAAATGGCATAACTTTTTCATCAACATTAATAATTTCAACATTTGTAACTAAAGTTTTTTCTGTAAGAGTATATGTTACTAACGCTTCATATTTGAACGGATATTTTGTTAAAGTATTTTCATCATAAAAATTTCTTAATATTACTTTTGTTTTATCAAAATATGCCACTACAAAATCATTGTCTCTTAAGAAACCATGTGAACCCATTTTATAAAGTTCTCCATTAATATACGTTTCCTTATCTTTTAATGTTCCAACTATTGGAAACAAAAATGGAGCACTACGATTCCAATACTTAGGATCACTATTCCAAATATATTCAGTATTATCACTACTAACTATTCTTTTTAACTCAGCACCATGAAGTGAAATCTCTGCTTGCAAGTGTTCATTTTTTAATATTACTTTATCCATAAATTATTTTCCTTTCACAATATTATTATATCATATTTTTTGCATTTTTAATAACATTTTTCCTCCTAATATGTTATAATATTTTATGGTGATACAAATGAACAATTTAGAAATCATTAAAGCTAATCCCCAAGGATTTTGTCAAGGCGTTATTAGAGCCATGAGAATAACAAAAAAAGCCTTAAGTGATAAAGACACTAAAAGACCTATATATATCCTTGGTAGTATCGTTCACAATAAAAATATTACTAATGCTTTTAAATGTCTTGGTTTAATAGAAATTAAAGAAGATGATTTAAAAAATATTAGTGAAGGAACTATCATATTTACTGCTCACGGAATTAGTCCAAAGATAAAAAAATTAGTTGTAGATAAAGGGTTAAGCATAGTTGATGCTACTTGTCCTATGGTTGAAAAGATCCATAACATTGTTAGCGAAAAAAGCCAAGAGGGTTATCAAATAGCATTTTTAGGAAAAGCAAATCATGAAGAAACAAAAGGAATATTAGATATATCTAGTAATGTTACTTTAGTTAAAGATGATTTAACAATTGAAAATCCTCAAAGCAAATGTCTTCTTGTTTGCCAAACTACTTTATCATTTCCTAAAGTTTTAGAATCATATTCTATTCTAAAAGACAAGTACCCACAGCTTGAAATATCAAATCAAATATGCAATGCTACTTTCAATCGTCAAAAAGCTGCTGCCAGAGCTAGCCGAAATGTTGACTTAGCAATAGTTGTTGGGGACAAAAGTAGCAATAATGCTAATACTTTAGCTAAAACTATTGAAGAAAGTTGTCAAGTCAAAACTATTTTAATTGAATCAAAAGATGATTTAATTGGTATTGATTTTAAAAACATTAAAAAAGTTTCTTTAACATCAGCAGCTTCAACTCCAAAAATTATTGTTACTGAAGTTGAAAACTTTTTATTAAATGAAGATACAAAAAAAGATATTAATTTTCTTGAATACTTAAAAATATAAAAGCGCTCAAAGCGCTTTTTATATTTCTTCCATATTAATATTGATATCATTTAAATCGCCGTTTTTCAACTCTGATTCAATATTTTCTAACATAATATTTCTTACCATATCACTTATTTCAAAAGTATTCATATCTTTTATTTCTTCATAGACTTTTACTATTTTCAAAGTGACTGGATGTTTTTTATATAATAAACCATTTTTTATATAATTAGTATGAGCAATATAAGATATAACTAATGGTTTTTTTGATTTAGTAACTAAATTAAAACAACCAGGTTTAAATTCAAGAAGTGTTTCATCAGTAAAATTCCTAGTACCTTTTGGATAAACACATACTGAAGTTATTTCATTTGTTAAAAGGGAAACACCTTTTTTTATAGTTTTTACTTCTTGTCTTACATCAGATCTATTTAATGATAAATATCCAACTTTTTAATCATTTTACCAAAAAATGGTATTTTAAATAGTGAATCTTTAGCCACAAACACTAGTGGAAAATCCTTTAAATATATATCTAATACTAAAGGATCAAAATTTGATAGATGATTAGAAACGATAACAAACTTTTCATTTTTAGGTAATTTTTCAATTCCAGTAGCATTTACTTTAACACCAAATAGCGAAAGGCATATCTTAATATAACACTTCATCACAAAACGATAAAATGGGCTGTATTCTTCCTCTTCACTTGTCTTTATAGGCAAAGACAATAAGAAAGCTGTTAAAAAGAAAACGCCAACCTGAGCCAAAATATACCCAACCATAAGACAAATAAATCTAAACAAATTTAGGCTTTGACTAGCCTCACCAAGATATTTGTTAGTAAAATTTGCTAATAGAAAGGCAATTAATAATACTATTAATCTCATAATAGTTACCTCTTATGCATGAACTTTATATGAAATAACATTAGACATAGTTTCACCATCAATTTGTAAAGCTTTAGGACGATTGAATACTACCTCTGCTTCTTTACCTTCGTATACACTAACTATCTTTTTATATTTTAAATGTTCACCTTTGAAAATAGATGGAAAAACAATCAAGGCTTTAAGCTTACTAAAAGTCTTATAAGTTGCTGTAGTAACTAGTCCACTAAATCTATCTTGATTAGGAGCTACCTTCATTCCTCCACCATAAAAGCGTCCTTTCATAGTTGGTGCTAACCATACATGTTTCATTTCACTAACTTTTCCATCAACAATAACTTTGGCTTTCACAGGTTTGAAATGGAATAGTAATCCTTTAATTGCAATGCTTATATAGTTGATTTGTTTTGTTGTTGTTTTTCTTAATTTGTCTCCTACCTCGCAACAATATCCATCAATTCCATATCCTATGCCATTAATAATTTTTTTCTTAATTATCGTATCAGAATCATTGCATTTTACTTCAACAACAGGAAGATTTTCTAAATATGGATTTAGTAAAATATTTTCTTTATATTCTTCACCAACAATATCATGATAAAAATCATTTTCTGTTCCACATGGATAAAGATTATATGCTGTATCAACAATCAAAGAACCAATTACCCCACCGACGCAATATCCCAAAATTAATACTATTAGAAACAGTGCATTCTTTTTAAAGTCTTTAAATATGGAACTGATTGAAGAAATCATTTGATAGTAAATACCTAAAATTATGGCAATTGTACTAACTCCAAGACCTGGAATAGCTAAACTAACAAAGTCAATAAAAATTCCTTTTAAAAAAATAGTCATTTTTATTTCCTCTAATATGAATTATTATACTATATTTTTATCAAAAGTCGACATTTTTTGCGTTTTTAGACTTAATACCAACACTTTTTAAAACATTGTCGCTTTTAAAAAATTGACGTCATATTGACGTCAATTTAATTCACAGGCTTTAAAATTATATATAGGTTTTAATCTCTTTAATATTTTAACTGTTGGAAAAATATTTTTTATTATTTCATCAATACTTTTATATGCCATTGGGGATTCATCTAATGTTTTTTCATTTACGCATGTAGAATATATTCCTTCCATCGCTTTTTTGTAATCTTCTAATTTTAAAGTGCTTGTGGCTACGCTACGTGACATTAATCTACCAGCTCCATGTGGTGCTGATGTATTCCAATCTTCATTTCCTTTTCCTTCACATATTAAACTTCCATCTTTCATATTGATTGGGATTAATACTTTTTCTTTTAATTTAGCACTAATAGATCCTTTTCTTAAAATCATTTCATTAACATCAATATAATTATGAATTGTATGAAAACAAGATGCAACTTCAAAGCCCATTTTTTTAGTAATAATACAAGCGATTTTTTCTCTATTAAGCTTTGCAAATTCTTGGCATAAATTAACATCATATAAATAATCTTCCATATCCTTACCATATAAGTGACATAACTCATAAAGAATAGTTAATTTCTTGTTTTTCCACTCCATAGCTAAATCGTTAAGTTTACCTTGTATTTCACATTTTCTTCCTATCTCTTTATAAACTTTTATTATCTCTAATCGCATCATTTGATATTTATCAATTTCAAGATTCAAATCTCTGGCAATATTTTGATATATATTAGCAACCTGCACGCCTAAGTTTCTACTACCAGAATGTATTATTAGATATTTATTACCATCTTCATCGATATCAACTTCAATGAAATGATTTCCTCCACCTAGTGTAGCCAAACTTTGTTTTAATCTATCTAATCTCTTAAGCTTATCAAAACATCTTAATTTTTTAAATTGAAAATCATTATCAATCTCTTCTTCCCAAATATCTTTACCATTAGGTATAGAATGAATTATTCTATCTAATTTTTCAAAATCAATATCAGCCTTGACCAAACAAACAGTATACATTCCACATCCAATATCTACCCCAACAAATGAAGGTATTATTTTATCTTTTATTGTCATAGTTGTACCAATAGTACATCCTTCTCCAGCGTGAACATCAGGCATAATACGTATCTTTTCATCTTTCAAAGAAAAAGTATTACACATTGTCATAATTTGTTTGTATGCTCCATCATCTAAATAATCTGTAAAGCATTTTGCAGTATTATATTTTCCTTTAATTTCTATCATATATAAAAATAGTGTAGGTAGCTAAAATACCACCTACACCCTCCTTTCTAGTTTTTATCGCTTGAAGTTCTTAGAATACTTGTAAGTTGTGCCAAAATATCACCACTACCATTTAGAGTAATATTTCCAACATTTTCACATATTCTTTCAACATATTCAAGTTCTTTTAATTTATAAAGTGTTTTATTTTCATCCATAAGTTTAGCAGTATTTAATAGTGAACGAGTAGAAGCAACTTCTTCACGACGAGAAATAACATTAGCTTGAGCTTTCTTTTCAGCAATCAAAACAGTATTCATTATTTCACGAATCTCGCCAGGTAAAATGATATCTTTCACTCCCGCCTCAACTATTTCAACAAACAAAGCTTTTTCTTTCGCTTTTAATTTCTCAACAACAAATTTTGTTATTTCATCTTTATTTTCTAAAATCTCATCTATCATATATTTACCAACATATTCACGAAGAGCAAGTTGACAAGTAACACGTATTTGTTCTGTATAGTTATCAATTTCTGTCATTATTTTGACATAATCTTTTATACGATAATTGCAAACAAAATTGATTCTCAAAGCAACTTTGTCTTTTGTTAAGATCTCTTGTCCTTGAATATCCATTTGCATCAATCTAGTATCAACTATACTAATTTCAACCTTATCATTTGTTTTCCAAAAATAATAAGTGCCACTATCTAATAATTCCACTAACTTTTTATTAATAAAAAGCCTTCCTTTTTGATATTCAAAAATTTCCACTTTAACAAATAAATCAGCTGGAAGTTTATTAAATAAATAGTTTGGTATATTACTATTTACATAAGGTGTAGATATATCTACTATTTTAAATTCGTGTTTAGTATTATCACGCCAAAAAGCATGCTTACCACTTCTTAAAACTGAAGCATAGTTACCATCAATATAATGAATAGCAATCTCTTGATCTCCAACTTCAATTAATTCAATACCATCTTTAACTAAATCATTGTTTAATAAAACTTCTAATGAAGTCTTTACAGGAACAATTTCATTTTTTAAAAATAATGGTTCAACTTCCATTCCTCTAAATAAATTATATTTCCCTGGTTCTAATACTTTAACAAATTTTCCATTTTTAAAAAGTAAACCTTTTTGCATTTCATTAATAATAATTTTTTTCATTTTGTTTCCTCCTAATAAATTTAGTTTACAATTATCCTATCAAATAAGTGGCTGAACACTTTAGTATCATAATCACTATGCGGAAAGAAAACTTTTGGCATAGATCATATAAATACGGTATCTGTTTTCAGGCAAGACTTATTTGATATTGTTACTCATTAAATTATACTTTTCAGTATAATCTTAATTTTCACTGATAATTGTGTTTACTTGTACATTTACAAGCATAATTAATTTTGTGTGTTTAAATTTTTAAAAACCTTTACCAATTCCTTTGGATTTCTTTGGGCAGGATTCGAACCTGCAAATTCGCCTTTTCTTTGTAAAAACTCCAGGCATACACTTTGGAATATCCTCGTGCACCGTCGTGACTCATACACTAACATATGGTTAATTTTTACATATACATTTTATCAAAGCAATTATCTTACTTCACGGAAAAAAAGCTGCGAATTAAATAATTTAATAAAAAAAGATGAAATTGTGATATTACAACTTCATCTTAATTATATTTATAACTTATATATTATATTCCCTTTGTAATAATAATCTTTCTCTAATCAACTCTTTAAAACTTTCTGGAGAAACTACATAAGCTAAAGGTCCAAAAGATAAAACTCTTATTAATACTTCTGTTTTATCATTTTTATCATATTTTATTTTAACCAAATATTTTTTTTCATTATCACTAACTTTTGTTACTTCCTTCTCAAAATGGGAAAAGTGATTCATACATCTATTCAAGGCTCTTCTTTCATCATTAACTAAAAGTTCTATTTCTTCTAATTTGTTTTCCTTTTTTTTATATTTAGACTCATATAATTTAAAATCACTATCACAAATTTTACATTCAATAATCCTATTAATGTTTATAACATCTGCATAACGGCATCCAGATACAATAACTCTAAATTTATCATCTTTTTGGGAATATTCGATTTTTTTAGGAAAACACTTAAAATATATAATATTGTCTTTGCCGCTATGGGCATTAATTTTAACAGGCAAAGATAATTTTATTGCTTTTAAGATTTTTCTAAATATAGATATATATTTTTCATCATCATATGGGTCACCATCACAATACTTATCATATACGTAATAATCACTTTCAGTAAATAATGGTTCTATATTATCTAAATTTGGAAAATCAATATCAAAAAGTTTAATTCTTTTATCCAATGATATTGATTTTAACCACATTTTTTCAAGTGTCGTTAATGGTATTTGAGGATTATTTTTAATATTTGTACTCATATCTTTATTAATAAGTTGCCACTTTTCATTTTTTAATGATGGTAGAATTGTTAAAAAACTCTCACCAAAAGCATTTTTATTAATAATGTCCTCCATATTTTCTTCATTTTTGTTGTCACTTATAAGACTAGCAAGTATCAACCTAACAACTTTGTAATATGATGAATATATTTCATTAAATAGCATATTTTTCACCTATATATTAATTTTTTATTTCATACATCTCGTACATTTTTTTCAAATCATTTTTAAATCTTTTATCAATAATTGGATTTGAAAAATGTATATCAACTATTCTACAAATAAAAGTTCTAATCCAAGGCATAAGTTCTCCCGAATTATAAACAGAGGCAAAAAATTGGTATGTACAATTATCAATTTCTTTTACTACTCCTATCCTTTTTTCCCTCATTAATCTTCTAACAATATGCTTTTCGCTTTGCTTCACTTTAATTGTAAATTCAACAGTTTCATTTTTATTTTTTAAAGGACTTACACTAACCCCCCACATACTTTTTTTCATCTCATTGAGTTCATTTTTAAACTCATCAAATCTTAAATCAACCTCTTCAAATTGTACATCACTAATATTGTCTATTCTAAAAGATTTGATAGTTTCAAAGTCAATATTATATCCAAGAAGACATTGTTTACCATCCTGAACACTAATAAAAACTTCTAATGGTAAAACATGAATTCTTTTTTTATCACTATTATTTCTACTATTATTAAAGAAATTAATAACTTTTTTTTCTCTGATTGCTAAAAAGATATTTAGTAATACTTCACTATCAATACTACCAGTAATAAAATGATGCTTAAAAGAAAAAATTTCCTTACTATAGTTTATTCTATCTAATAAAAAAGAACCTATTACCCCACAAGGCAAAACTTCAGAAAAATAAATTAATACATCATACAAATCATCAATGCATATATCTTCACTTCTTCTATATATTACTTTTTTATTAAGTTTTTCTTTTATTATTAATCCCTCATCACAATATTCATTTAATTTTTTACGGACTGTAGATTCATCAAAAAATATTGGCTCACAGAAATTATATAAGTATTCTTCATCAATAATTTCCATAATTTCAACTATAGTATGTGATATATTTGCTTTACAAAGAATATCAAAAATGATGAAATGTAAAGTAATATCTCTATCAGTAAAACTCTTTGCTTTCCATATTTTATATAATGGATTACAAGTTACGTCACGACTATCGATAGAAATAAAAATGTTTTTTCCCTCATCACTTCTATTAGATTTTACATATTCGCCTAACCAACTTTCAATACGTCTTCTTTCATCATCATACGAACGTAAACTTTTTTTATCATATTGTTCACGAGTTTTAAAGCCATATATATAAAAATCATGTATATATGATCTAACCTTTTCAAAATTTTTTATTAATTCATTATAAGATGACATATTCTATTCCTCTATCACTACTATAATATAATTATACTAAAAGATAATATTTTCTTCAAACAAAAAGTAAAAATATATATTAATCATTTAACTATTCTACAAAAAAACTCTTTATTATAAACAATAAAGAGTCGGTTTGTTTATTCATATTTTACAGAAATTACTCTAGAACACTTGTATTCTTTTATCTTACCATTTCTTTCTACAGTTGCCACACATTCTATTTTGTAATCTCCTTCACCTCTTATTAAAACTTCGATTTTTTCAAAATGTTCTTGATAATAGTAAAAATATTTTTTCCAAACAATATCATTCTCACCACTATAGTTACTTTGAATAAGCTCACCATTTAAATATACATTATAAATATACGTTTCTCCTTCTTTATTTTCTTTAAGTGCAAACGAATACTTTTTGTTCATCTTTGGATTTTTAACTTCAAAGTTAAATTTCACACCATAACGTAATACATGTTCCTCATTTGCATTTGTTAAGACTATTTCATGAGTATCTCTATCAATTCTTCCATAGTTATCCAATCGCATATCATATATACTAAATTGAACTATTTCCTTTTCACTATAAAAGCCATTTTTTAAAATCAAACATAGTGCTATTAAAATCAATTCAATAACACAATATTTAACAAATGAATTATCCTTTATCATATTGTTCCTCTTACTAACTATATTATTTATATTTTACAATAAATTCTTTAATCTCTTTATATTCTTTTATTTTACCATTTATTTTTACTCTAACAATTGCTTCTACTCGGTAATTACCCTCTTTTTCTAAATCAAGATAGACCCCAGAAGAATCATAACTTGTTTCATAATAGTGGTGTTTCCACTTAGCTCTTTCTTCTGAATAGTTTGTCTTAATAAGGACATCGTCGCAATACACATTATACAAATATTCATCATACTCATATGATACTCTTCCTGTATTAATTGAAAAAATATCATATCCACTTTTAGGCACTTTAGTAACATATTCCCACGATACTGATAAATATAACAATTCATTACTAGAAATTAAAACTGTTTCATCAATTTCATAAATTCCATCATTACCTGCTATTTTTGTTTCAAAATTCATTACTATAGGAGATTTTTTTTGATTGGCATACATTTTTATTCCTATAAAGCTAATAACTGATACTAATATAACTGCACTTAGTATAATAATCAATCTTTTTTTTAGCAATTCGTTCCCTCCTTTAATTAATTTTACTGTAAATAATATAAAAACTCTATCAATTTAAGATAGAGTTACTTACTAGTTAAATTCACTCATCTCCTAAATCAACATCTCTTTACACCTAATTTTACCATATATTATCATACTTTGTCAAATATAAAAACTCCTTACTACTGTTTTTTCAGTAATAAGGAGTATTTAGTCTATTTTATATTATCTTATTTAGAATAATCCATTGCTAAATATCTTTGATACATCTTGTATCTTCTTTGAGCTTCATATTTATTCTTAGCTAATAATTCATCAGCTTTTGTTGGATTAATCTTTCTTAATTGTGCATATCTTGTTTCAGTCATTAGATGATCTTCATATTTATCCCAATCTGGTTCTTTAGAATCTAATTGGAATGGATTCTTACCTTCATTTGCAAGTCTTGGATCGAATCTAAATGTAGTCCAGTAACCGCAATCAACAGCAAGTTTAGCTTGTTCTTGAGCTTTACCCATACCAGCTTTTAATCCATGGTTGATACAAGGAGCGTATGCAATAATGATTGATGGACCATTATAGCTTTCAGCTTCTTTAATAGCTTTAAGCATTTGAGCTTGAGATGCACCATGAGCGATTTGAGCAACATATACATGACCATAACTCATTGCTATAGCAGCTAAATCTTTCTTCTTACCACTCTTACCAGCAGCAGTAAACTTAGCTATTGAAGCTGTTGGAGATGATTTAGAAGATTGTCCACCTGTATTAGAGTAAACTTCTGTATCGATTACTAAGATGTTAACATCTTCTTGGTTAGCGATAACATGATCTAATCCACCGTAACCAATATCGTATGCCCAGCCGTCACCACCAAAGATCCATTGACTTCTCTTAACAAGATAATCTTTCAATTTCAAAATTTCTTTAGCAGTTTCGCAATCACTTGCTTCTAGTAATGGTATTAACTTCTTAGCGATTTTCTTAGTTTCTTCACCAGAATCTCTGTTAGCAAGCCATGCATTGAATAATTCTTTAATTTCTTCATTAGCGCAGCCTTCTTCTAATGCTTTTTCCATATATAAACCGATTCTGTTTCTTAAAGTTTCAGTTGCCATTCTCATACCAAATCCAAATTCAGCATTGTCTTCAAATAATGAGTTAGCCCATGCAGGACCATGACCTTCTTTATTAACTGTATAAGGAGTAGAAGGGAATGAACCACCATAAATTGATGAACATCCAGTAGCATTAGCTACAACCATACGATCACCAAATAATTGAGTGATTAATTTAACATATGGAGTTTCTCCACATCCACCACAAGCACCACTGAATTCAAATAATGGTTGTGCGAATTGTGAATTCTTAGCGTTAGCTGTAATATCTACTAAATCAGTCTTATATGTAACATTGTTAAAGAAGTAATTAGCAGTCTTATCTTTTCCTTCATGAATTAAATCATCAATGTGAACCATCTTAAGGGCTTTAACACCTTTCTTACCTGGACATTGGTTAACACAAACTTCGCATCCTGTACAATCAGCAACAGAAATTTGCATTGTATATTTTAATCCTTCAAGACCTTTTCCAACTGGAGTTAAATATTCACTTTCTTTAGGAGCGTTCTTAGCTTCTTCTTCAGTTACTAAGAATGGTCTAATAACAGCATGAGGACATGCAAATGAACATTGATTACATTGAATACAATTTTCTTTATCCCATACAGGAACGAATGTAGAAATGTAACGTTTTTCATAAGCAGTTGAACCATTGTCCATTGTACCATCTTCATAGCCTTTGAATGCAGATACAGGTAAATCATAACCTTTAATTGCATTAACTGGATTAGCAAGACGTTTAACAAATTCTGGCAAATTATTATCTACAACTTTTGTTTCAACTTCAAGATTAGCCCATGCTGGATCAACTTTAACTTCTTTTAATCCTGTAGCACCAATTTCGATTGCCTTGTAGTTAAGTTCTACAATAGCATCACCTTTTTTACTATAAGCTTTATATGCATATTTCTTCATTAATTCTTGAGCAGTATCATAAGGCATGATTTGTTCATTTAATTTGAAGAATGCAGATTGCATAATAGTATTAGTTCTATTACCTAAACCAATTTCTCTAGCAAGTGTAATAGCATCAATAATATATAATTTAGCTTTCTTTAATGCTAATTGTTTTTTAAATGAGTTAGGCATGAATTCTAATAATTCTTCTTCACTCTTAAGTGTATTTAATAAGAAACGTCCACCTTCCTTTAATGAAGATAACATATCATATTTTTCAACATAAGTATCTAATGAACAAGAAATGAAATCAGCCATTTGAATTAGATATGGTGAACGAATAGGATTCTTACCAAATCTTAAATGACTTCTTGTAACACCACCAGATTTTTTAGAATCATATGCGAAATATGCTTGTGCATAATAATCTGTATTATCACCAATAAGTTTGATACTACTCTTATTAGCACCAACAGTACCATCACTACCTAAACCAAAGAAAATACATTGACTTAATGAGTCATCAGCTGTATTGATTTCTTCTCTTACTGGTAAAGATAAATATGTGACATCATCATTAATACCAATAGTGAAATGATTTTTAGCTTCGCCAGCTAAGTTTTCATAAACAGCTAAAATTTGGCCAGGAGTTGTATCTTTACTAGATAAACCATAACGTCCACCGATTACTAATGGAGCATTTTCTTGTCCATAGAATGCAGCTTGAACATCTAGATATAAAGGTTCACCAATTGATCCTGGTTCTTTTGTTCTATCAAGTACAGCAATACGTTTAACAGTCTTTGGTAAAACTTTTAACATATGTTTTACAGAGAATGGACGATATAGATGTACATTAACTAAACCAACTTTCTTTCCTTGTTTAGTTAAATAATCTATAACTTCACGAGTTGTTTCACAAACTGAACCCATTGCAAAGATTACATCTGTAGCATCTTCTGCACCATAATATACAAATGGAGCATAATTTCTACCAGTTTCTTTGCTGATTTCATTCATATAATATTCAACGATATCAGGAACAGCATCATAGAATTTATTTTGTGCTTCTCTTCCTTGGAAGTAAACATCATCATTTTGTGCAGAACCACGAGTAACAGGGCTATTTGGGTTCAATGCTCTTTTACGGAAGGCATCTACTGCTTCACGATCTAATAGACGATCAAACACTTCATAAGGCATAACTTCTACTTTTTGAATTTCATGAGAAGTTCTAAATCCATCAAAGAAATGTAAGAATGGAACGCTTGATTTGATTGCTGCTAAATGAGCAACACCAGCTAAATCCATAACTTCTTGTACACTTGATGTTGAAAGCATTGCAAAACCAGTTTGACGACATGCCATAACATCTTGATGATCTCCAAAAATTGATAATGCATGAGTAGCAAGAGCACGTGCAGATACATGAATAACACCTGGTAATAATTCACCAGCAATCTTATACATGTTAGGAATCTTTAATAATAAACCTTGACTCGCTGTATAAGTAGTAGTTAAAGCTCCAGATTGTAAAGAGCCATGAACTGTACCAGCAGCACCTGCTTCTGATTGCATTTCTACAATTTTAACAGGAGCACCAAATAGGTTCTTTTGTCCTTTAGCTGCCCATTCATCTGAATATTCAGCCATTGGAGATGATGGAGTAATTGGATAAATACCAGCTACTTCAGTAAATGCATAGGAAGCCCAAGCCGCAGCTTGATTTCCATCCATTGATTGGAATACTTTTTTTGCCATTTTTAATAATCCTCCGTATTTATTTAAAATTAAATCCATGATTAAAAGTCATTTCAATTCACTTATCTATTATATCATGTTTTTTCATATTTCTCAAGAATATTTTTTACTATCTTATTTATAAAAAAATTGGGAATAATGTCCCAATATTTAAAACTGTATTTTAAGCTTTTCTTGATAGAACATCAAACAAATTATTACTTGTTGAGTCCTTCAAAAAGTAATTATTATTACTTCTTATAATTGATGGCAATAGATCAATACTTCGATATCTCTTGGTAAAAACTTCTTTTTTTATATCCCCACCAAATATCATTCCAAAAATGTGTTGTGATGTTTTATGCAATGAATCATGATTTCCGCCATAATTTTCTAAATAATCTTTGGTATAGAAATGTTCATTATATATTGGTGATATTAATACATCTGGGCCCCTATCATCAAGGCCATATTTTTTCATCATCTCATCTTTATACAGATATTTTAATATATAATGTTTACTTTTTAAAAGATTATCAATTTTTCTCTTTTTTTCCTTATCAAGATCTTTAATATAGTAAAGTGAGCATTCAATAGTATAAGGAAGTAGTACCACCTCTGTATCATCTTTTACACAAGTTGCTACTTCTGCTTTGATTCCTAAAGAATTTAAATCATCTCTTAATTCATTCAAGTGACTCTTGCCAAAGAAAGGAGTCATACCATGGTCTGTGGTCAAAAGTATTATTAAATCATTGTATATTCCTTCGCTTATACAAAGTTCCTTCATTCTAACAAGTTCATTTTGAATGTCATTTAATCTACTTATTATATCAAAAATTCTCTCTCCATATGTCTTTTTTTTGTAAAACTGCTCATAATTATTATTATGGCCTAACGAATCCAAATCATCAATATATAAGGCCAAAAAATCAGGAAATTCCTCATACACAATTTCTTTTTCATCAATAACTATAGGTTCCTTTTTAATTATTTTTCCTAATAATTCAAATCGGTCTTTATAATTACTATGCTCTTTAGGTGATGTAATATAATTATTATTTTTTTCTCCTCTAACACAAGGATTGTTCTCAAGCATAAATTGGTGAATTGAAACCACAGTTTTACCATTTTTCAAAAAAAGTTGAGCGATATTTTCGGCATCAAAAGTTCTAAAATGTTTAAGAACTTTTCTTGTTTCTTTATCAAAATGCTGATAAAAATTATGTGTTTTATTACTCCAAGCACCACATAGAATTGCACTTTGCATTGGATTTGTTATTGATATCAATCCACTATATAAATTCCTAAAAAATATACCATCATTTGCTAATTCTAAAAAACCTTTATCTAATTTATGCTTATGCAAATATTGGTAGTATGAATATGAAAAACCATCCAGGTTTATATATATTATTTTTTTCTCTTTTTTCATAATCTCTATACTCTATCTATGCTAACTAATGTACTTGGTATACACAATGGAAACCATAGAACTATTAAGTTCATATTACTTTCAATATAGTCAATACTATATATGTTACCAAATAGTATATTAATTATTTCCCTCTCACTAATATATTTTTCATTCTTTTCTTTTTTTGTTATTACTTCTAATCCATTATTAGAATAATTTATTAATATAGTTTCATCTTTTAATTCAAATTTTAAAGAGCCAAATCTATTTCCTTTATAGGAAAATAATTTTCTGATTATGTTGCTATAATTTATAATTTTTAAGGATACTCTGTTGCTCATAGTATACTTGTCGCAATATTCATACATTGTTTTTAGTGTTGAAAAATCAGAATTTACATTAACGTATTCGCTATTATTTTTTAACATAATAGTTTTTATCATTTCCTCACTAGATATTTCGCCAAACATTTCAACAATTTCAAATTTGAGTTGATCAAAAACAACAATACTACGTTTATCTTTTTGAGTTAATAAATAGATAATGTTTTGTTTACTACTTCCTTTATATATTTTCATTGCATCATATTTATTTCTACATACAGGATCATACTTTGATATTATTTCAAATTCTTTATCGCTAATATCAGTTAACTCTTTTATTTCTACCTCATCAGTATTGCACGATAAGTACTTGTTCTTTATTTTTAAAGTCCCAATAATACCTACCTTATAATAACCTAGGCGCTCATATCTTTTTTTATCTCCTATCAAATAAATAATATCGCAATCTTTTTCCAAATTTTCACTAATATATGCAAACATTTCTTGCATAATATTAGAATTTCTTTTGTCTTTTCTAACACATAAAGTTCCAATACCAAGCATTTTAACATTTTTATACACAAGAGTTTTAGCTAAAAAGGTCCCGATAATCTCTTCGCCAATTTGATATATATAATGATATTTGTAATTTTCATCTATACTATAAATAGTTGGTTGAACTTTTCTAAAATCAATTTCAAACTGTTCATTAGCAAATTCTATGACTTTCTGATATTCTTCTTTTTTTATCTTTCTAATCATTCATTCACCTATAAAAGTAGTATCTTTTTCGACAATAGTGTTTGCTATTCTATCGTGGATGGTTCTAGATTCTTTTGTAAAAAGAAATATAAATGAAATAATACCAGGAATTATTAATAATGTTTCAATAATGCCTCTTCCAACAAACTCTCTCAAAACTAATCTTGTTGGTGATATTTCACACAAATTTTCTCTATTTACCATACTGATTGAAAAAATAAGTTTTCCCAAAGTCTTCCCTCTTCCGAAGATTGCTGGAGTGATAGTATAATATAATGTTTTTGTAAATAACAATTTCAATATAAAAATCGTGTACAACTTAAAAACTTCTTCAATAAAAATTTCTAAATTACCATCAACATCAGGATCTAGATTTTCCATTAGTTTATTAATTTTATCCATATCTTTTGAAGTAAAAATATACCAAATGATAAATATGATTAAAAAGTCTATAAACCAAGCCCCAATTCTTCTTGGAAACGGAGCGACCTCAAAAACACTAAATTCTTTTTCCATAAAAACACCTATTTTATTTCTTCTACTTTTCCACCATTAATTCTCGATTTTTCAGCCAAAAATGCCATAATATGAGATTCTACTGCTGATAATAACGTAGAATTAAACTTTCCATTATTTAAGTACGCTTCCATGAAATTTATAATAAATTTTTTGTCACTTCCACCATGCCCTGTTGCGGTTGTTTCAATCTCATATTGTTTTGTTTGTTCTGTTTTAAAATTAGTTACTTCAATTAAATATGGCTTTTCGCAAGCCCTTATTTCTCCATATTGACACATAATCTTAATTGTTCTATTTATTTTTGAAGTAAATGCACTAATATTGAATGTTGCTGTTATTCCATCATCAAACTCTATTATTGTTGATTGGTGATCAACAACATTATTATCACACCTATATACACATCTTCCATATTGACTAGCGCCTAAATATTTTCTTATTTTGTCAACACTAGACAAATCAAAAACCACAGATTTTATTTTTTGTGAAGAATATATTTTCAGTGCTGAAAATGGACACTCTTTTTCTACTTTGCAATCAATACAATAGTCAGCCATTTTTTCTTCATCAAAATTTTCCTTTTTAAATTCTGTTAGCGTCCCAAATGAAGCTATTTTTTTAGCATGTGAATTAGTTAAATATAATAAAATATCCAAGTCATGACAACTTTTCGCCAATATTAATGGGGAAGATTCTTCTGAATTTCTCCATGGACCACGAACATAACTATGAACATAATGATAATATCCAATGTTCTCATTATGCTGAATAGTGATAATCTTTCCAAGTTCATTTGTATCTATTATTTCTTTTATTTTAGTGAATAATGGTGAATGTCTTAGTACATGGCAAACAGCTATTAATTGATTGGGATATTTACTAGCCAACTCCTTCATCTTAATAACTTCCTCAATTGTAGTTGCTATCGGCTTTTCTAATATTATATCATAGCCCTTCGCTAATAATCCAGCAAATTCACGAAAATGAAGTTTATCTTGTGTTGTAATCATAACAACATCTGACAATCTATCTTTTTTCATAAATTCAATATCATCAGCAAAAATATTTTCAGTAGGAATGTTATATTTATCTTTTACCATCTTTTGTTTTTCTAAATCAGGTTCAGCAACTGCTACTAATCTATACTTACCACTATAATATTCTTCTAATGCGTTAAGGTAGGCGTTTGCACGCCCACCCAGTCCAACAATAGATAAAGTAATTATATCTTTCGATATTCTCATTACTTATTAGCCTCGATTTCATACTTAGCTTCAGATATCAATTCTTTTACGATATCATCAATAGATTTATTTGGTTCTGACCAAATTTGCTTTGCATATTCATTAACTTTTTTGTCAACAGCAGTCTTTGCTTTTCCTTGAGGAGAGCGAATACCAAACTTCATATATTCACCAGCTGTTTTCATCATTGGAGTTTTTTCATATACATCTTCTAATGCAGCTTCATTAACTGCTTTTGAATTTACTGGTAAATACCCAGTTTGTGAACACATATATGCTACTTGTGCAGGTTGAGTTAACCATCTTAAGAAATCAGCAGCAGCTTCTTGTTCTTCAATAGGTTTATTGTCAAGAATAATAATTCCTGATCCACCTTGGTTAGTAAAGAATACTTCTTTTTTAGGAAATGGTAAGACTTCAATTTCAAAATTACCTTCTTTAGCTTTTTCAGTCATTGTTTTCAAATTAGAAGAAGTTGTAAAAATCATTCCAACTTTTCCTGTATAGAATTCTGATGTAATAATACTTCCATGATTAGCTCTTGAATTAGGATTTCTCATAGCATTTTCTGTTACTAATGACTTCCAGAATGCAAGACCAGTTTTAATTTTATCATTCTTATCAAATTCGATATCTGTAATATTATCATTGTATAATCTTCCATTTTGTTGGAACATCATACCAATTGGGTCAACGCTTGAAGTTGCAAATCCATAAACACTATTCTCATCATTATTTGCATCAATCTTAGTTACTCCTTTTGCTATCTTCAAGAATTCAGACCAAGTCCAATTTGATTCTTCAGGTTTGTTAATGATTGATTCTGGAGTTGGAAGTGTAAATCCTGATTTTTCAACAAGTGTCTTGTTAACTACTAAAATATTACTCGCACTTGGGAAATAAGGATTTAACATAAATTTACCATTATATAATGAATATTGTAATAGTCCTTGGTTCAATCCTCTAATTTCATCATATGTAAATACTGTTCTTAAGTCAATTGCTTTTGATTCGTATAGCGGAACAGATGAAACACCAACAGCGGAAATAACTGGGTTATTCTTTGCCAAAATTGCAGCTTGCAATTTTGTATTCAATGCATTACTACCACCTTGATACTCAACAACGACAGAAATATTTTTACCTGGATATGTTGTTGCTTGGAAATTATTATAAAGCTCAGCAAGTTTTCCAATAGATGCTCCCATAGAAGATGTGGCTGAATTTGGTATCCACATCTTAATCTCAACAGGTTTTTCATGTTTTGCTTCTAAAATAGTCCATTCCATATCTTCTGGATAAAGAACATTGTCTTTTTCTTTAGCTGGTTCCTTTTCTTTACAACCGATAAATGCAAATGCACAAACTAATAAAACTAATAAACTAATAATTTTTTTCATTTTCTTTTTCCTTTCTCTCATTTACTAATTTTGTTTTTATTACTACCACCGACCATCGCCATCTTCACTTGTTTACTTGCAAAAATATAAACTAGCATAATAGGCGCCAATTGAATCATTGTTCCTGCCATTACGATATTCCATTCAGGAACCCCATCTTCTACTTGAAGTAACCCCCTTAGTGCTACCGGTAACGTTCTTAAACTTTCAGAATTTGTCATTACCAATACCCAATAATATTCATTCCAATTGCTAATAAAAGTTACAAGCAAATGTGTAATCATTACTGGTGCCACCATAGGTATCATGATTTTTAACATTATTGTTCTGTTCTTTGCCTTATCCATCTTTGCTGACTCAATCACTTCTTTTGGAATTTGTTTGAATGCTCCCATAAACATATAAATTCCGAACATTGAAAATAATGATGGTAGTATTAGTCCACCCCATGTGTCAACCAAACCCATTTTACTATAGAAGAAATATACTGGTATTAAAGTAGCCTCTGCTGGAAGCATCATACCTAAATATTTTGTTGCCCAAAGAAATTTCTTTCCTTTAAACTCCATAGTTGCAAAGCCATACGCAGCTGGAATAATTGTAAAATATTGTAATGTCAATACCAAAACTGAATACTTAATTGAATTTCCTACATAGTGAACTATTTGGGCTTGTCTCCATGCATAAACATAATTTTGCCATTGAGGATGTTTTACAATCAATCCTGGATCAAACGATAATGCATCTATTAATGGTCTTAATGACATTGATGCCATCCATACAAATGGATAAACAAAGAACAACCCAACTGCAATTAACAATAAATAATTTAAAATTTTTAGTACGTATTTAACCCTTTTTTTAATTTTTACTAGAAACAGATATTTGTTTTTTTCCTCCAGATGTTTAGCCGAATATGCATCTGTAGCAAACGATAATTTTTTTTCATCTAACATAATCAGTTCTCCGATTTCTTATTGAAAAATCTATATGCCACAAAAGTAAACACAGAAATAATAATTGTTAAAACTACTGCACCGGCCATTGCAAATCCATAGTTAAATTTTACTCTACCTGCATTATATATCCAATAACCTAAAACCATTGAAGAACCTCTTGGCCCACCCTGTGTCATTAAATCTATTGCAGCGAATGATTTGAATGAATTAATAAATTTCATTATAAATACAAATACTAATGTTTCAGACAAAAGCGGAACTGTTATTTTTCTAAAAACTGTAAAACTATTTGCTTTGTCAAGTTTTGCTGCTTCATATACATATGGAGGAATTGCTTGTAGTCCCGCTATAATAATTAATACATAATATCCAATTGATTTCCAAACTGTTACAAAAGCAACAGAAAATAATGAGGTGCTTGTGTTCATAAGCCAATTTGGACCTTGTATACCAAAAATACTTAATATTTGATTTATGATACCTTTGGGATCCAACATTAATATCCAAAGAATTGATACAGAAACCATAGAAGCAATATGTGGCGTAAAAACCATAGTTTGTGACAAATTATGAATCTTTGTATTTTTACTTAACCAAGTTGCCATTAAAACCGTTATTACCATAAGTAGTATAACAGTAAAAAAAGCAAATATTATTGTATTAACAATAGCCTTCACAAATTCTGTATCTCTTGTAAAAATCATCTCATAATTCCAAAAACCTTTAAAAGAAGAATCCCAAATGCTAACTAAATCAACTTTAAATAAAGAACCTATTATCATAAAGATTGCAGGTAATATTGTAAAGAATATTGCTCCAAACGCAGCTGGAATCATATATATATAAGCTGGATTAAGCTTTTTAAATATTTTAGCTTCTAGTTTATCCATTTTCTTTAATCTTTCGCATCTTTTGATATCCAATCTTATTTTTTGATAATCCCTATATGCTTCAATTTCTTCTGAATTCAATGATTTTTTATAATCATTTAACTCTGTTTTTAGTTCACTTATTCTAGTTTTTAGTCTTTCCTTTTCATCTTGAGATTTTGCTTTTTTAATTACAAGTTTCAATTCATCAATAGCATCGCAAAACTCATTATATTTCTTTCCAACAAGCTTTAAATCTGTCATATGCTACCTCAATTTCATTTTGATCATATACTCTATTGTCACAACTATCAAACACATAAATGTTTTCTTTTTTAATAATAAAATTAATCTTAGTATTTACTTTTCTACTATTCTTTGACAATTCCTTAACGAAAGCAGTTGTACCTTTGAAATCTACTAAATATAAAAATTCAGATCCGTGATTTTCAAAGCTTAATATAGTTGTTTCTACAAATATTGCATTTTCTTCGTTTTCATTTTCTTCAACAAATTCAACATCTCTTGGCCTAAAACCAATACTATATTCTTCATCTATTCTAATTATATTCATACCTGGATCACCAATAAACTTAGCAACAAACACACAATTAGGATTATTATGAATTTCTGATGGAGATCCTTGTTGCTTAATAATACCTTCATTCATGACTATAATATTATCTCCCATTGTCATAGCCTCAATTTGATCATGAGTTACATAAACAAAAGTTGATGCTAATCTTTGATGCAATTGAATTAACTCTGTTCTCATCTCAGAACGTAATTTTGCATCCAAATTAGATAAAGGTTCATCCATTAAGAAGCATTGAGGAGTTTTCGATATTGCTCTTGCAAGAGCAACACGTTGACGTTGACCACCAGAAAGGTTTGCGGGTTTTCTATCTTGATACTCCTCTAATCCAACAATTTTAAGTGATTCTGATACTCTCTCTTTAATCTCAAATTTAGGAATTCTAGCATTGAGCAATCCAAATTCAATATTTTCTTTTACTGTCATATGAGGATATAAGGCATAGTTTTGAAAAACCATTGCCAACCCTCTATCTCCAGGCTCTAAGTTTGTAACATCAATATCTCCTATCTTAATAGTACCTGATGTAATCTCTTCTAATCCTGCAATCATTCTAAGTAAAGTTGTTTTTCCGCAACCACTTGGACCAACTAAAATTGTGAAACTTCCTGTTGGTATTTTTATACTAACATTGTTTACAGCTTTTTTTCCTTCTAGCAAATCTTTATTTAACTTCTTTTTTTTCTTTAAACTTATGCCATAAATTTTAATGACATTTATAAGTTCTATATCAGCCATACTATTTTCTCTCCAAATCTTTATAACTTATCAGTTCTACATTATATTCCTTTAAGAAATCTTTAATATCACTAGCTGCTAATACTGCCTCTTCTAATAGTCGGGAACTATTATATGAAGATATATCTAATAGTTCTTCACTAATATATCCAGGATGAACCATCAACTCCACGATTTCTTTACTAATATTATCAATTATAATACTTTTAAATTTTTCCTTTAATATATCTAAAGTATCATTCTTTAGCACCTTAAATCGTTTTTCAAAATAAGCAGCCTTGAAAAATTTATTATCATACCCTCTAACTGGTATTTCTTCTTCTTCAGACAACTTAATTACTTGTTTCCTAACTTTCTCAGATACCTGATGAATATAGAGATGTGAATCTAAATGTGTTGGCTTTCTTTTGTTCAATAGCACAAACTTATCATATTGAGCCCTTATTTCATTATATATTTCACTGTCTTCATAAATATCATCGCTACTCAAATCTTTTGGCTTAATAAAATGACCATTTTTCAATAAACTTTTGCAATCAGTTAGAGGTTTACCTAATGTAATATTAATATGCAGACCAACATTCAAATCAGGATTTTTTTCTATCAATGATGAAGCCAATTCTGTCGCACTAGTATTCATCATTTGAGTTGTAGATGTTACTACCCCATTTATAATGCAATCATATATGCCATATGTAACAGAGTTCGTTAAGCCAAAATCATCAGCATTAATAATTAACTTCATAATAACTCCCAATAGCCTTTGTTTGCAACTATTAATTCATCTAGAATTTTCTTTGCTTTATAGCCATCAATTACTGTTCTGTTAAGT
This sequence comes from Mollicutes bacterium Phil14, assembly GCA_001940985.1. Lineage (GTDB taxonomy): Bacteria > Bacillota_I > Bacilli_A > ML615J-28 > CAG-698 > Tener-01. The sequence continues at coordinate 25,748 of MSHB01000022.1, forward strand.
GTTAGTGCGGCTAAAGCCTTTTTATATGATTTTTCAAAAAATGCTTCTGCAGCTAATTTTTCATATGCGTATTGTTGCTCAATTAATCCCTTATGAAATGTTGGTATATTCCCAACTGATATTTTCCTAGGGCCTATATTCCCAACAACACAATTAACCTCAACCATTGCATCATCTGGCAAATTAGAAATTGTTCCTTCGTTTCGTAATATCATAATAAATTCTTCATTTGTGTTATTTGCAAGTGCACTAGCCAAATCAACTATCATATCTGCATGTGCTTCATTAACTGCAAGTGGTGAATTCTTAGCAGTACCACTTTCTATAACTTTTTTGCTCTCAGTAAAAACTTTTTTTTCTCTTCCATCCATTACTTCATTAGCCCTAGTGTAATCTTTATTCAAATGGCTAACTTTATACTCAGGGAAAAGATAATATTGCAAATATGTATTTGGCAAATAGTCTGGATAATTTTCAAGGATATTTTTCACCATATGGTATGTATCTAACCAAGATGGATCACGTTCTTCTTTGTCAGCAGGATCAAATCCATATTTTAAAATTTTTTCTTTAATCTCAGGTAATAAATCAACGCCTTCTGTATTATATAGATGTTTGAACCAACCAAAATGATTTAACCCAAAATATACTGGTTTCAAATCATGAAAATCAATATTAACAATCTTGCCATATGATTTTAACAAGTTAATAGGCTGATCACATATATTAAGCAGTCTTTTATCCTCTGGGAATACTTGGTCTAACGCTACCGCAACAATTGCAGCAGGATTTGTATAGTTCAATATCCACGCATCTTTACTCATTTTTCTAACATCATTAACTATTTCTATCATATCTGGAATTGATCTCAATCCATAAGCAAATCCACCTGGTCCACACGTCTCTTGACCAACAACGCCATATTTTAGCGGTATCTTCTCGTCTAGTTCACGCATTTTAAATCCGCCTGTTCTGATTTGACAAAATACATAGTCAACATCTTTATATGCGACTTCTTTATCAGTTGTATATATTACTTCAACTTCAGGATTTTCCTCTCTAAATAAAATTTGAGCAAATTTACCTATTGGTTCTTGACGAGCTCCATTATTGTCGAATAGCACTAATTCCTTTAATGGTAATTTTTCTTTTTTAACACATAAACTTTTTAATAATCCTGGTGTCCATGTACTGCCACCACCAACTATTGTTACTTTATACTTCTTTTGTTTCATTTGTGAAACCCCTTTCATATATACTAATTATAAACCATAACCAATCTTTTTTATATTACATAAAAAGTAATAAATTACAAGAAAAAAGAGTTAACTCCTACCAAACCAAAAAAGTTAACTCTTAGCAAATAACCCTATCCAATTTTTTTCTTTATATAAAATGTTATAATAATATTCAAAACAAAAAGCATGGGCACTCTAGAAGATATATCAGATATAGATTTAGGATTATTATCAGAACAGATGCTTATATTTATATCTCCAATTTTTGATAGCTCATTATTTACATTTTTTGTAATCGTTATAACTTTAGCATTCCTGCTTTTAGCAATTTGAGCTGCTCTAACAACTTGATGAGTATTGCCACTCAAACTGCACACTATCAGTATATCATTTTCATTCATTGATTCACAAGCTAAATATGCAATATGTGTATCTTGATAATTAAAATTAGCTTTATTACAAGTTAATAATTGCTTTGAAGCATATTCTAAAACAGTAGATGTTAAACCTTTACCAAAAAAATGAATTTTTTCTTTTTTTAACATTAAATCTACTATTTCATTCACCTTATCTTTATCTAAAAGCTTTGCTGTTTCAACTATAGAATTAACATTATTGTCAAGAATACTTTCAAAAGTTTCATTTACTAAATTTTGTTCTGCTTTTTTTACTTCTTCTTTTACATAGTATTTTAATTCAGAAAATCCACTAAACCCAATTTTTTTGCATAGTCTAATAATGCTAGTAGTTGAAAAGAAAACAGATTTTGATAAATCTTGAATACTCATATCTAAAATTTCTTTTTTATTATTATCAATATACCTTAATATATCTAATTCTGAAATTGTAAGCGAATTAATAACGTCAATTCCTATTCTTGTAAACATAATATCACCACTTTTTACTATATTATCAACCATATGTGGAAAAAAGTCAAACTTTTTTTAAAATATAGAATTTCATAGTGCTAAAAAAATAAAAAATCTATGGCCAAATAAGCCATAGATCTAGCATATTATTTATTTCTCATATGAGGGAATAATAATACATCTCTAATTGTATCTGTATTTGTTAATAACATAACTAAACGGTCAATACCAATTCCAATTCCGCCTGTAGGTGGCATACCGTATTCTAATGCTTCTATGAAGTCATTGTCCATATCATTGGCTTCATCATTTCCAAGCTCTCTTTCTTTCAATTGATTTACAAATCTTTCACGTTGATCAATTGGATCATTTAATTCAGTATAGGCATTAGCAAATTCTTTTCCATTAATAAAAAGTTCAAAGCGATCTGTAAAACGAGGATCTTTTGGATTCTTCTTAGTTAATGGACTGATTTCAATTGGATGTCCATATAAAATTGTTGGTTGAACTAATGTATCTTCAACATATTCTTCAAAGAATAAATTAATTATATGTCCTAATGATCTTTGATGTTTAGGCACATCAATATTATGTTCTTTTGCTAAGCGTAAGGCTTCATCTAAATCATTTATTTCAAAGAAATTAATTCCAGTTTGTTCTTTAATGGCATCAACCATATGAACTCTCTTGAAAGGTGCCTTTAATGATATCTCTTTACCACAGTATTCGATTTCAGTAGTATTTAGTAAATCTTTAGCAAGTCCACTAACTAACTCTTCTACTAAAGTCATCATATCTGATAAGTCACCATATGCAAGGTAAGCTTCTACTGTTGTAAATTCTGGATTATGAGTGGCATCCATACCTTCATTTCTGAATAATCTACCAATTTCATAAACTGCTTCCATGCCACCAACAATTAGTCTCTTTAAATATAATTCTGTTGCAATACGTAAATAGAAATCCATATCTAAAGCATTATGATGAGTAACAAATGGTCTTGCGGCTGCTCCACCAAGAATAGGATTTAAAACTGGTGTTTCAACTTCAACAAATCCACGTGAATCTAAATATTTTTGAATACCACGAATAATTCTTGGTCTTGCAAAAGCAATTCTACGTGCATCTTCATTCATAATTAAATCTACATATCTTTTACGACGAGCTTCTTCTTTGTCTTGTAATCCATGGAATTTTTCAGGAAGTGGACGTAAAGCTTTTGTTAAATGAGTATATGTAGTAGCTTTAACACTTAACTCACCAGTTTGAGTTTTCATTACTTCGCCTTCAATACCAACAATGTCACCAATATCAGCAACCTTAAACAAGTCATATTGTTCTTCACCAAGAGTATCAAATCTTAAGAAAATTTGGATTTGACCAAAACGGTCTTGAATGTGCATAAACCCAATTTTTCCTTGGCGACGTTTAGTCATAATACGTCCAGCGATTTTAACTACTTCTTTGATTTCTTCTAATTCTTCTCTAGTTTTATTTGAAAATCTTTCTTTGATATCTTTTGTATTAGAATTTCTTTCGTATCTACTTCCAAATGGATCAATACCTTTATCTAATAAATCTTTCATCTTTTCGCGACGCACTATTTCTTGTTCAGTTAAATTTAATTCATTCGCCATATTTTACACCTCTTAACACTTACTTATTATATCAAAAAACAAATAATAATTCAAACATTATTTATTTCATAAAAAAACCACATTTATAAAATGTGGCTAATTTCAATAATTGGCAGGACCATCAAGATTCGAACTTGAGAATGACGGAGTCAAAGTCCGTTGCCTTACCGCTTGGCTATGGTCCTATAAAAAAATGGTGGAAAGGAGTGGATTCGAACCACCGAACTCGGAGAGAGTGGATTTACAGTCCACCGCGTTTAGCCACTTCGCTACCTTTCCATTTTGCCGTCACATCAGACTGCTCTACTATTTTACTACATTTAAAATAAAAAAGCAAGAGAAAATTAAAAAAAAATTAAAAAAGAGAGACTAAGGTAAATCTTAGTCTCAAACAAGGAGAACAATTAGTTAGTTTCCACTAAGATTTCTTCATTTTTTAAAACTTTTAATAACACTAACATCGAAAAAATAATGTTGTGTTCATTTTTTATATCCGCTGTATCAATAATATAATTATTATTATAAGTTAATATTGAACCTATTTTACAAGTTCCTAACACATTTAGTGTTTCTAAAAAAGTATTACTTGATTCAAAAGTTTTAAATATTAATAAATTAATATTATTCTTATATACATTAACTAATGAATTTTGTTCAAACAAATCATATAACTTATATGAATCAACAATATTTATCATTCGATAATTACAATCTTTTAATATCATTTTTATTATATTTGATTCTAATACTTCAGCTTTTGTTTTTATACTTGTTACTAAAGCAGCATTAGCTCGTTTTATTCCAAGTTTATTCATAAAGTTATATGCTTTAATAATTGATTTCTTTTTATCTTCAAAATCAACTCTTTCTCTATGAGAAAAATTACTAACAAAAAGGAAATGATTAATTAGTGGAAAATCAATAATATTAATATAATTGAAATCATCATTTTCTTTTATTGAATACAATTGCTTTTGATAGTAATAGGAAATATTACCGATTATTACATATGCTACTTCTTTCAATAAATACTTTTTTGTGAAATCTATAATATCTCTTTCTTCATCACAATCTATAATTCCAAATTCCTGACAATCTATTTTATTTCTAAAACAGGTCTCATAAATCTTTTTCTTATTACCAATTAATGTGAAATCTCCTAAATTGATTTTTTTTGCAGATGAAACTGCCTTTAATAACTTAGCCTCATACGGAGCTAAAACTAATATTTCCATTCATATCACCTTCTTAGAGACATTATATTATTTTAATTTACAAAAAAATGTCGAAAAATAAATTTAAAGTGATATTTTTTTAAAAAAGCAAAAGTAATACTTTTGCTCATTAAATCATAAATCAAGTTCTTCAGCAATCATCCCAAACACTTCTTGAGTAGTTAGAGGTGTATTTTTAATAGACAAACTATTAATTTCACAATTGATATCTTCTAGCATTTTATCACTATATGTTAAATGCTCCATTAAAATAGTATCAATTTTTTTAATTATCTTATCAATTCCTTCTTTTACATTCTTATTAATTAATTTTCCATCATCACTTAAAGTATCTAATAAATCTTCTAAATATAAATAATAATTTATCAAAACTTCATATTTTGAAAACTCTTCATAATTAGAATTAAAATAATTATGATAGAACAATTTTACTGTTTCCATTTGCCCATATAAATAAAAATATCCAGTTTCAAAAATAGTTTCTAAATCTTCATCTACTTTGTTAGTATCATGCATCAATTCAATATAACCTAAAACTTTTAATATATCACTAAAACGATCAAAGACCATTGAATTATTTGTACTTAATACATCAAAAAACTTTTTATTTGCTTCTTTATAACTTTTATAATCATTTATATATAACATTTTCACACCTAATCCTTATATATTTTTTTAAATGGAACTTTACCCTTTTTATTAGGTTTTAAATTATTCATAGCTAATTTTCTTAAAAGTTCACTATCGCCCTTGACAATTCCATCTTTTGCCACAACCAATCCTTGGTCATCATTAATATATATAAAGAAAGCCTCTTCTGTTTCATAAATTGTATCAACATTATACCATCCTAAAGTAAGTTTTGATTCATTATTTATCTTTCTAAGAATTTTATCTTTAGTAATTTCTAAGATTTCAACAGTGTCCTTTCTTGCCTCTGCTTCTCTTTTTGTAGCTGATGATATCCTAAAAAACATAATCATCGGTGTTATCATAACAGTTGCAAAACTCAATACCCATACAGAAATAATTGTTTTAGTTTCTGTTGGTGTAGCAATTGTTTGTTTTACAGCCATATAAATTACAAAGGCAGCTAACAAAAAAATAAAATAAATAGATAATGATCTTCTAAACATATGTATTAAATAAAAACTACGATGCAAATCTTTACGATATTTGCTCTCAACAACAACCTTATTAGTTTGATTAACTGTTTCTTTATTTTTGTTTTCCATAAAATGCTCCAATCTATAACTCACTTTATTATATCATATTTTTTTATTTCTTAAAAGAAAATTTATTGATTTAAATAAAGAAATGGATTAAAATATATATATAGATTAAGAAAGGAAAAAAATATGGCAAATGATACATTATTAAAAGCTCTTGCCTTAGAAAGTAGAGTTAGAGTTTATATAATTAATTCAACATCTGTTACTAATGAGGCTATAAAAAGACATGACCTATGGCCTAGTGCTGCTAGCGTTTTAGGAAAAACTATGGCAATTGGTCTAATGATGGGAGCAATGCTAAAAGGTGAAGAAGCCCTAACAATAAAAATTGATGGAAATGGACCAATTGGAACTGTCTGTGTGGATGCTTATCCTAATGGAACTGTTAGAGGTTATGTTGAAAGGAATCATGTTCATTTCACTAATAAAGAAGGTCTTGATGATGTCTATACACTTGGTTATAATGGCTATATTGATGTTATAAAAGATTTGAAACTTAAAGATTTATTTACTTCAACTATTCCTTTACAAACAGGAGATTTAGCTAAGGACTTTACATATTATTTTATGAAAAGTGAACAAACGCCATCACTAGTTTCTTTAGGTTCTTTGTTTGATGTTGATAACACTTGCAAAGTCTGTGGAGGAATAATTATACAACTTCTTCCTAATGCTACTGAAGAAGATATAACTTATATTGAAAATAAAATTAATATTTTAAGTAAAATGAGTGATTTGCTTTTAAAATATACTGATTTAGAAGATATATTAAAATTAATCTTTGATAACAATTACTCAATTCTTGAGAAAAAAGACGTATGCTTTAAATGTCCTTGTTCAAAAGAAAACTTTGCAAAAGGTCTTGCAACACTACCAAAAAAGGATTTAGAAGATATCATAAATAAAGATAAAAAGGCCGAAGTTGTTTGTCATTACTGCAATGAAAAATATACTTTTTCTTTAGAAGAATTAGAAGAAATTTTGAAAGGAGCAAAATAAATGGAATTAAATGAACTTGGAAAAAAGATACTAGAATTTGCGAAAGAAATTTTAGAAATACCATCACCTACTGGATATACTACTAATGTAATTGAATTTTTAAAAACAGAATGTAGTAAAAGAAATCTAAAATGTGAAAGAATCAATAATGGAAACTTAATAATAGAAATTAGTGGAAAAAGTGATTATACTTTAGGACTATCTGCTCATGTTGATACTTTAGGAGCAATCGTTAGAAGTATTAATAGTAATGGAACATTAAGATTTAGTGTACTAGGTGGCCCAATTTTACCAACTTATGATGGGGAATATTGCTACATTATTACTCGTGATAACAAAGTATATACAGGAACATTCTTATCAAATGCTCCAGCAGTTCACGTTTATAAAGACTCAAGAAGTCTTCCTAGAAATGATGAGACTATGCATATTAGGCTTGATGAAGTTGTTAAAAACAAACAAGACGTCCTAAATTTAGGAATTACAAATGGTGCTTTTATAGCCCTTGATCCAAAAACAACAATCACTTCTTCTAACTATATTAAATCTCGTTTTTTAGATGATAAAATAAGCGTTGCTATTTTATTTGGTTTAATTGATTATTATCAAGCTAATAACATAACTCCAAATCAAACACTTAAATTTATCATATCAACTCATGAAGAAACTGGTTTTGGTGCAAGTTATATACCTCAAGTTGATGAACTTTTAGCAGTAGATATGGGATGTATAGGTGAAGACTTAAGCTGTACTGAAGAAGACGTTTCTATCTGTGCAAAAGACAATGCTGGTCCTTATAACTTGGAAATGACTAATAGACTTATTGAGTTAGCTAAAAATGATAATCTTAATTATGCAGTTGATGTATATCCTTTCTATTCATCTGATGTCTCTGCTGCCCTAAGAGGTGGAAATAACATTAAAGGAGCATTAATCGGACCTGGTGTTCATGCCTCTCACGGAATGGAAAGAACTCATTTAAATGGTGTTATTAATACTTTAAAATTATTAATCGCTTATACTACTAAATAAATCTTAAAACAAAAGCCGTGCGTTTGAACTGATGCCTACTTGACAGACATCATTCTCTACGTGCGACTTTTTTTAATATATCCCTAAGTTAATCTTTATTTAACCACTCTGTTGATTTAACAATCATATACAAACTTATAATTATTATGATTAAAGCAATACCTCCACCAGTTGCCTTTAAACCTATTTCCCTCATCTAAAGTCTTTTTATATTTACATTTTACATTTTCTTCAGCCATATTATTTTTAATAATATTATAACCTTCTAAAATATATTTCAAATTTGTTACATAGTCTATGTTTTTCTTTGAAATCATGCTTTTTAAATTAGCAAACTTTTTTTCAAATAATGTTGTATAAATTATTATTACAAATGATAAAACTATAAAAATTAAAGCAATCAACCAATTCTTTACTAAGTAAAAGTTTTAAATAATCAGATTTTACTTCTTTATCAATTTTTATGATTAGTTTTGTTCTAAAATATCTTCTAAAGAAATTGCTCATTATGTAAATTAAGATATATACAAATAAAAATATTATTGATAATATAAATAATTTAATTGAAATGCTCTGTCTTTTTGCCATTTCTGCGTAATTAACTATATTTTGAAATATTATAGCAATTCCAGAATTTAATAAACTTTGAATAAGAGTAAAAAATATAATTATAACTGTTAAAGTTTTAGTTCTTAATAAATATTTTTTTAACATAGCCTCTCATTTTTAGCATAAATATCCCTAGTCATTTTTATAATTATAAAAGCTTTCTTAATTCTAAGAAAGCTTAATTTTTTCCCTCATTAAATAAATACTCAACTCAAGATAATTAATTAAACTATCTTAGAGTATGAGAAGCCCCACACGAATAATGTAACAAATTTTTACATTTATAGTCAAGATATTTTTAAAATCCAAGAATCTAAAAACTTCATCTCTTCTTCTGTGTGAAACCAGTGTTCTCCGCCTTTCATTATTTCTAAAGTTGCATTAATTCTTTTTGCGAAGCTACTAATAGTTTCTAAAGAAGTTAAATGATCAAACTCACCATATAAGATATTGGTTTTAACATCCCATTTTATAGGATTATCTCTAACATAACAAAGATAGTCATATGATAAAACCTCATTAAAGTTAGTAACTATTTCTTTCTTTAAAGAAAGTTCATTTTCAGTAACATTTGCCCATTTCATCATATTATAAATTAACTTTTCCATATCAACAATCGGTGAAATTAAAAAAGCAACATCAATTTGTTCTTTTGTAAGAGAAGACATTGAAAAAAATGCTCCAATACTATTTGCTAAAAGAATAACAAAATCATATTTTTCTTTTAGTGTATCAAAATACTCTTTAAATTCTTTTTTTGCATCCCAAGGTGTAGTTGATTTGTAATCGTAACCAATAACATCACTATTTTTAAATAATGATTTATAGTGATTAGCCTCTTCACTACTACCACCTTTTCCATGCACATAAACAACAACTTGTTTCATATTTAACCTCTTTAAATTTTTTATTATTTTTCTTATATATTACTTAAATTAGAATATTCTTTCTAAGTCTTATTGCATATTAAAGCTACATTAAAAGACCTACAAAATATATAGGTCTTCACTATTTTTTCTTTATTAATTTGCTTTTTTCTTTGTATAATTTCTTATCAGCGCATTCTAAAAATTTTGCTATATCCATTGCATCTTCAAATTTAGAATAACCAATACTTACTTTTAAATCATACTCTTTTTCAGTTGCCATCATAGCAATTTTATCTTTAACATACTCAACAAATTCTTTAACCTTTACTTCATCATCATAGCGACATATGATTACAAATTCATCTCCACCAACTCTTGCTGCATAAACCTTCTTTTCATGTTCTACTTCTTTTAGTGCATCAGCAACTATGCATAAAACTTTATCACCAACAGTATGCCCATATGTATCATTTATCATTTTAAAATCATCAATATCTAAATATAAGGCATATAGTATTTGATTTGAATTCTTGTGTTTATGGGTAGAAGTTTGATAATCTAAAAAGTTAAGTAAATCAAACCTATTATTCAAATTTGTCAAATAATCTTTAGTTATCTTTTGATTTTGAATTTCAATAAATATACTCATTATCGAAAGTGTAGCACCTATTGCAATAAGTGGGATTCCTTTTAAGAATACTTGTGCTAATCCAAATGCAATAGGATATATTGCAAATTTAGAAACGCTTCTTGCTTTAATTCTCACTGTATAACTTTTATTTCTAGAAAAAGAAAGATTTCTAATTGATGCAAGTATCATATATCCAAATGTAATTAGAGGTTGAAGAAAATAAAAATCACCTCTTTGATAGCAATTGTTTTCATCAAGGACATATATAATTTTATCAGAAAATGAAAGAAAAATTAATATTAATGCTGGTATAAAAGTGATAAAATACCTTATCTTTTTTTGAAAGAATTTTGTATTTAAGAAAATTTCTGAGTATACCAACCAAGTATATGCAAATACACCTGATGTGGCAAAATATAGGGAGCAACATAAATATACTATAGTTCTATATTTTGTACCATTAAAAATTTTCCAAACGATATCAGAACCAAAGAAGGACATCATCATTATGAAAACAATATTTAAAACTTTTCTATCTTCTAACTTTTCATGGCTAAACACTTTAATAAACATTAAAAATGATATTGCCATACAAAAGGCATTTATCTCAATATAAAGTAGTTTTTCCATTCCCTCACCACCAATTTTATTTCAGTTTTTTATATACTTCGTTTAAAGGAAGTCCCATAACGGTATAATAGTCACCATCTATTTTTTCAATAAATTTAGCAAAGATACCTTGAATTGCATATCCACCTGCTTTATCATATGGTTCAGCCGTATTAATATACTCTTCTATTTCATTTTCGCTCATTTTGCTAATATATACCTTTGTTTTTGTTACAAAAAGGTCGTAGTTAGCGTTATTTTTTTTAATGTAAACAGCTGTTAAGACGTGATGATATCTACCATTTAACATAGTTATCATTTTTTTGGCGTCATTTTTATCTTTGGGCTTTTCTAGTATTTCTTTATCTAGTGTTACAATAGTATCAGCACAAATAACAGTATCATTAGGAAATATTTTTGAAGTTGCAAGTCCTTTTTTTAAAGCTGTCTTTTTTACATACTCTGAAGGACTTCTATATACACTAACATCTTCTAAAACGTCTGGAGTGAAGACTTTAAACTCCACTCCTAACATTTCTAATATTTCTTTTCTTCTTGGTGATTTTGACCCTAAAATTACCATTATTTTCCTCTAGATTCGATTTTTTCTAATTGAGCTTGTACTTTTTCACATATTAATTTTCGAATTGATTTATCAGGAAATTTACCATCTACAAGTTCTTTTGCCCAAATGATTGCTCCGGTTGCTGGAGGTACTGTCAAAACTATAATGTTACATTTTTTCTTTGTATATTCATTAATCTTTTCCTTAAAAGTTTCAATTAGTATTGGATGATCTCCTTTTACCCAAACACTGCCAGCTAAAATTACATCAACACCATCTTGAAAATTAAGGCTTTTTACACAACCACCAGCACTTCTGGCAAGGTTGTTGGCCATTTCTTTTAATAAGTCAAGTGAAACTTCATCGCCTTTTCTAGCGCATTTAAATACTTTTATTCCTAAGATTCCTAACTCTTTTCTTTTTCTTGGTAAAACATCACTTATTGCTTCCATCAAATAATATGGATCATCAATTTCTAAATATGAAAAGACGTATTCAGAAAGTAATGTTTTTTTACCAAAGCGATAGTAATAATTGTATGTTTCAGTAATTGCTCTCCTAGATAGCCAACTTCCACCAGCTTCATCGCCAACAATTCCGCCTATTCCACCAACTTGAATATAAGTGCCATCTTCATCTATTCCACCAGCACTAGTTCCAGTTCCATTTATAGAACATACACCACTACCGTTAGTGCTTCCTGCTTTAATGCCTAAAAAAGAATCATTAACTACTTTATAATTGGCAAATCCTAATCTAGAAACTACTTCTTCTAGTCTTTTCTTTTGATATGGAGTATCCACACCAGCAAGGCCAAAGACAGCCGCACTTATATCATTTACAGTAATATTATTTCTTTCAAACAATTTAGTAAATTCCTCTTTCATCACACGATAGCTACCTTCAAAACTATCAGGTAATCCTTCATGAGAACATGTACCTGCTCTATGAAAGTCTATAAAATTACATTCATTATCAAATAAGAAATAATCAGTTTTGGTATTGCCACCATCAACACCAATAATATATTTTCTCATATTCTATTTTTCCTTTTTAAAGAATTGTGGTAAATGTGCCTTATGAGCTTCTTTTAATTCATCGAAACATGGTTTAGCTTTCTTATAGTCACCTACTAATGGATTGATAAGTAAAGCTCTCATAGCTTCATTTTCATCACCAGTTAATGCAGCTTTTACAGCATGTTTTTCATATGCTTTCATCATTAACATATATTCTTTAATATGTTCATTATTACAATTCGTCTTGATAACTTTAGCACCATCTTTACCAATTCTTGCACAAACCTCAACAGCATCATTATCTTGCATGAATGGGATAGCACCATTGTTTAAACAGTTAACTACTTGAATATCATTAATATCATTATATATTGAATTAACTAAATTAATAGCAACTTCACTATATCTAGCCCCACCACGTTTACTTAAAAGTTCTGGTTTAGTATGTAATTCACTATTTGAATAAATATCAAGTAATTGTTCTTCAATTTCCATACAAACTTCACCACGACATTTTAAAGCTTCTTTTGCTTTAGCAAGTTGTGCATCACGATAATAATAATAAATTAAATATGAAGTGGGAATAGCACCAACAGTTTTAATCAATTCATGAGTAAAGTTAAATGCTGGGATGTTTTGCATTACTGCACCATTAATTCCTTCATCAATAGCTTGCTGCAAATAATCAACACCATCTTGTCTAATTCCAGTAATCCATGCTAAGTGATTTAATCCAACATATTCAATTTCAGCATTAGGTAAATCCATCTTGCTCTTGATTCCATCAATAGTATTAATAGGAACATTACATAAACCTAACATTTTTATTTTTGTATTATTTAAAACTGCCTCAGCAATCATACCAGAAGGGTTACTAAAGTTAATTAACCATGCATCAGGACATAACTCTTCCATACGATGAGCAATTTTCATTATTTCTGGAATAGTTCTCATTCCTTTGAAAAATCCACCGATACCATTAGTTTCTTGACCAATCAAATCATACTTTAGAGGTATTTTTTCATCAAGAACTCTTGCTGGAAGTTTTCCAACTCTAATTTGAGCCAAAACAAAATCTGCTTTATCAATTGCTTCATCAAGTGATTTTGTTAAAATAACTTTGCAATCTAAACCAGCTGCTTTAATCATTCTTTGACTTAAACCACCAACAATATTTAACTTTCTATCTTCAATATCCATCAAATATAATTCTTTTAAAGGTAAACTATCTTTTTTGTTTATTAGTCCTTCAATCAATTCTGGTGTATATGTACTACCTGAACCAATAATAGCAATTTTTAAACCTTTCATATCATCTTTCTCCTTTTTTATATGATTTATATCTTATTATACCACATTAAATATTTAATTTGAACATAAATGTATATTTTTTAAAAAAAGATGACCATAAAGGCCATCTAACTAAATTACTTATCCCAACTTATATCTTCATCAGTTAATCCCCAATTTCCACCTGATGTTTTTTCATTAACAACTAAAGCAAATTCTCTAATACGATTTTTTGTTGAACCACTAATAAAGTGATACTTACCATCATATTTATTATTTAAATCTAAATCATGAAGTTTATAAGAATCGCTATTCCATCCATATGTTCCTTTAGAACCCGTCGCAAGATATATATCATATTCATATCTTCTTCCATTAATCAAAGTACCATTACTTTCACCTTTATATTTTGGAGTAATAGCCGTAAAACCATAGCATCCACTATAATTACGTCCAAACGAATACTGATATTTTGTTGCATCAATAGGATAATAAAACATTGACATTTGATTATTCAAACCAGTAATATATTTTGTTATGCCTTCTTTATCAAGTTCACTTGCTTCATATGGATATATAATATGATTAGGATCATTTGGATCAATCGTAACAGAATAATCAGCTAAATCACCTTGCAATTGATAATTTTTAATGGTAATAACTACTACTTGATTCTTGATTGGAGAACTAGGATCACTGCCCAATACAATATTACCATTAGCAAAACGATAATAAATAGTAAATCTAATAGTTAAATTATATAATATATCGCTAGCAGTAATAAAATAATAAACTGTAGATTCTCCATCTTCAGAAACAATTTTATAAAGAATAACTGTATCTTTCTCTTCATCGTTACCAATAAAATCACCTTTCAATTCAGTTGACCAATTATTAGTATCACTACCATCCCAATTACTTCCAGTATATCTATATATACTAGAACCAATAGGATTCGTAAATGAAGGACTATAGTCATCTAAACTAATATTAGTAACTTTTCCATCAATTCTAAAATACCTAACATTATCATTATCAGCACCATCATAATCAATACCACCATAGTAAGTACGTGCATCATAGAGAGTATTGCTTATTTTATTTCCTAACATATCTACTTCATATATATTAGGATATACTAAGGTAGTATCACTATCAAGTTGAAAATCTATATCTTCTAAATAAGCACTTTTACCAAGTAATTTATCTATTACAATACTTAGCATTTCTTTTTCTTCACCATCACGAACCAAAATAAATTTATAACCTTTTGACCCTGGCTCTAATAATGAAGTAATATTAACAGAATAATATGTTCCTATGTTCAAATAAATCTTAGATTTCATCTCTTCTTCATCAAAAACAATTTCATCAAGCAACATTTTAATTTGTCCATTTAATACTTCTCTGTCAATTTCAAATCCAAAATCAATATCAAATGTTGTTAGTAAATCCTCACGATAAACTATAAATGTAGTACCATATTGAATGTTATTATTTTTATAGACTACTATGTTATCTGGTTCACGTTCAACAATTCTATGAACAATAGTATTAATACTACCTACTTCATTTTCAATTACATATGTCATTACATATTCTCTATTACCATTAGTATATGTATAATACACACTTGTTTTAATTAATTTTGAAAATTCAGAAACATATATCCTTTCGATTTCAGTATCATCTATCTTTATTACGTAACTATCTACATTATTTAAATATGATATCTCTTCTAGATTATTTATAGTTTCAATAGTTAAATCAATGCTGTTAGTCAAACCATATTTAACTTTAGAAAACATATATCCAAATTGAATGTAAGTAATAAAATCTGTATCTTTTTCTTCAAGAAATTCTAAAATATTACCACTTATATCATAACTAAAAGTGTTATAAAAAACATTAGTAATATTATAATATTGAGATTTTTCTTTTGTTATAAATATAGAATAATCTTCTATTATATTATCATAGTAACGATATCTGATTTCATATTCCCCAGATATTAACTTATTACTAAAGGAAATTGTGAAACCGAATTGCCTATTATTAAGTTTTACTATTTCTAATTTATAATAAGCACTATCTATCAAAGTATTTTCTCTGTATAATCCGATAACAGAAAGTTCATATTCACTTGCCAAAACACCATTATTATCAGTGAATAAACACTCTACTTTTCCATCTGGAGAAACATTATTCTTAATAATATAACCATTTGTGATTGAATCCACTATGCTACTAGCACTATCAACAACAGCAGAAAAGTCTACTGATAACTCTTCACTTACACACTCAATAATAATCTTATAATCTGTTACATATTTTTCAACTAGACTACTAACATTGCAAGCTATTTCAGAATATACACGTATTTTATCTTCAAATTCTAAACGAGAATTTTTAGTTAAAGTTCCAGATATACTTGCTTCATATATACCATCTAAAACATTACTACTTCTTAAGTTATAATAATTTCTAAAATCATGGTGTTCATTAGCAGTAATACCATATTTAGCAATTACTGCATTTTCACTTAATACTGCACTTTTAACATAATAATTCAAATCAGTCTTATTATTAACAAAATTAAAAGCACTATTAGAAACAGTAAACGTGATTGTTGGTAAACCATACTCATCACTTCCAACAAGCCCTCCTCTTAAAATCGGAGAATTATTATTTTTATCATATAAAACTAAGTCATATAAAGTAGAACCATTATCATCTTTTTGTTGGATCAAAGACTTATCACTATAACTAATTTGAAACATTGATTTATAATCTAATAACATTTCCTCAACGTTTAAACCACTATCTATTAAATCTTTAGAACTTACATTAGACAAATCAATATATTTTATTTCATCCTTCTCATTTAATTTATACAAATCATCAATTTTAAGATTTCCTGGTAATACATCACCAGCATCTCGACCTTTGGTTGTTGCTAAAACATACATGCCATTTGGTTTATAATTAAGTGATGTTTCATTTTTAAATCTATCTGCTAATACATCATTACTAGCTGCATATATATAATTAGCTTGTTCTGAATCCATCAAAGGAAAACTATCACTGAATATATATGTTTTACTAGTATCACTCTTATCATCGGTTACTATTTCAATTTGATATTGACTAATTGTAGAACTACTACTATTAGAACCAATACTTATATTATTTTGTAATAAACTAGCCACATTACTAGGATTAGTTACAGTTGCTCTATTACTGCTATAATTTAAGTTAGATACACTAGTATTACCTGATACAACTACATTTCCATTAATAGTAGTATTTAGACTAATAGTTTTATTATCTGAACTTTGTTTTTTTACAGTCCTTTGAACAGTTTCAGTTGCATAATTTGAAGTGTAATTGTTACCATTTATATTTTCGTTGTATGGTGCATATCTTCTTGTACTTGTAGTTATCTCTTCATATTCAAGTGAATCTAACGTAACTGAAGTAATTCTATACGTGTAGTTATTTCCCCAGAAACTTCTTGTAATTGTAATAGATTTTATATCACTATCTGTTAAAGCATTTACTAATTCACTTGTAGTAGTACTTCCTGTAGTATAACCAACAACTAATGCTTGTGTTGTATCATTACTTCTTGCAGAATAATACGTATCTTCTTTTCCTGTTACTTTTAATCTATAAAATATATAAGCTCCATATGAAGAACCATCCACTCTACCAATCATATCAACTTTAGAATCCATATTTAAAATATTCACAAAGTTATTTGATTGCATTACACCACTATTACCTCTTTGTAAACGTCCAAATATTCCTCCAAAACCACGTCTTGCATTAGGATATAATGACAAACTAACTGATTGGCTTGGAAAAATAAATGTGTTTTCATCTTTATAGATATAACTTGTATCACTTGAATTATTCATATAATTGCTATTTGTGATATCTTTTAACACGGTATATGTAAAATTACTATAATTACTGTATTTAGCTGCTTTTACTTTTCCATAATGGATAGCAGTATCAATATTACAATATGTAATAGTAAGGTTACTTGTGTCTGCACTACCTAATACATATGTAGCTCCTACAATTCCACCAGCAACATCAGTTGAAACAATAACTCCATGATTTAACATTCTAGTCATTATACATAATCCATATGATATTACTCCACCACTACAAGCAAAAATTCCTGGTCTACGACCTTGAGAAGTTCCACTGCCGTTGTTTTGGCCACTAGTAACACGAGTTCCATCTAAATTACCTATCTTATTTGAGATTGCGGTAATATTTCCAAAATTCAATCCATTTGACAATTTACAATTAGCTATTCTATCGCCATTACCAACTGTGCACCAAGAAAATTTCTTTTGACCATTATTACTAGAATCAATTGATGCAGTTCCCGCGGTTAATTCAACTCCCAAAGCAACAGCTAATATTCCACCACTTCTAACATATTGATTAGCTTTTCCTGATATATTACCATTGTTTGAAGAATCAACTATTTGCGCAGGCTCTACAACTTCATCACTATAACCAGCTAAAATTGTTGCACTAGTATCGGCCATTGCACTAACAACACCACCAAGTGCAAGTCCACCATTATATGCAAAAACTAATCCACCATATAAACAATTTGGTGTATCACCACCAGCTACATAAGTAGTACCACTACTTGAATTAATATATGTGATATCACCTGAATTAGCACAATCTTGTATAAAGTTATAATTAAAAGTAACTATTCCTCCAACGAACGTATTGCACGTACCAATAATAGTTGCCCCATTACCATCATCAGAAGTTATATCAGCTCTATTCATAGAATTAGTGATTGAACCAACATTTAAATTAAATAATCCTGCTACATAAAGATTATTAGAATTAATAGTTGCCCTGAAACTAGTACTTGTTTGTGATGTTCCACTAACACCACTAATAGATGTATTCCCACTAATATTACTAGTTATAATCTTGCCTTCATTAATACAATTTATGGCTTTGTAAGTTTTATTATTTAAACTTGGTAAAATCCAAGATATCCCTGATATATATATATCTTTATTATTGCAAATTCCATTAACTATAATGTTACCACACATTGATACGTTTTTATAATCAACTTTATTAGCTAAAGTAATGCCTGCTACTTTCATTTCCCCATTGACGTTATTTTCGCCACCATCAATTGTAATATTACCATTGTTTTGACAATACAACAATTCACATTCTTTATCATTAACAGACATAAAAAATGATGAGATATTAATACTTTCCACACTTTCATTAAAAAATGTAGAATCATATGTATAAGAAGCTTCATTATAAGCTCTTGATAAAATAATACCATTACCATTATCTAATATTGTTGAACTATAATATATATTTCTGTTGTTATTATAACTATTATAGTTTTCTATTTCAAAACCAGCATTATTAATCATATAAGAAAAGCTAACTTTACTAATATCTGATGTATTTACTCCAATACCAGCTAAATAGTTTTTAGTACTTGCGTTGTATTTACTAACAATAATACCATTATTTTCAAATCTACCGCTAATTAAATCACGATTATTTTTTGATATCTTAATTCCATTATTACTTTTTCCAAACACGCCACCAACATAAATATTAGCCGAAGCACTATTATCTATGGCTCCATTTATGCTACCATCATTTGTTAAGTAAAAATATTCATTGCTAGTTTCACTATTATTATTCATATTACCAATAATGCCACCAGCGCAAATAACTACTTCATTTTCAGTAATGACATTGTTAATTGTTTTTATATTAGCATTGTTATATGCATATTCAACTCTTAACCCCTTTTCACTACTTCCACCTATTATTCCACCATAATAATATTCTAAAGATGTATTATAATCTGTATAATTGTGCGTAGCACTACCATCAATAGCACCATTAAGATTACAAACATAACTAATGTTACCACTTCCGTAGCCAACTATTCCTCCTATACAAGTTTTTCCTAAACCAGAATTACTAAAATCAAAATAATTAGTATTCTCATTAACTCTATTAGTAATATTTTTAATATTTCCAGAACTCAAATATGCACTAACTATACCAGCATATATCACTTTTCCATAATCACTATTATCACCAACTAAAGAAATAGTTGAGTCTATAAAATTAATATTTTTAATTGTTCCCTTGTTTATACCTACTAATCCATAATACACTTCTTTTTCTGTATAGTGAGAAGTAGTAATATTTAAATTCAATATACACTTATTATTATTGGTATTTGAATCTAAAGAAAAATCATCATCTCCACCTTTTAAAACTCCTTTAAATTCCGTTTTAGGAGTAGGATAATTAACATTTTTCATATCTATGTTATTATTTAAAACATATGTATGTTCATTAAATTGCTTTCCATATGTTTTGCTTTTTAAAGATAAAAGTTTTGAAAATGTAATTAAATCAATATCTTTCTTTATCAAGTAACAATTATTACTTTCATCATATTCTAATCCAAAAATTTGAGGCAAACTATCGCTTGCATAGAAATGCCATATTCTCTCATCATTTATTCCCTTTGAACTTAAGCTTACACTATTAATGTTTATATTTTCACCAGTAGTTATTTTTTCACTACTATATGCGCTTATTCCCAAAACATCAAGATTATCAGTACTAATCAAATCATCGTTATAGCAAACCCCACTAATCTCCCCACTGTTTTCGCAGACAATAGGATAACTTTTAAATAAATAACTTGAACCACTACTTACTACCCTTTGACTAATGTAATAGGAATTATAAATCTTACCTGTTTTGTTATTTTTATTTACTAAACCACTAGCATAAAATGTTTGTGTTTGTACTGCTCCTAATTGCAAATTCCAAATAATACCTGAATCATCCAAAGATACACCTGAACTAATTTTAGTGCGTTTATCTATAACTGCAGTATTATAAACTAATCCATTATTTTCTCCAACCAAAATTGATGTATTAGTTAATCCATCAGGAATATCTAATAATTCAAAAATAGGATTTTCAATTATTAAATTGCAAATTATTCCACTTTCACCAACACTTGCAAACATTGAATAATAGTTATTAAGTGCAATATCTACTTCTGTACTTTGATCATCTTGATTAAATCTGTAAATCATTGATATATAGTCATATCCAGCCAAATATAAATTCTTTATTTTAAAACCATTACCATCAAAACTTCCCGTGAATGGATAATAGTTTCTAGTTTTTTCTTCATCAGGAGTAATAAAATCAATTCCTAATGGAATAAATTGTTTTGACTTCATTTTCGAATAATCAATATCATTTATTAAACAATAATTAAAACTTAAAATTGTTTTTATTGTTTTTAAATTTGGATAAATATTAGCTGTTGCTTTATTTTTCCAATTATAACAAGCATCAACTGATAGATAGTATAACTCTTCAGGAGTTGATATCGTTACTCGTTTGTCTAAAACAAACTCATTTATTTCATCACTCATTTTTTCATCTCTAACTGAAGATGATAAAGATGAATCATTCATATACTTCTCAATTATATTATGAATACTATTGTAATCTACCATCTTTTCACTACTAGTAGATTCACTATTAATTAAAGCATTAAAAAAAGAAAAATCATTACTAAATTTACTATCAGCAGATACTTTTATGCTATTACCTTTATCAATGAATACACATAAAAATATAAAAACAA
Organism: Mollicutes bacterium Phil14; assembly: GCA_001940985.1. Lineage (GTDB taxonomy): Bacteria > Bacillota_I > Bacilli_A > ML615J-28 > CAG-698 > Tener-01. Next base: position 47,296 of record MSHB01000022.1, read on the forward strand.
TGATGATAAAAGTTAACAATAATCCTAAACTTTTCTTTGAAATATTTTTAAAATTCATATTAGCACCTACCAATCAGTGTCCCAAGGGGTTTTTTCCAAATCCCAATTATTTTGTGCCCCATCATAATATTGTACTGCTTCGATAATAAATCCAATTTGAAGAAAATATCTACTATCTCTAGTACCAAACATTTTATCCGAATAATATTCTTTAATTAAAGGAATTACTAAAGGAGAACTTTCATTAACTCTCTTTACTTTTTCCATACAATAAATAAAGCCATCTTTTTCTCTATTATCATAAAATAGGCCACTACTAGATGATTTAAAATTATAATTAAAATCTGTATACCCATCTTGTACAACAGCTAATTCACGAGTAACATCTCCAGTTTTATAAAGTAAAGTAAGCTGTTCATATGTAGCAACTCTAAAATATGTATCAACATCACTATATACTTCAACATCAACTCTAAAATTTTCAGCAAAATATATATCATCACGAGCAGATATATTAATCTTCACAACTCCAGTTTTAGTAAAATCACTATCTCCTAAATCAGCAGTATAATAAACGGGATCATATATATTACCATCCTTTTCAAAATAGGTTTTTAATCTTACCTTAACAGTCCCAATGACATACTCTTTATTTTCATTAATTCTACTAGTAATATAAGCAACTGTAGTGCCTACAAATAGCAAAAAGAATAGTACAATAGCACCAAACATTACTGCCTTTTTAAATCTTAATTTATTTATAATCAAAACAGTCACTCCTTTCTAAAAACATAAATGGGTATTGAAAAAAGCCAATACCCAACCAAACTCTTTAATTAAATAATTGTTAAATAGTATTGAGTATCATTCATCCTTTTGATGTGTTTTTAACAATTTGTATAATGAATTAAACAAAATCACTAGTACAACAATTATTGCTATTGACAATATAACGAAAGGATTTCTAATAAAATTTATTATAAATCCTAATATAGGAATTGAAAAAGCATATATACCTTTTACTTGGCTAGCCTTTATTGGGGCATCATTAGCACTATTTTCATCTATACCTTTAGTTATTATTATATCTTTTTCTTTATCATAACTAATAACTCGATGAGTAACTGCCTTTCCATCTTCTCTTTCATAAGTTATAATAGTATCATTTTTTATTACGTCATAAACATCACTTTCAGAAATCTTTTTATAATACATAAGCGAACCTGTATAAATACGTGGTTCCATACTACCTGAAAGTACAATTTTTGCGCGATAATTACATATGTATAATCCTAAAGAAAATACTATTATAACTGCAAAAAGTCCTATTAATATATATTCAACAATATTTATTACTTTTTTCATTTTTACTTATCTATTTTGCAAGCCCTGTTGTAAAATCAATATTTGCCATATTTTCCCATAAAACATATTCTGCTTGTTTTCCTTCAACTACAATAGTAATTGTATATGATTTCCCAGAATAATCATTTCCTACTTTGCTTCCATCAAAAGTCATATTTACATTAAAATTTAAAACATCACCAACAGAAGGAACTGTAGCAGCACTAATATTAGCACTATCATCAGTTAATGAAGTAGGTTTTCCTTTATAATACCAGTAATCACCATCATTTACCCAATCAGAATTTTCATCAAAAGTTATTTCAACTATATCAGTTATTAAATCTGTTTTATCTTTTTCAGTAACAGTTATTTTCACTCTTACGTTTGTAGCTACAGTTGATTTATTAGTAATAGTAATAGCATCAGCATTAAAAAGAGGTTGACCAGGTACTACTATACTATCACTATTAATATTAAACTGACATTCGTAATTAACATCACCCATAACAAAGTTAATGTTTGAAGTCTTTGTGTCTGTTAACCATGCTAGAGTTGTTGCTACAAGACCAGCAAGCAAAACAACAATAGCACCACTTAAAAGTATAATTTTCTTTTTTAAATTCTTTTTCATATTTTTTCCTCCTAAGAAATATCTATGGCAAAACCTAATTCATTCCATTCAACATAATCTTTTTGTTTTGCTTGAAAAGCTATTTTTATTATTAATTTTACATTTCTGTTTCCCATATTACCATAGTTGTCACCATTAACACTTAAACTTTCTAGTACCGTGATACTTGTGCTTTCAGAACCCTTTATTACACTACCACTAATACTATCGCCATCAATAATTCCACCATAATACCAACATCCTTTAAAATAAACCCAATCATCACCAATACTAGCTTTTATTTGTTGATTATTGGTATCATCAAATCCATTCCACTTCTCATTATCAATTGGACTATTTGCATCAGTAACAAATTGATAAAAAAGTTGAAACCTTATTTCAGAATCCACACTACTATGATTTGTTAGTATATATGGGTCATTAATCAATGGTTTTTCAGGAACAATATAATCTTGTTCACATAAATTACCAACCAAATCATAACGAACTTCTCCACTAACAAAAACAATAGAGCTACTTCTTCTTAAAGAAATAAGCCATGCATATGAAGATGTGGCAAGCGTTATAGCTAAAATGAAAAGTGCTATTATGCTAATCAAACTTTTAGCATTTCTTTTCATACAATCCTCCGTTTTCTGGCGACTGGCTGTCATACACTAATTAGCTTCAGACCCTATAGTTTTGCGTCATCACTTTTCAGTGATTTTGCCTTTTTCTTTTTTTATATCCTCAAGTATTTTTTTCCTGATTTTTTCTCTTTCTGCTTCAATAAATTTTTGTTTTTCTTCATCATTTTTCTTATTTTGACTAGCGATTTTTTCCTCTTTAACCGCTATAAACATTTTTCCTATTTCAATGATTAAAAGAAAGAAAAACAATAACATTAAAATTAAAAATATTAAACTTCTGTGATTTGCAATTAAACCACCAATTTTAAACAGTGTTAAAACCTTAACAACTTTTCCCACATAATTTTCCTTAGTAACAAACTCTGTATCAAAAGTACTATTATTAACACCTTTCATAATAAACGAACCATCTAAATTAACATCAACAATTCTATGAACTATATATATCTTATTGCTTTTTGAATAATAAATAATATCATCACCAATTGTTAATTTTTCAAATGGCACTTCTTTTGAAAGAATGAAATCACCTTCATTTATTACAGGTTCCATTGAATCAGTTGGTACAACCGAATATATATAACCAAATATTTTTGTAGGTTTGTTGTTTTTATAAGCATTAATTCCAACGATTATTATGGCAATAGCCAAAACAAACAATAAACAAGTAAATATCCCTAAGCATTTGCTGATGATACTTTTTACTTTAGGTTCTTTCATACTATTCACCAATACTATTATCTATTATCAAATTTTTAATAACTAATCTTTGATTAGAATAAAACCTGCCATCAAAAGATATATCACTAGGAATAATATCTTGATATATACTAGGAAAAATGGGTTCTGGTTGAAACTTTACTGTAAAATATAGCACTACATTTTTGCCAGCTTCTAATTTAAAATCTTTTAGTAAATAATAATTAGTTAAATCCTCGCCTTCACTATTAATAGTGTTAAAGTATGTAAATTCAGGACTAATCATACTATTAGTTGTAATCTTTTTCCATCCCCATTCCTCAATTTTTTCATCGCTTGGAACAGTGATTAATTCATTTTCTTTTTCTTTTATTTCTGTTTTATACGGAACTTCAACAAGCAAATCGCATCTATAACTATATGAATATTGTATCTTTTCATAGGCATTTTGATAATCACTTGTAAAGACTCCATCATTAAATCTTTCAGAATGCAAATCAGAAAAATAAACATTTAAATTACAAACATCTTTACTTGTATTAGAAAGTATCAAAAGAAATATATTCATCTCTCCTGGCATCGCTTTTTCAGCAGTATAAGTATCAGATTGAATAATATTGTTACCTATAACTTGTGAGAACTGATATTCATAACCGTTTTCTCCAACACTAGCCACAAAGCTAGCACTATTACTTTTAACAGTTACAAACCAAGCATAACCAACACTAACAAAAGCTATTAAAGATAATATGCATGAAAACAAGGCCATTAAAAACATTTTATTTTTAAACATTTTTCTCATCACCATTTTGGTCCTTATTCATTAGTTTAATTAATTTATCTTTATTTTTGCTTTTTTCTTCGTTAGCTTTTTCAATTTCTTTTTGTTTCAATTCTTTTCTAACTTTTTCTGTTTGTGAGCGAGATTTTTCTTTTTCTTTCAACTTAAATTCTTTAATTTTTTTATCTTGAATTTCTTTTTGTTTTAATTTCTTTTCTTTTTTAGCCTTTAAGATTTTATCTAAATTAGCTTTTTCCAAAGCAATAATATCATTAACTTTCTTTGAATGAGCAGCTTGCATTTCTTTAATTTTTTGTTTAGTTCTTTCTTTTTCATTTTTACTAATTTCACGCATCTTCTCTTTCAAAGTATCATTTATTAGTTTAAGACTATTCTTTGAGTCTTCCTTAGCCTTAACAACCTTTATTTTTTTACCATCTAAAGTTACCACACTAGAAGTAGCTTTAGCCTTAGCTTTTTTGTATATATCTATTTCTTTATCTAAATTATTCTTAACTTCAAAAATAGCATCTTCATTGGTTTTTCCTTCTAAACTTTTAATAAGTTTAGTACTGGCTTTAGCCATATCTTTATTAAGACGTTTCTCAAGTCGAATTGCATTGTTATAATCAACTTCTTTTACTTCTCTAATTATCTTAGCAATTTGAGCTTTCTTTTTCGTTTCATCAAACTCTTCTTTAGGATCAACATCCTTAACAAGTCTTGTAAATATATCTTCGTCTTCTAATTCAAAATATGATTGATATAAAGCATTAGATATATTATTCACCATGCGAATTGCTTGCTTTAATGCAACTTCATCACTTGATGCTGTTTTTTTAAATTCATCTATGTTTTTCTTAAACATATTTTTATATTGTTTTAAATAATATTCATTTATACTATTATCTTCCTTAGAAAGTACTTCTGGATTAGTGATGATATCATCTTCATTTTTCTTAATCTGTTTAGCACTTTTCTTAATTGTCTTTTCATCACTCTTACCATCAAACTTTGTCTTTCTAACTGATTCATTAGCCTCACTAGAAAGATAGGCAAGCATTGCTGTTTGATTAAATCCATGTTCTATTTTTTTATCTATTTTTTTGTTCTTTTCTTTTACTATCAAATCATATGCCAACTTATTATATTTATCTAAAAACAACCACAACATATAGCAATTTTTAAAATCAGGATTTTTCATAATAATATTTGTTTGCATAATTGGAGGATTAACTTTAGGGGCATTAATCAATTTCTTGTATAACTCGGAATTTTTATATGCCATTATCATACGATTTAATTTTTCAACACGCTTTAGTAAATATAAATTATTTTTTTCGTTTTGACTATTAACAGTTTTCTTGATTACCACATCAACATTTATATTTACCGAAGCATTGTTAATGTTAAAGTCAGACGATATATTAACATGATTTTTGTTTGATGATAAAACATTATCTTTAATAACATTGTATCTGTTATTTACAAAAACAAACAATCTATCTATCAATGTTTTAATAAATCTATTTTCATAAATTGAGAATTCTTGTTCCGCATAACTTGTTAAAATCTTTTTGGGAATTACGTAATTTCCATCTCTTACTTCTTTTACAAAATGTGTATGTGAAGCAAGATGTCTTACTGATTCAGAATTAATTTTCTTAGCCTTTTCAACAGGAACTATTTCTTGCTCATATCTGATTCCTGTTTTAGGAGTGTTTGCAATCTTATCAATACTTGGAAAATATGATTCTAATGTTTTTATCCATTCTTCATCAAAAACTTTTGTTTCAATAATATCTTTTTGATATATAACTCTATCACCAGATAAATATGAATCATAGAAAAGTTTGGCAAAAGCACTATCCACTTCTAATTCATCTAAATTAGTAGAAACTGTCTCAAAATATTCATCTATATCCAAATCATCTGAATTTAAATCTAAAGGAGTTGCCTCACTTTCTTCTTTTTCTTTTTCGTTAACAAAGATATCGTCCATAGCAACCTCCTTAAACAAAACAATTAGCTATTTTTAATAAAATTTTGAATACAATTAATACTTTCTAAGCAAGTATTTTTACCAAACAATTTGTCAAGTAAAGTAATTAATTGATTTAATTCTTCATGTAAGAAACTTAAATTTAAAGTTTCAAATTTTCTTATAACTTTATATGCCAAAAAGTAATCTAAACCTTGAACATCAGTTCCACCACACGCTACATAAACTGGAACAAATGTATTAATTTGTTTCATAATACGATTACCAAAAGTTATCTTAAACTCTTTAGTAATAAATTCATCTAGTTTTTGAATCTTTTCCACTAATTTCGCATCAAGTGGATATGCTTTTATTCCTTCTTGAAAAAGGTGCTCCATATATTCATAATTCATATTAACATTTTCTGTGTATGGTGCATCAATTAATTCAGCACGGGCATCCATTTCAATAGTTGTTGCACGATCATAAACTTTATCAGTAATTGTAAATGTTGAATCATCACGGTTAGCTGTACCAACAAACCAAACATTTTGAGGAATCAATAATTTTCCATCAACTAGTTTCTTAGGATCATTTGCTAAAGTATCTGGAACCAAATCTATTTTCCATTCATTCTTATCTGGCATTTCCATTATTGATAAAAACTCAGCAAAATAATACTCAATTCTAGCTAAATTCATTTCATCTAAAATAATGAAATTCATATCATCGCGATAGCTAGTTTCATAAACAGCTTTCAAAAAATCAGTTTCATTAAACTTTTTAGTGAATTCATTCAAATATCCAATTAACTCAGTTCTATCTCTCCATGAAGGTTGAACAGAACAAATTGCCGCATCGTTTTTAAAAAACTTTCCCATCGCATACGGTAAAGATGTTTTACCAGTACCAGATATACCTTGTAAAATCAAAATTTTGCTTGTGGCAAGTCCAGCGAAATATGCTCTAATAACTTTTTTATCATAATACAAATGTAATTGTGACGCTGAAAAATTAATAAATCTATTAACTAATTCTTGTAAATTAAGCATATCATCAGGTCCCATCATAATTGATGTAATCTTTGTTTTGTATTCTTCATCAACAGCACTAAGTTTAATAAATCTTAAATCGCTAACAACTTTTTTGTCTTTAGACATTTCATTAGTAAGATTTTCTTCATCACTTTTTTCAGAATAATTATTCACACCACCAAGACCTAAATTAGAAACCTTTAATGCTAAAATCTTATTCTTTTCATCAATCAATTCTGCAGTCTTAGTATTTAATTGTGATACTTCTTCTAATAAGTCATCTTTCTCTATTTCTCTTCTTACAAATCTAACATATCTTCTAAGAATTTGGAAAATTCTCAAACCTAAGAAAATAAAGAAAGCAACTATTATAAGCATTGTAATAATTTCACAAATCCAATCAAGAGCATTAAACTCATTACTGCCATTGATTAAATCTTCAAAATAACTAACAATATCTTTAAAAAATGCATGAGAAAATGCCTCCCATAATCTTACAAAGAACATCTTGAAATTATAGAAAAATGTTCTTAAAAAACCTATGAAATACCTAGCGAAGTTTACCATAATTTATCCTCTTTCAAGAAGAAATAATTACTCTTTTATTTCTTCATTTTTTTCTTTTTTTTCCAATTCTGCTAGAAGTTCAGCACGCATCTTTTCTTTTTCATTTTCTAATTCAGCTTTAATGCGAGCAAGTTCATCTTCATGTTCCTTCATCATTGTTTCTTTATTCTTATGATTTTTAATTCTTAAAAAATTCATTACAAGCATTATTGCTTCAAAAACAAAGAACAATGCCGTTGGCAATACTATACAAAGCAAGAATCCATTTGATGTTTGCAAGAACTTCATTGTATTGCCTGCACCAGTCCATTTACCAGTATAAACAGCTTTAATATCTTCATATGATATAGTTTCAAATTTAGCACTACTTAAGTTATCAGGATCATATTTGTATGCAGGGTTCATAGCATATTTATCACCTTGAGTTCTTATATATTGCTTACCATCACTACCTGTAGAAAAATCTACAATTCTGTGGGTATTAAGAATTGTTCTTCCTATCTCATCAGAATAATAGGCAAATGTAACTATATCTCCAATTTCTAATTTACTAACTATTTTTTCTCTATTTTTTTCAGTTATAACTTTAACAAAGATTAAATCTTTTGGAGTAAATGAATCTTCTTCTTCTCCATCCATTGACGAAGTTTGAACTGTTAAATATCCTTTACCAAAAATACTTGGAATATCTAATTCAGTCTTCATTCCTAAATTACTAATTGAAAATATTAATAATATTGCAACGAATAGATAAAACACACAATTCAATACAACACTAACAACCTCCCACCATTTTTTTTCTTTTTTCTCTTCTAACATATTGTCCTCTTTCTAAAACGAAGTTTTATGTATAACAGAGGCAATTAAATGCTTCTGTTATACATATTTAATTTTTAAAATATTTTATTAATTTTCACCTAATGTTAAACCTAATTTTACTGATAAAATTTGTTTGTATAATGCGTTAATGCAATCATAATCATATCCTTCAAGCCATACAATTACTGTAACTTTTGTAGCTGTTTTTGAAACAGTACCTAATTTTATATCAGCAGTTCCATTAATTGCTTGTGTAGTATAATTAGTTGAAGCAGGAATATTTGTACTAGTAATTTCAGTTCTAGCCTTTAAGTAGCCCATTGCTCCAGTTGTATCAGTGTTTGTTTGTAATCCGGCTGTATTATCATTTTGGCCAGCGCCTTTTTCTAAAATAACAGCAGTATTAGTTCCTAATTTCACCATAACTCTAGCGGCGTTACTAACTTTAAATTTTTCTGTTGCTGTACCTTGCTTAATATCATCACCAACAGTCTTATCAGGTGTCCAAGAAGAGTTATTACCAGCACCTTCAGTAATTAAAGAATTTGATAAATCTAAATATAATTCTTCTGTATCTTTAGAAGAATCTTGAGCTAATCTAACAGAAAATTCTAATTTTAAAATACCAGCAGTTCCTAATATATCTTTAGCATCAGCTAAAGTTCCAATATCAGTTAATGATGCAGATTTTTTTACTGAATCAATTGCAAATTTTTTAAATTTGCCGTCATTATATGTAACATCGTTAAATGAAACAAAGTTTGCGCTCTTTAAATTAGTGAAATCATCAGAAGTGATTGAAGTTTTCCAATTAGTATCATCTATACTTACTTCAATACTTCCATCACCAGCTTTAACGCTACCTTCAAATGGATCTACAGAAGCAGTTCTACTTACTACTAACCATGCATAAGTACTTGTTCCTAATGCTATAACTGCAAATGCTACAGCAAGACATGCAATAAATAATTTTCTTGATAATTTTTTCATTTCTCTTTTTTCCTTTCAAATTTTTAATCATTAATAAGTTTTTTTAGGGGAATAACTTGAACCCATAAATTTTAATTGAACCATTACATTATCTGCAAATATTGCATTAAAGCAATCTGCATCCCAACCTTCAAGCCATATGTTAACTTTTACTTTTGCTACGTAACTTGGTGTGCCGTCACTATTTATAACTTTTTGAAACCTTGCACACATTGAATCATCAGTTTTTGCCTCATATGGATTTTTAAATGTTGTTAGAGAATACTTGGTGTTTGGATATTCTTTAGGAGGATTAAGAATAGTCAATCTTTTTGAATAATACTCAAAAGCTCCTGTTTGTACTCCATAACCCATTTTTTCATTTTCACTCGGATCATAAATAATCGAAAGCAAATCTTCTTTTTCATTAACACCAAACTCATTTTCCAAATTTTCTTCTATGATTGCAATTCTTATTGCGTTTGCAGCATAGTAAGACCCAATTGAACCCTTTTTTATATCTTCTTCTCCATAAGAGAAGTCAATATCAGATACCCATTTAACCCCCTTCGACACAACAAATGTACCATCAACTTTTTTTGTTTTTGCAATTTCATATGTTATTTCATGACTAACATTATCCACCAAAAACAATTCTTTACTTGTTGGATTATCTGTTTTAAACCATAAATCAAAAGATATATAATTATCTTTAGCATCCTTGATTTCTTCACCTTGTTTAGTAAAGAATTTCTTTCCATCAAGCGAAGTAACATTATATAACTTCGGATTTTTACCAATGATTTTTTCTAAATCTTCTTGTTTTAAACATTCAGAATAATTCTTTCCATCAAGTGATACATAAAAACCCGATTCCGCTATAACATTAAGTTGTGCATCTTCAAGTAGCGCTTCATTACTCAATGTTATCCAAGCAAATGTTGCTTGACTAAATGCTAAAAACGAAAACATTACTGCGAAAAGTGAAAAATAAAATTTTCTTGTTATATTTTGAATTATATTATTTTTCATCTTTCTCACCAGAATCGATTGCTGAGAATTTCATTTGAATCTTAATCTGACCACCTAATATATCACTTGTTGTATCAGGATCTTGACCTTCTAGCCACATAAATACTGTATATTTTATTACTTGGTCAGGAAAGAAACCATAAATCTTATCACGCATTATCAATCTTTCATTAACAAATTCTAAACAATCAGGGATATCTTCATACTGTGCTTCTTTATCATCTTTTGCCATAAATAACATTTCTCGAGAGACACCATCAATTTCTGTAATCACCATAAACCTTATTGCTTTATCAACATTTTTCTTAACAGAAGTTATTTGAACATAATAACGCAAATCCGTTGACTGACTACCAAAATTTTTAACATAGAAAGTATATGCCAAATATTTAAAATTTGGATCATTATAACTTCCTTCTGCTTTCTTAGCTTCTTCAATATTTAGCATCGTGTATGTTATATCTCTAGCATCGTAAACCGCATCAGCTTGTATTAAAGAGCTAGGATTAATAAAATCTTTAGTCTGTGACATATATATTTGTTTTTCTTTTAAGTCAGGATCAATTGACATAACAAAATTACCAACATTAGATCCATAAAATGTTAATACTGCAATTATAACTAGTGCTATTCCAAAAACAGTTATTCCCATTTGAAGAAACTTTTTATTCTTAAAAAATGCATTCATTATGTCTCACCACCTCACTTGAAACAAAAAAGCCAGAAATCTCCACAAAAAATTTGAGATAACTGGCTACCATTTCAGGCCCTATAGCTTTGCGTCACAACCTTTCGATTGCTTTGCCTTTAACATATACGCTTATTATACTATGTTTTGGGCTATTTGTCAAGAAACACTTACATATTCTCAACATATTTTTCCTACTTTTAATCTTCTTCAGTAGTTTCAATATTTTCTTCTTTCATAATTGGAGAAATTAAGCTCTTTAAACTTCCTTCATTATTAATGTAATTTACTACATCTTCTTGAGGAAGAGGTTTAGAAAAATAAAATCCTTGAGCGTATTCAATACCAAATTTTTTAATTTTTTCAACTAATTCGTAGTTTTCTATTCCTTCACAAATAATAAATTTGTTACTGCTTTTAGCCAAATCTACTAATAGTTCTATATACTTATCTTGAATGAAAGACTCCTCATAGTCAAAAAAAGTTTTATCTAATTTAATAATATCTATAGGAGAATTACCTAGTTTTACTAATGTCTTTTGATCAAGACCAACACCATCAACTGCTACTTTGAAACCAAGTTCTTTTAAGTCATTAATATTTTTATATACTATTTCATGACGTTCAAACATCGCAAACTCAGCAATTTCAATTGTAATTGCATTAACTGGTATTTTATACTTTTTAGCAACATTTTGGAAAGTAACACCTAAGTTTTCACTCACTAATTGTTTGGGGCTTAAATTAAATGATAATTGTAAATTTTTATGAATAAATTGCTTTTTAAGTTCGATATACTCTCTTATCAAAGCTTCAATTCCCCATATACCAACACCATTAATATCACCTGACTGTTCTAAAATATTAATAAAACTACCTGGATATAAAATACCTAGAGTTGGATGCTTCCACCTAAGCAGTGCTTCAAATCCATAAATATTATTTTCAGAAATGTTGATAATTGGCTGATAATATAAACAAAATTGATGTTCTTTTATCGCTTGTTTAATTTCATAATACAATTGTAAATTTTCAGTATCATTTTTATCGCATTCATCACTATAAATAGTTACATTATTTCCACCACTATTTTTACAATTGAAAACAGCTAAATCTAAACTTTTCATTAATTGCTTTAAATTGTGTCCATGATTAGGATAGAAGGCAACACCCACACTTATAGTTGGATTAATGATTGTATCAGAATATATCTTTATATCAACAGATGCCGCCTCACAAATTTTATTGGCACACTTTAAAACTTCATTTTTATCATAATCTTCTTTAACTAATATTAGAAACCTATCGTCACTAATTCTACCAATTAAAGTCCTATTAGGTAAAACACTTCTAATATTTTTAATACTCTCATTTAGTACCTTTTTTCCATTTCCTTCACCAAAAGCATTTTGGATTTCTGTCATCTTATCATAATCAATCAAAATTAGAGAAAAGAACATATCACTAGGTAATTTGCTAATATAACTGTTTATTGAAGATATTATTTCATTTCTCTTTAATACTCCTTCAACAAGACCCGCAACTTCGTTGTGATAATTATGTTTTTCCTTTTTCACTTTAATATATAGTAAAACACCTAAACCGGCTATTATCAATAGAGCAATCACTGAAAATAAAACATATGCTCCACTATTCCAATTTGCTAAAAACATAACTTTTCTCCTTTTTGTAATTATTTCTTGTAATTATATTTTTCTATTAATTCTAAAGCGTCTTCATAAGGAACAGCTTTACTAATTAAGAAACCTTGAATTACTTCACATCCATTTTTCTTTAAAAATTGATATTGTTTTTCATCTTCAACGCCTTCAGCTATTATTTTCATATCTAAACTTATAGCTAAAGATATAATCTTTGAAACAATAATTCTTGAACTTTTATCGGTATTAATATATTTAATAAATTCCTTATCTATTTTTATTGCATCAATTGGCAAATCTTTTAAGTATAACATCGAACTATAACCAGTACCAAAATCATCTAAGTGAATTATGAAACCATGTTTTTTTAATACTTTCATTTTTTCTGCCATCAGTTTTATATTCTGTACTAAAAAAGTTTCTGTAATTTCTAGAGCTATCATATTAGGATTTACTTTTTCTTCTTCAGTCATTCCTATCATTTGAGTAACAAAACCATCTTGAATAAGTTGGGCAGGAGAAACATTAATTGAAATTGTTATCCCTTGACCTTCAAGTTTCTTAGCGATTTGTAAAGCTTGTCTTATTATGATTTTTCCAATAGGAATAATCATATTATTCTTTTCTGCTAATTCAATAAAATGCTGTGGAGAGTCATTAATATATTTAGGATTATTCCATCTAACCAAGGCTTCAAAACCAATAATCTTTCTATTACTAGCATCACATTGTGGTTGAATATAAACTATCAATTCACCTTTTTTAATCGCTTTACGTAAATCTTCTTCCATTAATTGTTCTTTTTTTATTAATTTACCTAAACTTATATCATAAATTATATAATCAGAAACATTCAAACCTTTAGCTTTTTCAAATGCTATTTCAGCATATTCACAAATTGAATTATTATCTAATCCATCATATTTTTCCATTTCAATATTAAATATACCACTATGACATCTAATTATTAAGGCATTAGCATCTATTTCTATAGGTTTTTTCAAAGTGTTTTTTAAATTATTCAACCAACTAATTACATCATTATATGTCTCAAGATTTTTAAATAATACTGCAAATTTGTCTTTACTTAAACAATATAAAATCATATCTTCTTTTAATAGTTCACTAACTAACTTTACAAAATTTAAAACAAGTTTGTTAATCATTTTATTACCAAAGATACGAGCATATCTCTCTAATGAATCAATACAAAATACTACTAAAGAACTTTCTATTTTTATTCCATTTTTTAAACTTGTATTAACCTTCTCTAAATGTTTTTCTAAGTCCTTTAATAAAACTTCTTTTGTTGGGAGATGAGTAATTTCATCATAACTTATTCTCTTCACAGCATAATTCATTTCTTCATATTGCTTTGTTACATCATCACCTATTATATAGTTATTAAATCCTATTTTTAAAGAAACTAAATTTATAACAATATTTTTTCCACTCAAATCAACCAAGTGAATCATAAAGTGATTATTTTTTTCTATGTTTTCTAATATGTTACCATCACAATAGCAATCAAAATCCATTATATTCTTATAACTATTCCAATCAATATTAAGTTTTTTAAAAGCAGAATTTCTATATATTATTTTTCCTTTTTTGTTAACTCTAAAGATATATGGTTTTGAATAATATAAAGATAATCTAGAAGATTGGATATCTTCATTTTTCTTAAAGCAGACACCAAATAATACTGCTAGCCCAACAACTAGTATCAATGATAATATCGTTAATAATAAAACTAGTGGAATAATTAACGATTTTTCGAATCCAACCAACTTTTCTTTATAAAAAACAGATATTAAATAAAAGTACTCACTTTGCTCGTTTATAACAATTTTATTATATGTTAAATAACATCTTTGTCCTCGAACATAATAGCTATTATCAACACCTTCACTACCATTGATAATCATATCTATTAATTTTTCTTTATCTGAGTTTGTTGAAACACTGCTTAAATAATCATCATAGAAATAATCGCCTGTTTCTTTACCATTTTGGAAATATATATATCCATTTTTATTAATCAAAAATGCGTCTGGTTCATACTCTCGCCTCATACTAAATATGGGCATTAAAAATTCGTCTGCTCTAACAATGGCTACCCTATTATCATTAAAAAAGAATATCGCACATTTGCCTAAATCGCAATCAGTAAAGGCATCTGTTAAATCGATTACACTAAATTTTTCATATGTAAAATTAGATAGAGAAAAACCACCTTTTATTTTGTGTGTTGAAGTTTCCAATATCAAATTCGAATTTTTTATTTCGCCAAATATTATATTTTCACAATTTATTAATTCAACATCATTTATATTTTTATTTAAATCTTTTAAAGTCCTATCGTGATAAGTGTTATAGAATGCATTTAAAGCCATAATATTATAATCTATTTGACTACTAATTGCATCGCTTGTTGAAAGATTATTTACATAAACTGTATTTTCAATTCTTTTATCAATATAACCGTCTAGTATATGTTTGTAAAAGTTGTATGATACACCAATTATACATACAAAAACTAGCAAAAACGAAATGAGCGAACTAACAATAAACTTTTTCATAAATACCCTCTTAGTACACTGCATTTAGTATAGCATTTACAAATATAATTGTCAAATGTTTAAATAAAGCTTTTTTAAACTTTAAATACGAAACTATTAAAAAAAGTCATTTTAGATAAACTAAAATGACATTACAATTAATTTTCAACAACGCTTATAACCTCATACATGTCAGAAGCATCATCTTTTTTCACTGTTTGTTGAAGAGATAAAACTTTAACAACCATTTTTTTCTTAAAATAGTTAATTTCAATTATATCTCCAATCTTCAACTCCGTACTAGGTTTAGCAACTCTACCATTAACATTAATCCTACTAGCATCACTGACGTCTTTTGCTACAGTTCTTCTTTTAATAATTCGTGAGACTTTTAAAAACTTATCTAATCTCATAATTATTTATCTTCAGATTTGTTATTATCATTATCGTCTTCTAAAGCTTTACGATAAGATTCTTCAACATCATCATTTTTACTATCTGTAGTTTGAGGAGCATCATTTGAATCTTGTTTTGCTTTTTCCATTGCTTCAAATTGGCGGCGATAAATATCTTGAAGTTCAGCTTCTTTTTCTTTAGCAATTCTTACTGCTTCTTCTTTAGCTTTCTTCTTTTCCCACCATTCTAAGCGTCCTGTATTAACAAGTTCGTAGATATCTTCTTTTGTTAATGTTTCAATTTCTCTTAAATGGTATGCTATATTTTCTAATAAGTCTTTATTTTCAGATAAGACTTTTTTACCACGTTCATAGCATTCCTCAATAATTCTTTTAACTTCATGGTCTATTTCTAGAGCCATTTGATCAGAGAAATTCTTTTCACTCATATAGTCTCTACCTAAAAATACTGAATGATTACCTCTTTCATATTGAACTGGTCCTAATAAACTCATACCATATTCAGTAACCATAGCACGAGCAATAGCTGTAGCTTTTTGGAAATCATTATGAGCACCAGTAGTTATTTCGCCACACATCAATTCTTCAGAAATTCTACCACCTAAAAGTCCAGTAATAGTATCTAATAATCCTTGACGAGTTTCTAAGAATTTTTCTTCTTCTGGTGTCATTAAGGCATATCCACCTGCTTCACCACGAGGAACAATAGTAACTTTTTGAACTATTTCTGCATTTTCAAGTTTTACGCCAAGTACTGCATGACCAGCTTCATGGTATGAAACCATTGTCTTTTCTTTGTCTGTATATTTTCTACTTCTTTTTGCAGGTCCCATTAGAACTCTGTCTATAGCTTCATCAATATCATAAATTTTAATTTCTTTACGATTTTCTCTTGCGGCAAGCAATGCTGCTTCATTTAATAAATTCTCTAAATCAGCACCACTAAAACCAGGAGTTCTACGTGAAATATCATCAAGATTAATCTTAGGTGATAAGTGCTTATTACGAGCATGAACTTTTAATATTTCAGTTCTACCTTTGACATCAGGATTTGAAATTCTAATTTGTCTATCGAATCGACCTGGACGAAGTAAAGCTGGGTCTAAAACGTCAACTCTATTAGTAGCGGCCATAACAATAACACCACTATTTTCACTAAATCCATCCATTTCAACTAATAATTGGTTAAGTGTTTGTTCTCTTTCATCATGTCCACCACCAAGTCCTGCACCTCTTTGACGACCTACAGCATCGATTTCATCAATAAAAACGATACATGGAGCACTTTGTTTTGCAGTCTTGAACATATCACGAACACGGCTAGCACCTACACCAACAAACATTTCTACGAAGTCACTACCAGAAATTGAATAAAATGGTACTTTAGCTTCTCCAGCAACCGCCTTAGCAAGCAAAGTTTTACCTGTTCCTGGAGGGCCTACAAGTAGTACACCTTTAGGAATTCTTGCCCCAATTTCAAAGTACTTCTTAGGATTTCTTAAAAAGTCGATAATTTCTTCTAATTCTTCTTTTTCTTCATCACAACCAGCAACATCTTTGAATGTCTTGTCTGTTTTCTTATTTAAGCGAGCTCTAGTTTTACCAAATTCAAAGGCTTTATTATTGCTATTATTAACATTTTTGCTCATAAAAACAATGAATGCAATAATTAAAACAATTGGTAACACAACCATAAAAATAATACTTACCCAATCAACAGGATTTAAAGTAATAATTTCTGGGTTAATGTTATATTTTTCCATTGCCTCAGGTGTTAATAGATTTTCTCTTGTTGTAGTTTGATCTAAAAGAATAGTAAACTTTCTTGTTTCACCATTTGCATCTAGATATCTACCAGTTATACGATAAAAGTTTCTGTTTTCACTTCCACCAGCTGGTTGAATAATAATTTTTTGGAATCTTCCTTCCTCTAACAAACCATAGAAATCTTTTTGTGTTAACTCATCAGCTTTATTAAGCGTTCTGCCAACTAACCAACCGATTCCTATTATTACTAATACGAGTATAATAATGACCCCAATGTCTGATTTTTTCATTTTTCTTTGATTAGGTGTTTTTGGTGTCACTATAACCCACCTCCTTATTTTTCATAAACTGATCTTTTTAATACACCTACATATGGTAAGTTACGATATAATTCATCGTAATCTAATCCAAATCCAACAACAAACTTTCCAGGAATTTCTTGACCAACATAATCAGGATATAAATTTGGTACTGTCCTTCCAGAAGGTTTATCTAATAAAGTTGCAACTCTTATACTTTTAGCTTTGCGATCTTTAAGTAAATTCTTGATTTCTTGAATAGTTAAGCCACTATCAACGATATCTTCAACAATTATTACATCTCTATCAACTAAAGGAGTACTAGTATCTTTAGTAATAGTAACTGCTCCAGTTGAATGAACGCCGCTATAACTAGAAACCTTCATAAAATCAACTTCCATTTCGATATCAATATGCTTCATTAATTCAGCTAAAAATGGTACCGAACCTTTCAATAAACCAATAAGTAATGGCTTCTTGCCAGCGTAGTCATGAGATATTTGTTTTCCTATTCTCTCAGCAATTGCTACGATTTCCTCATTAGTTAACAATACTTCTTCAATAAAATCATGCATAATTTTCCTCCACTCTTATGATAATATTGCAGTCTTCAATAGGACTCAAAATACTACTTTTTTTAACTCCAAAGACTATTAAGACATTGTCATCTTTGTCAACTGCCAACAAGATATTCTCTCTTCTTGAAAGAGTAACTTTAGAATCAATTAACAAATCTTTAATTTTTTTAGTTTGTTTACCTTTCCCTACGATGATTTTATCTCCAGGCTTCCTTGAGCGTATATGAATTGGTAACTCTTGCATATTATAACACAACTCATTAGATTTTGTAACAAAATTATCTTTTTTTTCTAATACATTTATACAAATACTGTCATTTACTACATATCTACCTAACTTAGTAATTTCAATATCTATATCAATTGCCTCATCAATACAACTTAAAAAACTAATCTTATTATATTCTTTCAAGAAAACAATACCTTTATATTTGTTTTTAAAATTCTTTTTACTACTATTAATCCACTTAATAAATTCTAAAATATTTTTAGATGAAAATTTATGTTTCTTTAACATTTCAAATAAAACTTCTTTTTGCATATATAAACTCAAACACATAAATTCATCTTTATCAAAACTAAAGCCATTGTTTTCAATTCTTATTTTTTCTTTAATGAAATTATCTCTAACTCTATCAATTTCTAGACTAGCATCATTTACTTGATTAGAAAATTCCAAGAACTTTTTAACACAACCACTTTCTATTTCTTTTAAATTAGGTAAAACCAAATGGCGAATTTTATTTCTTGTATAATCTAGATGACTATTACTTTCATCTTCATAATAAATAAAATTTGTTCTCGCTTGATATTCTTTTATATCTTTTCTTTCTAAATCTAAAAAAGGTCTAATAACATACATATCTCTAACTTTAGTAATATGTTTCATAGCGCTATAGCCTTCTAAAGAACTACCTCTTAAAATTCTCATTATAATTGTTTCAACCAAATCATCACCATGATGAGCTAAACACAAGATATTACATCCTTCTTTTTCCATTACCTCATAAAAGAAATCATATCTATAACTTCTAGCAACAGCTTGAAAATTATCAACATTAGTAAACTTCAAACTTTTTGTATAACATTTAAGACCATTTTTTAGGCAAAAATCTTTTATAAATGCTTCTTCTAATATTGATTGTTCTCTTCTATTATGATTAACATGACAGACAATAATATCTAAATTTTTGTCTTCTCTAATTTCTAAAAAAGAATGTAATAAAGCCATAGAATCTATTCCCGTTGAAACTGCTATTACAATCTTTTGATTTTCAATATTAAAATTATTTTCTTTAAAAAAATTCAATAAATACTTTTTCATAATTAACCTACTTTTAAATATTATATACTAAAATAATGAAAAAATAAAGTATTATATACTTATAAACAAAGATTTAATAATCAAAATTAATTGATCATTAAATCACTTTGTAAGAGGAAAAAATTTTAAAGTGGTAAGTCTTTCCTTACAAACTTAACAGTTCCTAGTATATAACCTATTAAACCAAGTCCTAATAGACATCCAAATTTCCAAATAAATGCCGTTGTTTCTTCTAATATTGAAACAACATCAAACATAGATATTATAGTAATATAATTGAAATAATTCAAAGAATCAAGTCTTACAACTGATGGAATAGTTTTACTACCGAATAGGCCTAAAATTGCGGCTACTAAAGCAAAAATACTTAAACCACCACCAATAGCCATTGAGCCACTATCAACTTGACCAGAAATCAAATTGTTTTTCCTCTTTCTTTTTCTTGATGTATAAATTCAATAAAGCGTTCTTGCATAACTGGGTCTAACCCACTTGTAGGTTCATCTAAAATCAAGACATCAGGATCACTCATAAATGCAACAACAACCGCCAATTTTCTTTTAACCCCTAAACTCATTCTTTTGGTTTCACCATTTAATGCTATTTCATCTAATTCAAATAAATCTAATAACATTTTTAATCTTTCATTAATATGTATGCCTTGTAAATCTTGCATCATTTTAATGAATTCTTTTCCTGTTATTCCTGCGGGCAAAGCTATTTCACCTGGTATATAACCTACTTTAGCCAAAATTTCATAATGCTTATTAAATGTTTCATAGCCAAAAATTTTTGTACTCCCACTATCTGGTTTAGAAAATCCCATCAGATGACTGATTGTTGTAGACTTCCCTGCCCCATTAGGTCCTAAGAAACCAAAAACTTCGCCCTTTTCAACATCTATACTTACGCCAAAAACTCCACGACCAGAGCCATAATCCTTAGTTAAATTTTTAACTTCTATTATGCTCATTTTTCCTCCTTTTTTCAACACTGTTAACATTTTCACATTGTTGAATTATAATATATATAACAATAATTGCAAAGAACAATTTTTTAATCACTGTAAAAAAATCAACACTTTTTATTAAATTGTTAAAAAGGAGTAAAATATGAAAGTTAGAAATCTAAATAACTCATCAAAAAAGACAAAAGCTTTAATTAAAAAGACCTTTGCGGAGATGATGTCAGAAAAAAAAGAATTAGGAAAAATTTCAGTGAGTGAACTAGTAAAAAGAGCCGATATAAACAGAGGGACGTTTTATGCTCACTATGATGATATCTACTGCGTAGCAGAAGATTATGAAAATGAATTAATTGATACTTTTTTTAGTAAAGCAAAACTAATAAAATCTACTAATTATGAAGATTTTATGGATTCATTTTTTAATTATATTGAAGAAAATAATGAAAACTACAAAATGCTTTGTAAATCTAATGATTTTCTTTTTGCAGCAAAAAAGCTATCAACAATCGCCAGCAACAAATTCATTGAACTTTTTAATAATGATTCAAGATTAAAAAATAAAGATTTTTTAAATATTGAAATTAATGTTTTTATAGAAGGTCTACTTTGTGAATATGTTAAATACTGTCGAGGTTATTCAGAAAATGGCATTACACAATTATATGAATATACAAAATATTGGGTTAAAAACTTTGTTAATAAAAGATTCGGAGAACAATTATAAAAAATACTACTTCAACAATTAATATGTATGTAAATAATGACAATGATTTTCTTTCAACGTATTCATTAGATGGCAATCCTGTTATATCTAGTGAAGTTGCTAGTTTTTTGGAAAATAGTGCTAAACAGTTCCACCCCAAAGAAGAACTTACTCTTAATATATAGCAATTGCATTGATGAAAAAGAAAAAAATCTTTACAAAAAAGCTATCAAGAATTATTTTAATTTACAAATCAAATCATGTGATTTTGCCCTGAAAAGAAAAAGTATTGTTGGTATCTCATTTTCATTAATAGGTATATTATGTTTATTTTTTCTAGTTTAAATATCAAACAAATTTGGATTGAATGCATTAACATTTTTGCTTGGGTATTTGTTTGGGGGGGGAGTAGATCAACTATTTATCGAAAGAGGTATTTTACTTTTCCAAAGAAAAAGATTAATTTCTTTTTTGAATATGGATATCATTTTCTTTAATAAAAATTAAAAATAAAAATGCGAATTAGAAATGATATATATCAAATCAACAATTCGCATTTTTTTATTTATTTAATCCATTAATATTTTTTAAAACATTTGTTGGGAAAGTTGCAATCTTTAGTTTTTCTAAATATCTGCTTTTAATTCCTTCTTGAATCATCTTATCTAACAAAGTCGTAAAATCTAGTTCATCAAAAAGATAAAAAGCAAGAGATCCGGGAATAGAGTTTATTTCATTAACAAATAGTTTTTTACTATCTAAATCATATAAATAATCAACTCTAATTACTCCACGAACAGAAAAACTTTTGGCTATTTTTTTAGTTGTTTTCGTAATTTCATCTTTTAAATCAAGATTTTCAAATTCAGCTGGAAATACTCTACTAACATCTACTCCTTCATACTTGTTAGCAAATGTTAAAAACTCTTTTGCTCCTTTTATTTCTTCTATTGCACTACAACTATCACCTAAAATAGCTTGATTATATTCTCTATAATTTGTCAAACACTTTTCCACTATTATTTCTTTGTCATACTTAAAAGCAGTGTTTAAAGCCCAAAACAAATCTTCTTCATTTTTAACTTTAAAAATTCCAATACTTGAACCTAAACTACAAGCTTTAATTATAACTGGAAAACCAAGACTAGTAATTGATTTCAAACATTCATTAGCGTGTAAGACCCAGTCACTTTCTAAAATGTGAACATATTCAATATTATTAATATCATAATAATTTAACAATACTTTCGTTATATGTTTATTTTGAAAAATGCTAGCACTTAAAACTGGACATGATGAATATGCAACTCCTAATGTTTCTAAAAAACCAGCAATTGTTCCATCTTCAACATTTTTACCATGAACTGCTGGAATAACAAAATCTATTTCTCTTTTTTTCTTAATTAAGCCTTCTCTTTGTAAATAAAGCTTATTCCCCTTATTTATAAAATAGACGTCTTTCCCAAAAACATCATGCCTAAATGTTTCAATTTTATCAAAGTCACTATTTTCTAATAAACGATAATCATTAGTTAAATAAATAGGTATTACATTATACTTATTTTTATCTAAAGCATTTATTGTTTGAATGGCAGTAATGGTTGATATATCTTTTTCAACGCTATTTCCTCCAAACAATACAACAATATTTTGTTTTTCCAATAAATTCCCTCCATATCAATACAATATATGCTTTTAAATAATAAATATATCATTTATTTATTTAAATTATGCTATTTATAGTATTTTTTAAACTTAAAAACAAATTAAAAAGCACCACTAAGTGATGCTTAAATTTATATTTTATATATATCTGTAATATCATTTTCAATCAATAATATTTTTTCTTTTTTAATACCTTTATATATATCAAATCCTTCATTAAAACTATTAACAATAGCTACATTATCATAACCTAATTCTTCTAAACCCTTCTGAATATAACTTGATGCTTTATTTTTAACTAAAATTACCATATCACAAGATTCTTTTATATATTTAGCAAGAGAATAGTTAATTTCTTCTTCTAATTTGCCTCCTTCAACAATCCCCGGAGTTATTAAAACTTTGTATGAGTCAAACATCTTCAAAGTATCTAAGGCATTCCTAAATCCGACTTTATTAGAGTTGTAACTATCGTTTAACACAAGCTCATCATAAAAGTATTCTAATTTCAAACGGTTTTTCTCTCCATCATACATTAAAATTCCTTTTTCAATTGAACTTTTTTTAACATTAAAAACCTTTGCCATAGCTATTGCACACAAAATATTATAAATATTATGCCATCCTAAAATTTTAGTCACAATAGAATAATTTTCATCTCGACTAATCACTTCAAACTTTAGTCCTTCGCGATTATAGACAATATTTTGTGCCTTAAAATCGGCGTTTTCGTTTATTGCTACAGTTATTTTGTTTTTATATTTTTCTGATTCTTTTTTTATATTTTTATCATCTATATTTAACACTACTTTTTTAGTACTACTTGCTAAAAGCATTTTCTCATTAATTATGTTATCTAAACTTTTAAAAGTTTCTAAATGCTGTTCTCCTATCGCAGTAACAATACCATAATCAGGTTTTACCAAATCAATCAAACGTTTTATATCATTTTTTTCACTAGCACCAAATTCAAAAATTGCTACCTCTGTATTTTTACTCATATTTTCATTAACACTTAAACAAATACCATTTAAAGTATTATAAGACTTTTCAGTTCTAAATGTTATAAACTCTTCTTTTAAAATATTATATAAAATTGCTTTTGTTGAAGTTTTTCCATAACTACCAGTAATTGCAATCTTTTTACAACCAATACGCTTTAGTTTTTTCTGACATTTTACTTTATAAAACAAATATATTCCTTTTTCTATTGGTAACATTAAACAAGAAGATATAAAAACTAAAATGTTTTCAAATAAAATCAAAATAATAATAGCAGATAACAACTCTTTAAGATTAAATTTCACTAATATCAAAGTCGCTAAAAGACTATTCACTATTAAAATTCCAATATATAATCTTATTATTCTTGTTGTGAACTTTAATTTAACAATCTTTTTTTCTTTTTTTTTCAAAACTAAAAATAAAGAACCTATCAAGACAAACAATATCATTCCGTATATCTTATCACTTATAAATATTAATGGAATCATTGCTAAAAACAAATAGTTTTTATTTTTAAATTTATAATAATCCTTAAATATTTTTTTATAACCAGACAAATGATAATGAGCTTGTTGGTAGATTTGTAAAATATCATTAGTTATTCTTACTAAAACTAAAACACCCATCACAATTGATAAATATTCTAATATATTTCTTAATATTTCCATACATTTCCTTTCAAATTACCTATATTATAGCAGCCATTTTATTTATCGCCAATAAAATTCAAAAGAATAGATAAAAACTTCTCTTTTTCATCCATATAACTAAAATGCCACAAGATTTTAAATTATTAAAAAATAAATTTCTTTTATATTAAATATTATGTGATTCGTTATTACTTATGATTAAAATATATTAAAATATGTTATTCATCAATCAATTTGATAGCATCTTTAACTATTCATCAGCATTTTCAATTATGTATCTTTTATATTGTGATGTATACCATTTTTTATATAATCCATTTTTATTAAACAATTCATTATGATTCCCAATTTCACACACCTTGCCATTATCTAAAATTATTATTTTATCAGCTTCCTTAGAATTAGCTATCATATGAGAAACTGTCAATGAACTTACTTCACCTTTTTCATTATAGATATTTCTAAATATCTTATCTTCTGTATAAATATCCAATGATGCTGATGGTTCATCCAAAATATAGTATTTATTGTTAGTAAAATATGTTCTTGCCAAAGAAGTAAGTTGCCATTGTCCACCAGACATTTCGATTCCATCATCATAATATATACCAATAACTGTATCAATTCCTTTTTCCCATGTAGAAACCAAATCAAATATTCCACTTTTCAAACAAGATTGTTTTATTAATTCATCATTATTTATTTCATTAAAATTTGATAAGGCTATAATTTCTCGAAAAGGAAGAGAATAGTTTATATAGTTTTGAAATAAAACAGCAAACTTTTTTCTAATAGTAGAAAAGTCATAATCATAAATATTTTTATCATTTAATAAAATACTACCTCTCTCTATTTTATAAAAACACAACAATAATTTTATAATTGTTGACTTACCTGATCCATTGCTTCCTAACAAGGCAACTTTTTCTCCTGGTTCAATAGTAAATGAACAATCTTTCAAAACATAATAATTGGTATTTGGATATTTAAACCATACATTTTTAAATTCAATTTTGGGAATTGATTTATCTTGCTTTAAACAACCTTTTTTTTCATACAAAATATTTTCATTAAAAAAATCATTTACAATAGAAACGTTATTAACATCATATAAAAAATTATTAAAATCAGAAAATATCAAATTTAAATTATCTTGAAAGTTAGTAATAATTCCTAAATAATACGATATTAAAGCAATTGTGATAGTTCCAATTTTGTACTGTTGTACAAAGACAATCAAAGAAAAAATATAGATCAATATTCCAAAAAATCTAACAAAATCGGAACTTCGGCTCTCTTTATTTTTAAAATGAAATTGATTATTACTTAACTCGCTTTCTAGCGTTTCTATCTTTTCATAAAAAAAATCTTTATTATTAAACATTCTGGTTTCATAATTTGTAATTTTATTTTCTATAATTCCTTTATAATATAATATTTTTTTTGAAATTTTTTGAACGTTATTTGTATGTTCATTCTTCTTCTTAACCATATAATTACTTAAAAAAATTAATATTGGTAATGCTAATATAGCAATAATAAAGATACCTATATTTATCTTAATTAACACTAATATTAGCATGATTGAAGATATAAAATCACTTATTAAACTCAAAGTATTCCATCCAATATCAGCAAAGTCATCATACTTACTTCTAATAAATTTCATTTTATCATTTAATGAACATTCTTCATAATATCTTTGATCAATGTTCCTCATTTTTTTTATAATATTTTTTTCTAAAAAAAACATCATATTCTCATTATATCTATCATTGATATAAATGTCGACTGGATTTAATACTTTTTTAAAAGAATATGCAAATATCAATAACAAAGACAAAATCACAATTTCTTTATGAACCACATTGTTAACTTCAAATTGCGAAATTATATTACTTAAAATCTTAGAATAAAATATCCCACTAAACGTAAATAACAAAGATATTACAATTTTAAGTATACAAAAAAAGGGACTTGCTAAAAAAGAAATTTTAACAGATTTCAATAATTCAATTATTTTTTTCTTCATTTGACCCTCCATCAAATTTTTTCATTTGAAAATTGTAAAAATTATAATATTCACCCTTGCGAGACATTAACTCACTATGTGTGCCTTCTTCATAAATTTTTCCATCTTTAAGCAAAAGTATTTTTGAAGACATCTTCCCCACAAAAATTCTATGAGATATTAAAAAAACTGTATGCTCATTAGATAATTCTGAGTATTTTTTAAACAATCGATCCTCAGCTTCAACATCTAAAGAAGCTGATGGTTCATCTAAAATAATGATATCTGATTTCTTAAAGTTCATTCTTGCTAGTGCTAATTTTTGCCATTCTCCTCCTGATAATTCTCTCCCATTATCATCAAATTTTTTAGAAATATTAGTCTCTAAATCTCTGTCAGAAAAAACATCTAATAAATCAGCATCTTTAATAGCTTTTAATATATCTTCATCATTATTAATATTTTTCAAATCGCTTATGGCGATACTTTCTCTTAGTGACAACGAATACTTCCCAAAGTTTTGAAATAATGTCCCGATTTTTTCTCTTACAGAAGATAAATTATATTTCTCCAATTCTATTCCATTAATTTTTATACTGCCAGATAATGGTTTATATAGTCCTAAAATTAATTTTACAACCGTACTTTTACCAGAACCATTTGTTCCAAGTAGACAAACTGTATCTCCTCTGTTGACTTTAAAACTAACTCCATTAAGGACTAGTTGACTAGAGTTAGGATATTTAAAATACACATCATTTAATTCTAAAGTTTTGAAATCTTTCAAACAAATCCCTTCACTTGTATTATAATTTCCACCTTGATTAATAAATTTGTAATATTTATCGTAATATAAAAAGAACCTATAACTTTGCCCCAAAACATTATTAACAAAACCTATTGAATATACATATACCAACGAAACTATTGATACATAAAATTGTATATCACTAATAGCTATTCCATTATTAAATGCTTTTGTAAAAATTCTAATTATAACAATTCCAAAAGGTATAATTGGTATTAATTTTATAATAATAGACAATATCATATTTTTTCTTGCTAACATTTCATTTTTATCTATATATTCTTTTTTCTCACAAAAATATTTCTTCTCAATATACTCATATGAATCGTATAATTTCATATCCCTAATAGGCACCCCATCTGTTAACATCCATCTATAATAAGCTGTTTTTCTAATGTCCGGTATCATTTCAATATGCCAATCATCTAATTTTTTACCAAATATGAAACTTATAATTGAACAAGGTATAATTGAAACAATAAATAATATACCACCATAAAAATCATATCCAATTAAAACATATGAATAATAAAAAAATATAATTATGCTTGTAACTTGACTCACCATAAGTAACGGGGAATTAACCATAACATTTATAGATCTTTTTATAGTCGCAATAATATTATAATACCTTGGATTTTCTAAGCATTCACAATCAATGGTCAATAACTTATCATAAAAAACTTTTTGAAAATGTCTTTTAAAATTAAAATTAATTTTGACAGTTATTAATCTTTTTATACGTTTGAATATATAAGTTAACAAAAACGCGGCAACAATTAGACATATATATACATATATAATATCAAAATCATTTGTTAAAAAACTATCAATTATTTTTTTTACTATTAATGTATCTATATAAGGACATACATATAT
The DNA here is from genome assembly GCA_001940985.1 of Mollicutes bacterium Phil14. Lineage (GTDB taxonomy): Bacteria > Bacillota_I > Bacilli_A > ML615J-28 > CAG-698 > Tener-01. The sequence goes on from MSHB01000022.1 coordinate 75,767, forward strand.
AGCAAATGATAAAAAACAATATGACAAAAATAATAATTTGTTTTGAATAAATATAAATTTAATTATATAATTAATTTTTTTTATTTTTTTCAATACTACCTCCAAATTTTTTTATTAATGTAAGAATACTATACTTTAAAAAAAGACCCTTGATTAACTCAAGAGTCATAACATTTTAATTGATTAATATTTTAAAACAAACATACCACAAAGAGATATGATTGATAGGAAATTAAAATTGTTGATGACTCTTTTTTCATATCAAATACCTCCTTTTTGGATATTTTTTTAAAATATATTTACTTATGTCTAAATTCTATCACATTAATAAATAAAATGCAAGATTTTTGTATTCTAAAGTTATCATACATCTTAACTAAGAACAAATAAAATTCAAAAGAATAGATAAAAACTTCTCTTTTTCATCTATATAACTAAAATGCCCACCACGATAAAAAACTTTCATTTCACTTCCGTTGATTAAATTATTCATTGTTTTGCTATCATTTAGAGGTACTTCTTTATCAAAAACGCTTCCAATAACTAAAGTTTTACATTTAATCATTTTCATTTCTTTCTTTAAGTCCTTTTTAACAACTTTTTTAAAAGTGCCTCTCATATTATATGAAAGCATATTATAATCCCTTGATCCATTTTTTCTAATAAAACTATCATAATTTTTATTATTAAAAACATAAACCATTAGTTTTTTTATCTTGTATAAATAAAGCTTTGAGTAATACTTAAAATTATGGTGGCAAATGCCAGCAGCATTAACTAAAACAATCCCCTCAACGTTAAAACTGCTAGCATATTTAATTGCTACTCTTCCTCCAAAAGAATGTCCAACAAGTATAACTTTATCAATTTTTTCTTCTTTTATTAATTGGTGCAAGTGATTACTATAATCATCTACACCTATTGCTTTGTTTGGTTCATCACTTAAACCAAATCCTAAAAAGTCAACATTATAAATATTATACTTTATCCCACTTTCTTTTATTTTTTCAATAACATAATCAAAAGTATTATGGCTTTGACCCCATCCATGTAAAAAAATAATACTTAGAGAATCATCACTATCTAGATGTTTCTCATAATACATATCACCATTTTTTGTTTTTATATATAAATCTCTCATACTAAATATTATGTGATTAATTGCTACTTATGATTATAAAATATATCAAAATAAATAAAAAGGACTTTTTAAGCCCTTTATATTGTCATTCATTCTTTTTAAACAAACCATATTTTAAAACCTTATCATTAAAATCTTTATACTTTAAAACAGTATCGATTGCATCTTGAGGTTTTATTATTGGATATCCACTATAGTTCTTATCATAACATACTTCCTTAGAAACACCAGAAATAGTTACACCATCTAAAATGATATCCATATTCCTTGGGTTATATCCATATGTGACTTCGTCTGATAAAATATCAACACCGAAACTATATTTATTATCTAAATTAAATAAATTAGATATTGTTCTAGATATTGAATTATGACTTCTTACTAAATGATATGGTTCTAAAGAAAATTCTGTTGTTTCACTACCATCATAGATAATAAATGGTACTTCAAGTAACATTCTTCTTTCAATAAGCTCTTGATATTCATTTCCCTCTTCAAGCATATCATTAATGTCATTACTTAAGATATCTTTGTTTTCATAAAACATATTATATATATCTATTCCACATCCATGATCGCCATACATAATAACAACAGTATCTTCTAATAATCCTGTTTCTTCTAATTTTTTTAGCGCTTTACCAATTGCAAAATCGCTATATGAAGCATGTTCTAAATATGCCATATATTGTTCATCAATTGCATTATATCCTAAAGGAAATATTCTTTCCTTTTCTAAGAACATATTTTTACCTTCATCAGTTAATAACCCTTTATCACTAAAGCTCATTTCATATGGCATATGACAAGAAATAGTTATTGCAAAATTGAAAATCGGCTTATTAAGTTCATCTCTTTTTTGCTTCATAAGTTCTATATTGTATTCTAAAAAGTCAACATCATTAACCCAAGTATGCACTAATCTATTTTCATCATATACTCCTACACTTTGTAATACTCTTTCATCAATATGTTCATTAAACCCATATAGTGTTGGATGTAATGTGCTTCTTAAATAGAATGTACCAATATTAGCATGAGATGAATAACTATAATATCCCTTTTGGTTAAATAACTTAGGAATTGTTTCATAATCTGTGTTTTCAGCATATTCATAAACAGTATAAGAATATCCAGTCGGATAAAGACCTGTCAAAACTGTAAACTCAGCATCACTAGTATTACCAATTCCTACAGTTGTATAGTAATTATCAAAGTAAGCACTCGATGTTTTTTTAACTAATCTATTTAAATTAGGAGTAACTTCTTTTATTTCCCCATTAACATTAACCTTAAGGCCAATCAAAAAGTTATTCATCGATTCGATTTGAATTAGAAGTAAGTTCTTCCCTTCAAACACTCCTTTATATTTCTTATTATTTAACTCTTCTTTGACTTCATCAGTTAGATATTTTTCAAGTTCGCTAGAAACATTTTTAATTTTATCATCAGTAGGATTTTTATCACTAAAGAACAAATAATCAGCTACTTCATAGAAATAATAATTAACTACTCCAATAGTTTGAACACCTTCAGCAACCAATTTTAAATCTTCATAACCTTTTTGTTTTGTTTCTCCTCGATAAAATGCTGTTGATGATACCATAGAAATAATACCAAAAACAATTAATGCAAAAGCTAAATATAGTCTTTTTGTTTCTCCAATCAATTGATGACCTTTAACTTGAGGAGACACTTTAATTTTCTTATGAGCAAAAACAAACCAAACAACTATCAATATTAAAAGTGGTAACATAAACAAAAATTGTGCATTTCTAATAAGCGTTAACAAAGAAGAAAGCAAAAAGATAAATGCATCTCCACCACTATCTCCAGAAAATGATTTCAAATTCCAAATTGAAGGGAATGTTTTGTAATAAGAATAATACACACTTATTACTAACATAAAAAAGGAAGTTATTCCAGTTACCCATATTAAATACTTTCCTGCTCTAATGTCACTTTTAAATATAAAAATAGCAAATCCCAAAGAAAGAATTAAAAATCCTAAATCGCCAAAAAAACATGATAGAAAAGTGGCAAAAGTTTTAGGTAAAACCAGCATATCACGAACATATATCTTGCTATTAATCACATATAAATTTAAGAAATTCAATAATAAAAACAGCCCTATAAATATAATTTTAAAACCATTTTCACTTTTAAGGAAATTTTTAATCTTTTCCATATGATTTCAACCTCACTTTCTCAATCAAAAAACGATTTAGCAAAATAAAAACTAATATAACAAAAAATATAATTAGATTTGCTAAACTCGTACTATTAATTTTTTCTAAAAATACTATTAATAATACAGAAAAAAGCAATATACAAAAAAATGCTACTTTAGAGTTCAATTTTAAAAGTCCTAATAAAAATCCTACTAAACATGATAATGCTAATAGTTCCATCAAAAAAAGCAATCCCTTTTCAGCAAATATCTTAAATACTGATGCATGCACACCACTAAAATAGTCATCAACCAAAACATAAAACAAGCTTAAGAACAATGTAATAATAATAACTTGCCCAATTTTTTTAAATGAATCATAAAAGATTTCTTTTCTAGTCAAACCAAAGCATAATTGAAACTTAAATGATTTCTTCCCTTGAGAATAAGTATAAGTAATGCCGCCTAAGATTGCACTTATATACAAACTTCTAATCAAATCATAAGAATCAACAATAGTATTACCTCTATTAATATCTCTTAAAAGAACTATAGAAACTAAAATTAGTGAACATATAATAATAATTATCGCAATTAGTTGCACATAATACAAATCAAATATCGTTTTTTTATTCTTTGGCATATGCTTCACCTCGATATTTGTCAATATCATATATTGATATTACTTTATATTTTATTTTTCTCTTATCAAAATCTTTTAATTCTTCTTTTGAATAATCATTCAAACATATAACATTATTATAAATGCCATTACAAATAATATTTCTTAATCTAATGTTTTCTTCTATAACAATCAAAGTATCACTACCATTTACTAAAAGCACTTTATTATCTCTTGTAAAAAACAATACTTTATCAAGATATCCTTTAAAGTTACTAATATTATCAAGCTTTAAAATAACATTATTATATCTAGTTTTATTAGTTATCTCTTTAACTATTATATCTTTTCTTTCATCGAGCACTTTATAAGTTGGATTAGATATAATTAAATTCTTTTTATCAATACAATTAAGAAGTGAAAAGTTTACTAATGTATTACCTACCTCACTAAATTTATATTCAACATCAACAGTTGTCTCTTGACGTATTTTAAATTCTTTTATCCACTTCTTAAACTTATCTTGATCAAACTCAATTTGAAATCTATTAATAAAATTTTCAGCAATAAATTCTTTTTTTAATGTATTAGTATATACTAAAGAAAAATCTAAAAAAACTCGATTTTTAAAGTAATTCAAATTATCAAAAACATCTTTCCCTAAGTTTTTACAACTCCCACATTTTTTATTTATGCTATTTATCCCACTAATAATAAATAAAAACTCATCAATCTTTTTTTCTTGAATTACATCACTATATATCCCTATTACTTCTCTATCGAAGAAAGATATATTAATAGTAGTATCTTTTATTATTAAATTTTCAATTTCAATATAAGCCATACTCTCACCTTAACAAATATATTTTACCATTTTTCATTTGAAAAATAAAGCCTTTTAATCTCAAGTGACAAATTAAAGGCAATTGTAATAAAAAAAGTTTATATATCAATTTAGAAAATATATAAACTTTCATGATATTTAAAAGTTTTTCAAAATAAACATTCTTCTTGGATAGTCTTTTTCTCTTTCACTCAAAACAAATTCTTTATACTCAACAAATTCAAAATATTGTTTAAATATATTTATCCATTCTCCATTTGTCTTTAAGTTGCCTCTAAAAATGCTATCTTTATATATGCAACAATCTTTTTTAACATATCCTATTGACTGTAAAAACTCAAAAGAAAAATCAGGATTGATAGCAATCATTAAATAGCCATTAGGTTTAACAGCTAAACTCAAATCTTTTAATACATCATAAATAATGTTATCTGGCAAAACATCAACTAAATTTATTGACATACAAAAATCAAATTCATTTTGATAATTTTTTAAACAATTCTGATCCCCAACAATAAATTCTATATTTTTTATGTTACTAAGTTCAGTAACCTTAGAAGCACATTCTATTCCATTGATAGATTGATCAATTCCAATACCTTTTTTAAAAGCAGTAGTATAACTAGCTTCTATTAATGCCCAACCACTTCCACAACCAAAATCTAAAACTTTACTGTTTTCATTAATATATTTTTTTAATGTTGAATTAAAATTATCATCGTTAATCCATTTGCCATTAATTTTATAAACTTCATCTGATTTTAAAGCTTTATTCCAAAAATCTAATAATTTCAAATATTGTTCCATAATCTACCTCTTAACGTAATAATTATACCATACTTTCATATTTTAAAATTTTTAAAAATAATAAAAGGGGCATATACCCCTAATATTTTTTAGAAATCTTTCGGCTTGTTAAAAGGATAGAAAATCCAACTGACAAGACTATCTCAAAGAAAATAATCATAAATTCAAGCGCATTAGTCCCAACAATATCCAAATCAACAACAACTCGATTAGATATATACTTTGAAACAGGTTCTTTTATTATTATAAATGTTATTATTGTTATTATTAGGACTATAACTCCTATTATTAACCCCTGAAAACTTAGATTTTTCAATATGTTTTTTTTACTAGCACCTAATGTCAATAATATCTTGTTTTGCTTATTAGTCTCATCAAACAATATCAATAAATAATTAGTAAATAGTCCTATTGATAATAGTGATAACGCAAACGATAAAATTAGAACAATTACTAATACATTATCTAAAACATTTCTTATTTTATCAACCTTAATTGTATAAATGTTACAATAATCATATCCATTTTCTCTTAATTTTGTAATATCACTTTTATCAAAACTAATAACAAATCTTCTATATGGAAAGGCTTGAAGTTCGCTACGCAACTTGCTAGTAGTAGCATCATTAACAAAAAACTTTCCTTTACTATTTTCTGTATACCCTACTATCTTAAGTTCTACCTTTTTTTCTTTAGCCCTACAATTTATACCATATTCAATATTAATAGGAAATATATCATCGCTTTTAAAATATTCATCAATAAGTTCTTCCATTGCTAATTCATAGAAATAATAATAATTCTTTTCATCTTCAATATCTTTATTATTAATAATATACTCTAAATACTTACTACCAGTAGGAAATCTTCTATCTCCTGCTTCATATAAAGCTGCGTGTTCTTTAAAAACAGCTTTTTCCATATTGTTTTCTATTTTTAATCGATATTCATAAATAATATCTAAATCTACAATTGCCTCATTATCAAGCAATTCAGTTTTTTCATCGTCAAAATAAACTATATTGGTCAAATCCGTATAATTATTAATAAAACCAGTTTTGTTACTACTTTTCAAGTCTTCATATAACAAGTCTTTACTAAAATTTTGCAATGTGTAAGTGATTTTTGATATATTAGTATTGTTAATATCAAGTTTTTCGTTATTTACGCCACTATAAACAAACAATATATCATTTAAGCTCCAATACATGCTTTCATAAATTCTATTACTATCACAAAAATCACTCTTAATGATACCTACTATTTCAAATTCATAGTTTTCGTCCCTAATACGCTTACCTATTATATCTTGATAATCGCTAATAAAACAAATGTTATTATCATACTGATAACCATATTTTTTGTATTCAAGGAATATATTTTCAGATAATACAACTTCATCACTTGAAATAGGTAATCTACCATAAAGCATTTCTAACTTTAAATCATTAAAGATAGTTTCATTTATTTCCATAAAACTAGCATATTCTTTGCTAGCAGTTCCATCTAGAAACATATCTGAATATATAAATGACCTATCGTAAAAAATGGGATAAGCATTAATTCCTATTTCTTCTAATTTTTTAATGTCATCTTTTGACAAATCATAACCAAGCGCAGTATTTCTATAGTAAATATTAATATCATATGGTGTTTCTATACCGCTAATCATAGAATGTGTAAATCCATCTTCTTCCATTTTACTTAAAATAAAATCTGTTTTATCAAAAAGTGTAGCAGATAAAACTATACTCAACATAGAAAAAGATATACTAGATACTAATATCATTAAAATAAGTCTTTTTACTTTTAATCTTAAATTCTTTATTCCTAATTTTAACGCTTTTAGATTACTTAAACCTTTACTTTTAGTATTTATTTCTAGTCTTTTTTCTTCCTTAATAGTATCAGTATTAATATTTCCTATTACTTCTTTTATCTTGCCTTCTTCTATTCTTACTATTATATCTCCATATTCTTTTGCATACTCTTCATTATGACTTACTACTATTACTAAATGGTCTTTTGATATCTCTTTTAGTATATCTAATATCTGTCTCCCTGTTTTATTATCCAATGCCCCTGTTGGTTCATCTGCTAATATTAATCTTGGTTTTTTTATTAAAGCTCTCGCTATTGTTACTCTTTGTTTTTCTCCTCCTGAAAGTTCATTAATCATTTTCTTTTCATATCCACTTAAATTAACTTTCTTTAAGTTTTCTTTTATTTCTAAATCATTAATTTTCTTTCCTTGGAGTTCATAACTTAATGCTATATTATCATATACATCAAATTCTTCTATTAGATTATACTCTTGAAATATAAAACCTATTTCTCTACTTCTATATACATTTGCTTCTGTTTCACTTAATTTACTTATATCTATTCCATCTACTATTATTTTACCTTCATCAAATGTATCTAATTTCCCTATTAGATTTAAAAGTGTTGTCTTTCCACTTCCTGTTTCTCCTAATATAAAACACATTCCTTTATCTGGTAAATCTAAATTAATATTATCAAGTGCTACTTTTTTCTCTTTTCTTTTTGAAATATATACTTTCTTTACCTTTTTTATTTCTATCATTTCTAACCCCTTTTTTTTAACTAAATATCACTTACAACATATTCAAAATTTTAAGTTATAAAAATTTATGGCTTGTAATTTGCAATCTCTTAAAAAGATATCTTACAAGTATTAATTTATATTGTTACTTTTTAATATAAAAAATATGTACTGATGACTATCATAATCTAACAGCATTCAGTTTAATTGAATAAATAAATGATAAAAAATAAAATTGGAGTTGTAGTTATTATTATTTTCATAAATAATCTCCTTCCTATTAACGTACTCTAATTCTAACATTTTTTACAATTTTTGTCAATTTTTAAAAAAGGATGTGATTTTATATTATAAATTTGCATAAAAAAGTCAAAACCTATACCAGTTTCGACTAATTTGTTGCAAATAAATTGCCGAGCTTGAATTTCTAATTTTTTTTCATTGGAAAATTCAATCTGTATTCAGCGACGCATCGCCTTTCCACCTTTGCAATTATTATACATCGTTTTTTTATAAATGTTAACATTTTTTATTTTTTTATAAAGTATAAATATAACAATGCATTAATACTATGCATATTTTTATTTAATCTAATAACATATTTCTTTATTATAAAAAGAGCTATTAACCAATAGCTCCATTCATTTCTAGTTTTATTAATTGATTTAGTTCTATCGCATATTCCATTGGAAGTTCTTTTGAGAATGGTTCAATGAATCCCATAACTATCATTTCTAAAGCTTGAGATTCTGTCAATCCTCTACTCATCAAATAGAATAATTGATCTTCACTTACTTTTGATACTGTTGCTTCATGTTCAATTCTTGCTTTTTGATTTTGCACAAAATTAAATGGAATAGTATCACTCTTAGATTTATCATCCAAAATTATTGTATCACACTCTACATGGCTTCTTGCTCCAATAGCATTTACTCCATGTTTAACAGTTCCACGATAATTTACCACTCCGCCACCACGACAAATTGATTTTGAAATAATCGTACTAGTAGTATTAGGAGCAAGGTGAATCATTTTAGCTCCTGTATCTTGAAATTGTCCACTTCCAGCAAATGCAATAGAAATTGTAGTTCCTTTTGCACCTTCACCTTTAAGGATACATGCTGGATATTTCATATTTAACATTGATCCAATATTTCCATCAATCCATTCCATATGAGCAAATGATTCGCATAAGGCACGTTTTGTTACTAAGTTGACAATATTGTTAGACCAATTTTGAACTGTAGAATATCTACAATATCCTCTGTCTTTAATATATATCTCGACTACAGCTGCATGCAAAGAATCTTTTGAATATATTGGGGCAGTACATCCTTCAACATAATTCAAACTTGCACCTTCATCAACGATTATTAATGTTCTTTCAAATTGACCCATTTGTTCAGAATTTATTCTAAAATATGATTGCAATGGTTTATCTAGTTTAACACCTTTAGGAACATATATAAATGATCCACCACTCCATACAGCAGAATTTAAAGCTGCATACTTGTTATCACTATAAGGAACAACTTTACCAAAATATTCTTTTACTAAATCTGGATACAATCTAACTGCTGTATCAGTATCACAGAATAATACACCTAAACTTTCTAATTCCTTTAAAGTATTATGATATACTACTTCTGATTCAAACTGTGTTGACACACCAGCTAAATATTTCTTTTCTGCTTCTGGTATTCCTAATTTATCAAATGTGTCTTTGATCTTTTCAGGAACATCATTCCAATCCTTTTCAACCTTTTTGCTTGATTTTATATAATATGTATAATCATCAAAATCAATAAAATCTAGGTTAGGTCCAAAATCAGGTTGAGGCATTTCCACAAACTTTTTATAGGCTTTTTTTCTAAACTCTAGCATCCAATCAGGTTCATTTTTAAATTTAGAAATTGCTTCAACAACCTCTAAGCTCAAACCTTTACCTGTGTTAAAGATATCATCAGTTTCAGTTTTAAAACCGTATTTATAATCACCTATTATTTTTTCAATTTTCTTATTGTTATCATTATTCATCATGTTCACCATTAAGTAGCTTTTCTAAAGCTTTCCAAGAAATAGTTGCACACTTAATACGAGCTGGAAATTTACTAACCCCCTCATAGACAAGTGCCTCTTCTAATTCTTCTTCATCTTCAATTTTTTCACCTTTCATCATTGAAAAGTATTTATTGATAATATCTTTTGCTTCATCAACAGTTTTTCCACTTAAAACTTCAGTCAATACACTGGCGCTAGAGCAACAAATAGAACATCCTTGCCCATTGTGACGAACTTCTTTTATTACGCCGTTTTCAATGTTTGCTTCAATTGTTATGTCATCTCCACAAGATGGATTTTTCAAATGAATATGTGGGTACCCTTTTAATCCTTTATTACGAGGATTTTTATAATGATCCATTATTACTTGACGATATAAGTTCTCAATATTATTCATTGTTTTCACCTTCAAACTGACTAAAAAACTCTATGCATTCTTTTACTCTTTCTACAAATTTATCCACATCATTATAATCATTATAAATATAAAATGAGCCTCGAAGTGTTCCAACAACCCCTAACCATTTTGTTATTAATTGAGCACAATGATGTCCAGCTCTTAAGCAAATGTTTGCTTCATCAAAGATTGTTGAGGCATCATGAGGATGTACTCCTTTGATATTAAAAGCAAGTATTGCTAATTCGCTTGTTTTATTATATATTTCTATTCCTTTTATATCTTTTAATTTATCTAAAGCATATTGATGTAGAGTATGGCAATGTTCATTAATATTATCAAAGCCTAAACTTTCAATAAAGTCAATAGCTTCTCCTAATCCAATAACCTCAGCGATTGCTGGTGTACCAGTTTCAAATCTGAACGGGATATCTTTTACAGTTACACAATCTAAGCATACCTCATCATTCATATCTCCACCATATTCTAATGGTTCTAATTTTTCTAATATTTCCTTTTTACCATACAATACTCCAACGCCTGTTGGTCCCATCATTTTGTGTGATGAAAAAGCTAAAAAGTCGCAATCAAGTTTTTTAACATCGATTTTAAAGTGAGCTACAGCTTGAGCGGCATCAACGATAACTTTTGCACCAACTTCATGAGATAATTTAATAATCTCTTCAATTGGTGTGACATATCCCATAACATTAGAAACGTATGTCAACGCTACTACCTTAACGTTTTCGTCTAAAGCTTGCTTAAAAGCATCAATTGTAATTCTTCCTTCTTCATTAAGTTTAACATAACGAAGAGTAGCTTTCTTTCTTTCACATAGTTTCATCCAAGGTAAAACTGAACTATGATGTTCAAGTTCACTAGTAATGACAACGTCTCCTTCTTTTAAATACTTTTCTCCATATGTTAAAGCAATAAAGTTTAAGGCTTCACTTACATTTCTTTTAAATACAATTTCAGAAAAACTAGCATTTAAAAATTTACTTACCTTTTCTCTAGCTTCATCATATGCTTCTGTTGCTTCATAACTTAGTCTATAGACGCCTCTGTGAATATTAACACCATACTTCTCATAATATTCATTCATTTTGTCTAAGACACATTTTGGTTTTAATGACGTAGCACCAGTATCCAAATATACTAAATCAGGATGATTTTGATATATTGGAAACATCTCACGAATTTTTTTTACATCAAACATTTTCTTCACCCTTTTTATAAAACCTTTTTTATCCAATCTAAACTATAAGACTTCACACTTTCATCTTTTAGTTCATTAATAAAAGGATGAATAAACCCTTCAACAATCAATCTTTCACTATTTTCTCTAGTAAGTCCTCTACTCATTAAGTAATATAACTCTTCTTCGTCTATTGCTCCAATTGATGCTCCATGACTTGCCATACAATCATACTCATCAATTACAAGCCAAGGATTAGCACTAATTTGAGATGTTTCATCTAACAAAATTCCTTTTGTTTTTTGATTTAAATTTGTACCATTAGAACCTTTCAAAATTGTTCCATTAGTATTCATATGAATAACAGAGTTATTCTTACTTATACAATAATTATGCATTTCAGAAGAACTGTTACGAACACTATGAATAGTATTGAAATTGAAAATTTGACTCTTACCACTACTATTAATAACAATATCTAAAGAATCAATTTTGCTATTTTCTGCTAACAAATCAAATTCTTGATTATATAAAACATCAGACAAAATTGCAGTTATATTCTTATTTTCAATATATGCACCTTCATATATCTCTGTCTTGACATTTATCCTAATATTAGACGCATTTTCGCTTTTCTTAAAACTTAAATATTCTAATTTACTATTTTCCTTACAAGTAATATTGATATTAATCAAAACATCACTTTTGATTTCATAAAATATTTCTTCTAAATGAACCACTTTATCTTTATCAATTACTAAATTAATATTTGTATCTTTATCAATAAAATGAATTACCTTAAGATTCATTGACTCACTGATATTTAAACTTGCGCCACTGCTTTCAACTATTTCACCGTTTTTTAAGATTATATAGTCACTATCTTTAACTATATCTTTCAAAGAATCAACCATTTTTAACATCTTATTTTGCCTCTGTTTTTTTCTTAATTGCGCAGCTACCTAAAACAACATGTTGTTTTCTTTCTTCTTCTTCGTCTTCAAGTCCTAATTCTTCTTTCAACCAATCATAACCTAAAGCATCAATCTTAGCTATTAACTCTTTTCCACCTGTTTTAACTATTCTACCATTCATCATAATATGAACATAATCAACATTAATATAGTCTAATAGTCTTTCATAGTGAGTAATAATTAATGCCCCAAAATCATCACCACGCATATTATTAACATTTTCACCAACTACTTTTAAGGCATCAACATCAAGTCCAGAATCAATTTCATCTAAAATAGCAAAATTTGGTTTTAACATTTTCATTTGTAAAATTTCATTACGTTTCTTTTCCCCACCACTGAAACCTTCATTTAGATATCTATGTGGAAGATCGCTTCTCATCTTCAAATCGCTTACAGCTTTATCCAAAGACTTGATAAACTTAAACAAAGATACATGTTCATCTTCACCTAATCTTGCTTGCATTGCTGTTTTTATAAAATCAGAATTAGTAACACCGCTAATTTCATTAGGATATTGCATTGCTAAAAATATACCTTTTCTACTTCTTTCATCAACTTTCATATCTAAAAGATTTTCGCCATCTAAAGTTATTGTTCCATCAGTAACTTCATATTTATAGTGTCCCATTATAGTTGATGCTAAAGTACTCTTACCAGTACCATTAGGTCCCATTATTGCGTGCATTTCTCCAGTTTTTATAGTTAAATCAACGCCTTTTAAAATTTCTTTTCCTTCCACACTAACATGTAAATTTTTAATTTCTAATACTTTTGCCATTTTCTTCACCTTATTTGTTATTATATTTTATTGTTTAAGTAAATAATAGTTTTATATTTCTATTATAACAGATTTTATTTTTTTTGCATTAAATATGCTAATTTTTTTATATTAAAAATCTACCATAAAAATGGTAGAAGTATTTTAGAGTATATGTATTTTTAAAATTTGTCTACCCACTCATCAAAATATGCTACAACATCATCATATGCTAATGAGTCAGATGTAGCTTGCAAAATCTCTTCGCGAACATGTTGATAATTTTTATCCCAATCATTCAAATTAACATCTTTTGAATTTTCATCATAATGATAAGTATTATAACAAATTATCATTATCATCTCTTCAACCAGATCATCACACAAAGTTTTTATTTCTTCTTGCATATCGTGCAATTCTTTGTTTTTTTCATTCCATTCTTTAAAGAAATCTTTAGCCGCATTATCAGTCTTTTTATAGCTTATAATTGCTAAAACTAAAAGTGCTAAACAAATAGCATATAAACCGCCAATTAAATATTCATTCTTTAGCCCACCTAAAATAAAGTAAACTGTTAAAACCACAAGCAAGCATATGCATATACCAATTAAATATATCTTATTTTTAATTCTTTTTTTAGTTTGATCAAAAATTGGCCAATATGCTTCACTTACTGCTTTGTAATCCACAGCGTATTTATCTTTTAAGTTGTGTAGTCTTACTACTTGTTCTTTGTATTTTTCATTTCTTTTTATTTCTTTATGACTATTTTGCATAATTATCACCTATACTATTTTATCATAAAAAATAAAAATGTAAATCGTTTTAAGAAAAAACAACTAACATCGTTCCAACAATTAAGACAATTAATCCTATTATTGTCATTATGGTTAGTTTTTCTTTCAAAAAAATTGCTGAAATAAAAGTAGAGAAAACTATACTAAACCTATCTATTGCTACAACCTTAATAACTGTTCCTTTTTTAAGGGCCAGAAAATAAAAAACCCATGTAAAGAATGTTGCAAAAGATGCCAAAGCAATATACTTCCATTCCCTTGGCGATATATCTTTTATGTTTTTTCCTTTATTCATAAATAATATTAAAATCCATAGAAGTATAAATACCATACTTGTTCTTAAGCCTGTTACCAAAGTTGAATCTAAATTCTTTAAACCAACTTTCATAAAAATCGTCATCAAACTAGCAAATAAACTAGATAAAATTGCAAATATTAACCACATAAAATCACCACTATTAAATTACTAGTACTTATTATTTCCAAATTAAAATATAAACATACATATAGTAATAAAAATAAAAACTAGCCAAGTATTTTATGACTAGTTTTATATATAATTTTTTAAGCTCTTAAAGTTGCTTGATATCTCTTTTCTAATTCTTTTAATATCTTATTAACTTTAGAGTTAATTACATCATCTGTTAATGTTTCATATGATGTAAATGTTAATTTAATAGCTAATGATTTTTCATCTTCTGCCACTTTATCACCAACGTACAAATCGAATATCTTAACATCACTTAACAATTTCTTATCAACACTAATAATTGTATCAATAATATCACTTGCATTAATATTCTTTTTCATTACTAAAGCGATATCTCTTTCTACGCTTGGCACTTTACTAATTGGTTTATAAATTACTGTTTCAAGTTCATTATTTAAGATTTCATTTAATTTTATTTCAGCTACATAAACATCTTTCAAATCTTCTTTTTGAGCAAATTTAGGATGTAGCGCTCCAACATAACCACATAACTTGCCATTGTAATGAATAGTAGCAGTTCTTAATGGATGCATCTCTTGACATTCTTTTTCAAGTGGACGATATTCAAATTTTATTTTCAAATTCTTAAATGCTGTATCAATTATTCCTTTAATTAAATAGAAATCACATTTTTCAACATTTCCACGCCATAAAAGCGAACTAAAATTATTACTCATAACTATTGAAAGAGTTTCTTCTTCAATAAACTTATTGTTCTTTTCATAATATACTTTACCAATTTCATAACTAGCTACGTCTTTAATCTTACGGTTAGTACAATATTTCATATAGTCAATAATACTTGGTACTAATCCTTTTCTCATTTCGCTATGATCACTACTAATAGGATGCATCAACTTAATTGGATTAGATTCTGTATCGTGCAATATTGTAAACGTCTTATTTTCTTGCTCACTAACTAATGAATAAGTAATTACTTCGTTTAATCCCATATCAACTAAAGTATGTTTTAGTTCTTTTCTATTCTTTTGATAATTAGTTAACAAACCACTTCTACTATCATTAGGTAAAGTCAAAGGCATTTTTTCATATCCATATATACGACCAACTTCTTCAACCAAATCAGAAGGAATCGTTATATCCATTCTTCTACTTGGAACTAAAACTTTAATATTTTTGCCTTCTATTTCACATTTAAAGTTAAGACGTTTAAAAATATCTATAATTTCTTCATCTTTTAATTCTATTCCAAGTCTAGATGAAATAAATTCATTTGTAACAATGATTTCTTTATTTTCTTTTTCTTTTTCACCTTTAAAACTAATGTTTTTACTTACCTTAGCATTAGCTAAAGTCTTGAATAAATAAGTTGCATACTCTAATGCTAACTCACATCTATTAGTGTCAACACCTTTTTCATAGCGATTAGATGATTCACTTCTTAATCCTAATCTACTAGATGTAAGCCTAATGCATGTTGAATCAAAAACAGCAGTTTCTAATACCATATCTTTAGTATCAGTTGTTATTTCAGTATCAAGGCCGCCCATAACACCAGCTATTGCTACAGGTTTTTCTCCATCAGTAATAACTATATCATTTTTATTTAATGTTCGTAAATTATTATCTAAAGTAGTAATTTTCTCATCTTCATTTGCTTTTCTTACTACTATTTTATTTCCTAATTTTTGATAATCAAAAGCGTGTAATGGTTGACCAAAAAGAGCTAAAATATAATTTGTTATATCAACAACATTATTAATAGGTCTAACTCCAAAACTAATCAAACGTGAACGAAGCCATCTTGGAGATTCTTGAATTTTCAAATCTTTAAATACTCTAGCATAGTATACTTTACAATCACTTGTTTGAATTTCAACATTAACACTATCTTCAAGCTCACCCTTTACTAAATCAAATGCAATTGGTTTTAAAGGACGATTGAATACTGCACTTACTTCATAAGCAACTCCTAGCATACTTAAAAGATCCCCACGATTAGGAGTTAATCCTAATTCTATAACTTCATCTTCTAATTCTAAGCACTTTAAGGCATCATCACCTGGAGTAACTTTATCTTTGAAATAATAGATACCATTTTGATATTCTTCACTAATATATTTAGATTCTAATCCTATTTCTTTTAATGAACATAACATTCCAAATGATTCAACACCACGAATCTTTGATTTTTTAATTTTGAAATCACCTGGTAAAACGGCATCTAGCATTGCTACTATTACAAATAATCCAGCCTTTACATTAGGTGCTCCACATACAATTTGTAATACTTCGTCTCCAACATTTACCTTACAAATATGCAAGTGATCTGAATCTGGATGATCTACACATTCTAAAACTTCACCAACTACTAAATTAGTGCCACTAACAACTTTTGTAACTCCCTCAACTTCTGTTGAATATAAACTTAAAGTATTAACTATATCTTCTTTTGACAAACCCTCAAGGTCAACTAATTCTTTTAACCAATTTAATTTTACGTTCATAGTTACCTCCTAAAATTGCTTCAAGAAACGAGGATCTGAGATATAGAAATTTCTAATATCATCAATACCATGTTTCAACATTGTAATTCTTTCAATTCCAATACCAAAAGCAAAACCTTTATATACATCTGGATCATATCCAGCCATTTTCAAAACATTAGGATGAACACTTCCTCCACCTAACACTTCAATCCAACCACTGCCTTTGCAAAGTGGACAACCCTTACCACCACATTTGAAGCAAGTTACATCAACTTCAACGCTTGGTTCAGTAAAAGGAAAGTATGATGGTCTAAATCTAATTTTACAATTCTCACCTAACATTTTTTTCATAAGCAAACTTAAAGTTCCCTTTAAATCACTCATTTTTATATCTTTATCTACTACTAGTCCTTCAAGTTGCATAAATTGATGTGAATGAGTTGCATCATCATCATCACGGCGATATACCTTACCAGGGCATATTACTTTAATTGGACTACCTTTTGCTTTTAACATAGTTCTTGCTTGAACTGGAGAAGTATGAGTTCTAAGCAAAATATTAGGATTAATATAAAAAGAATCTTGCATATCACGGGCAGGATGATCATGAGGAAGATTCATCATCTCAAAGTTATACAAATCTTCTTCTACTTCAGGGCCTTCAACTACATCATATCCCATCCCTACAAATATTTCTTCCATTTCTTCGATAGTTTTTGTTAACACATGCAAGTTTCCTAAAGGAATATCTTTACCAGGTAAAGTTACATCAATAGCTTCACTTTTTAGTTTGCGTTCAACTTCTTCTTCTTTAATTTTTTCAAGACGTTTATTAACTTCTTCTTCAATCATGTTCTTGAATTCATTAACTTTTTGTCCAATTTCTTTTTTCATATCGCCACTAAACTCACGCATATGAGACATAATTTCTTGTAATGGACTCTTCTTTCCTAAATACAAAGCTTTAGTTTCATTTAATTCTTGAATGCTTTTAGCTTCTTGAATTTTTTTCTTTGCAATCTCTCGCATTTCTAATAATTTTGTAATCATTTCTTTCCTCCAAATAAAAAATCCTTAGAAAATTAATTCTAAGGACGAAATCTTCGCGGTACCACCTTAGTTCAAAATACAAATGTATTTTGCACCTCAACTGTAAAATTAACGCTTTTACTTAAACGGACTCTATTAAAGCCACTCCAAGGGTGAATTCATAGGGTTTTTACTATAAGAAATTTCAGCTACATTCTTACTCTCTGAAAATAAAAACTAATCTACTACTACTTCCTTATCACAGTATTATATACAGATATTATACCACTATTATAATTTTAATCAAGAACTTTTTATTCTTATCTTACGTATTTATACTGTTTTTTTATGATATTCATAGCATCAGAAAGACTCATTTTATTTTTTATAACATCAGTTCTCCAAAAACTTTTTGGACTATATTTTATATCTTTAATAGAATATAAATCAACCACTTTGTTTTTTACAGGAATAATATGCAAGTCACTAGAAGAATATAAAGAAGAACCTATTTTATATAACTTATCATATTTATACTCTTTAAAAGTAGTTGCATCATATATTTTATAATCTTCTTGTAACAAGTAAAAATATACGATTATATAATCTTGGCTCAAAAAGAAATTTCTTGCACTATCTAAATTTCTATATTCATCTAATTCTATTAACAAATTAATTGTTTCATCACTTTTAATGTTACTAAAAATGTCTTCAACAACTTTACATGTTAAAAGCATATGTTTTTTACTATTACTATCAATATATGGATTTTCATCAACAGAAATAACTTCTAATTGAGCAAATGATTGTCCATCTTCTTTCTTATAACTATTATAAAAAATTGATATACATCCAAGGTCTTTTACATTAATCCATAAGGTACGTAGACTATCATATAACTTTTCAAGTGACATACCATCAGTTATATATTTACTATAATTAGAATATTTTGTAACATCTCTTGTATATACTGAAACTTCTTCAATCGCATGTAAATTAACTTTATTATCTTTTATAGGAATTATACTTAAAAAGTTTTCCAAACATGTGATATACATTTTTTCTTCGTATTGTAATTCCATATAATAACATAGAACATAATCTTGATTCAAAAGAAATTCTCTTGCACTTTCAAAATCTTTAAAATTATTTAAATCTATAAAAAGTTCTACTTTGCTTCGTCTTTCTTTTCTTTCAAAAAAGTCTTCAACTATTCTACAATTTGCTATAAGATATTTTCTATCTTCTTCTCGATATACTCCTTCTAATATATTTTCTATTTTGAAAAGTGATAAAGCGCAATTATCAAAATCAGCATATACTTCTTCAATAGAACGATTATTTTCGAAACTTGTTGAAAAAGTTCTTAGATTTTGTTTTACATCTTCAAGACTCATATTATTTCTTATATAATCTTGATATGGAAAAGCACTATTTTGTTTTCTTACTTTACCTATTGCTTTTAAATCTACTTTATTATCTTTAATAGGAATTATACTTACTACACTATCAAGACATGTTCTATATGTTTTACTAAGGGCTAATTCTTCTAATGTAGCTTCATCATATACTTTATAACGATCTTCAAATAATAAAGTAAAATAAGCAATGATATAGTCTTGATTTAATAATACTTCTTTTATAGCCTCAACACTTTTATATTCACTTATATCTATTAAAAGATCTATAACTCTTCCATTAAGAAGTGAATCATAAAAATCTTCGATAACTTTACACTTCACTTTTATGTATTCAATTGTTTCATCATCATTAGTATGCTTATATTTATTATCACTAATATCAATTACTTCTAATTGGGCAAATGATCTTCTCATCTTTTTTTCATATACTTCTTCAATAGATACATCTAAATACTTTTTATCAATGCTTTCTTCTTTTTCCTTACAAGCGAATAACATAAGACAAAAAGCAAGCATAAATAATGTTAGAATCTTTTTCATTTTTTACCTCCTACTTTTAATTAATTTTCATCTTTAAGTTTTTTCTTATCAAATTCTGATAGTTCACCTTCATTTTTAATTAGTATAATTACACCATTAGGCAAAATATATCTATCACCTTCATTAAACATATTTAAACCATTTAATTTTCTATCCGTAATAATAAATCCTATTTCAGCTTGCCCATTGCATAGTAAGCATGTTGCAAATCTATCACCAGATGTGAAAGAGTCACTAGAAACTACATGTCCTTGATTTACTGAAATACCACAACAGCAGAAAGCTTTATGCTTTGTATAATTTAACCAATCATATTCATGATTATAATTATGGTTAATATAACTAGTACTGATACTGTAATTTATGCTACCACTATTATTAACATTACTAACAACTGCATATAGTTCAACTATATCACTACCAACATTATTTAAATCAATACTATATTGATTATTTGCTCCTACATTACCATAAATTATATTATGATTACCTGAACTATCTATTGTATATATCTGCACTTTACCACCACTACTGTCAAAATTAACCGTCAAATTCATAGAGTGGCTATTTACTGAAGAAGGAACACTTATTTTATAATAATTGCTAGCATAATAATCTACTGAATTGTTAGTAGAACTAGCAGACCCGTTTAAATATCTCATAAGTGGTAAACCATCAGAATAATCATAATCTAAATAATAGCTGTACCATTCATATGGTTTTGTTAAATATGTTGCCATTTTTATGTATACATCTTCAAAACTACCACTACTATTTGCTGATATTCCATTTGTAACAATTGTTTTCAATTGAGAAAAATTAGGAACACCTTCAAATAACTTATATTGTTCATATATTGATTCTATTGTGCTAATTCCCCCAAATTCATTTTCTATCGTTATAGGGAAAAGAACTGAAGAGTACCCTCCTGTTTCAGTTATAGAAGTTTCTAATAAGTTATCTAGGTAATTGTAAATATAACTTTGTGTTTCAGAAAAATCATCGCAAACGACTGTTGGTGCCCAAGATGCAAAGGCCTCAGTGAACCACCCATGTTGACGATTATATGCACTTTGAATAGCATGAAAGTATTCATGTACAATTGTTGCTTCTACACTATTGATCAAAGAATAAAAACCGTATATCGTAATATAAGTTGCACGTGCATTTGGATTGCTACTAGGATTACTAACACCAATATTAGATCCAAGAATTTGACCATTATAATTATGATCTAATATCAAGCGATACTTGCTATAATTTTCTTCAAGTACAGGTGTTTCAAAACCAAAATTTATAAACTGTTGCCTAATTGTTTCACAGTAATTTGCCACATTTTGTGCTTTATATTGTTGTATATGGGTTTCATCATAATATATTATAAAATTATCACTTTGATAAGATGAAAGTTGTGTATCACTATTATCTACTAACGTACCATCAGCACTTCGATATTGAAACAAAACATTTTCTACCTTTTGTGATAAAGCATCATTCTTAACATCACTTGATTCATAATATTCTCTTAGTTCATCATATACCATTGTCAAACAACTAGTATTTTTAAAATTTTTGTTGCTAAGCAAATCGCAATAACTTTCAATCTTATCTTGATATGATATTATTCCTTCTTCGCATAACCAACTTGCGATATCATATTTGCTTTTTTTATCGAAATTATAATAATCATTGATTTTTTTTACTGAATTTTTGACTAATACAGTTCCATCTATATTAAACACATCATCATCTATTATAGAAGAAATTATTTCTTTTTTCGAAGAATTAATCTTCAATATCTTCGCTTTAGATAAAGCTTCTATTTTATTTTCGATACTACATTCATTTTTTTCAAAATCAATTGCACTTATATTATTACTACTTGTAGAAAATAATACATTTAGCATTAATGCTAAACATATAAATATGAAAACTTTTTTAATTATTTTTTTAAGCATTGTTTTTATCTCCTATCATATATTTTTTTGTATCGATTTAATAATTTTATTTAATAAAGTATTCAATAATATGCGTTAGAAATCTGGTTAATTTAATTTATAAACTTAACCAAACAAAAGTGCAGAAGATTATTGTCCCATTAAATAAATAAATTTTTCTTTTTTTAAAAAAATCATTTGCTTCACCACCAACCTATTCTTTCCAATCTCATTATATCAATATTTACTTTTCTTGTCAAATATATGATTTTTTAAAGTTATATTATCTTTTTTTCACAAATAATTGTATTATAAGAAAAGAATTTTTTAACTACAAAATTAAATTAAAATAAGAATTATATATATGCAAGTACTAATAAAGCATTAATAATAAATTTTGAAAAAATAAGTAAAAACTTTGGTTTTATTAAATAGTATATAAAGGTTGTACTTTTAATGGTTATAACATCATACATTGCTAGTCCCCAACACAACATTATTAATATTGTTATCCATATCTTATCTTTTTCTTTGATATTAAATTTTGATATAGTTTTAAAATGTCAATACTTTTTTAAAAAAATAAAAAAAGCTATGATTAATATAATTAAAAATCACAGCTTTAATTTTAAAATTATTGATAACTATCTTTTTCAAATTGCATCATATATAAATTATAATACTTACCTTTTTGTTTTAATAATGATTGATGATCACCTTGTTCTATTATTCTACCATTTTGGAAAACAAATATTTTGTTTGCATGTTGGATAGTTGACAAACGATGAGCTACCATTATCATAGTATTATTATTAATAATCTTTTCTAAAGAGTCTTGAATAATACTTTCAGTTTGAGTATCGATATTAGATGTTGCTTCATCTAAAATAATTAATTTTGGTTTATGAGCAACTGTTCTAGCAAATGATATTAGTTGTCTTTCACCAAGTGATAGATTGTTTCCTCTTTCATAAACTTCTTCATTTAAACCTTTTGGTTTTTTATTTATTATTGGAGTCAAACAAACCTCATCGCAAGCTTTTTGGATATCTTTATCAGTAATTCTATCATCATCTAAATTAATATTAGACTTAATGCTTCCGCTAAATAAGAATACATCTTGTAACATTTGTCCAATTTGACTTCTCAGTGAAGATAACTTAATCTTTTTGATATCTATTCCATCGATTAGAATTTCTCCTTTTTGGATATCATAGTTTCTTGTTATTAATGATAGTATTGTTGTTTTGCCACTTCCTGTTGCCCCAACAAACGCCACAACATCTTTAGCATTAATTTTAAATGATACATCTTTTAATATCCATTCATCTTCAACATACTTAAACCAAACATTTTTAAATTCAATGTTTCCTTGTAAATCAATATCAATAGCGTCTTTATCTTCTTTTATTTCACTTTCCATATCTAAGACTTCAAAAATTCTTTCAGCTGAAGCAAAAGCACTTTGTAGTGTGTTGTACTGATCAGCAAGAGACTGAACAGGATTATAAAACTTAGAAATATATTGATAAAAAGTATATAAAATATCATAAGTCAAACTAACACTTACCAAACCAAGATTAAAATCAATAGCCTTATTACCACCAAAATATATAACGCAAACAACACTAATTATATATATTAAGTAAATTGATGGTCTAAATATACCAAACATGAATATTTCTTTCAAATTACTTTTCTTTAACTCATTATTGCCTTTTTTAAACTCATTATATTTTTTATTTGTGGCATTATATACTTGAATAGTCTTTATACCTGTTATATTTTCTGATAAAAATGCATTCATATTAGAAACATTACTTCTAACTTCTCGATGGATTTTTCTAAGTTTTTTTCTAAAAACTATTGTTGTTACAACTACTATTGGGAAAATTGCTATAATGATAATTGTCAAACTAACATTAAGTAACATCATAGCTATAAACACCCCAACAATAGTAAAAACATTTTTCAAAATATTAATAATAACATTAGTATACAATTCAAATAACACATTAACATCACTAGTATCTCTAGTAACCAATTTACCAATTGGTATTTCACTAAATTGTTTATGTGATAATCCTTGAATGTGATAAAAAACATCTTCACGAATCTTTTGAATTATTCTATGAGCAGTATAATGAATCAATAAATTTTGAAAATAATTGATTATTGAACCAATTACTACTAGTCCCATTCCTAAAAGGAATAAATTTAATATTTTATTGAAATTAATAACATCTGCACCTAAATATTTTAAAGATAATCCAATTAAATACGGATAAATTAAATCAACTCCAATAACAAAAAGCATCATAATTATAGCGATTATATATCTAAATAGATATGGTCTCATGTACTTAAACAAACGAGAAAACAATTTAATATCATTAGTTTTTATCATAATCATATTCACCTGCTTCCTTTTCAAGTTCTTGTAATTTAACTTCGCGTTTATATATTTCATTAGTTTCAAGCAAAGTTTCATGAGTTCCTATGCCATCTACTTTTCCATCATTTAAAACAACAATTTTATCAAGTTTTTTAAGTGTAGATATACGATGGGCTATTAAAATGGTTGTTTTGCCGCTTCTTATCGTGCGTAATCGTTTTAGTATTGCTTCTTCTGTAATTATGTCAACAGCACTAAGCGAATCATCCAAGACCAAAATTGGGGCTTCCTTTAAAAGTGCTCTAGCGATTGATATTCTTTGTTTTTGTCCACCACTGACAGTTACTCCTCTTTCACCAACATAAGTATTATATCCCTCACTAAACTCTTCAATATCTTTATCAACATCGCTTAAAATAGCATATTTTTTAGCAACATCTTCATCATCTTTTTCCATAGAAAAACATATGTTACTAGAAATAGTATTCTTGAATAAAAAACTTTCTTGTGTAACATAAGCTATAGAATCTCTTAAAAGAGATAGAGGAATTGTCATAATATCATTATCATCAATTAAAATAGTATTTTCATTAACATTATACATTCTAACTAACAAATCAACTAAAGTTGTTTTACCACTTCCAGTTGAACCCATTAGTCCAACAAATTCACCACTATTTATCTTAAATGTAACATCATCTAAAACAGTTTTATCACTACCTGGATAACTAAAAGATAAATGATTAAAAGTGATATCTCCTTTTATTTCACTAATACTACTATCTGCAGCCAAATCATTTATCTCAACTTCTTCATTTAACAAATCTAATATTCTTTTTGCACTAGCTTGTCCTTGACTAGATAAATTAATTAGTTGTCCAATAGCCATAATAGGCCATACTAAAGAACCAAAATATGATGAAAACTTTGTAAGTTCACCGATTGTAAAAGTTGTACTAGTATTAGTTGCGCCTTTATATATATAATATCCTCCAATAAGAATAATTAGTGAAGCAATGGTTGTTAAAATGGCACTAATTAAAACATTGACAAAGATATTATCTTTAGTAAAGGCAATGCATGTATCCATATTTTTTTGATTATATTTTTCAAATTGCTTTAGTTTAAGTTTTTCTTTAACAAAAGCTTTGATTACACCAATTCCCATATAATCTTCTTGAACAAAATCACTTAACTCTGAATATGCTTTTAAATTCAAAAGTGATTTTCTTCTAATAATTCTTCCAACAATATTACTAATAACTAAAACTATTAATAATGGCACTAAAGAAGCCAAAGCTAAAGTAACATTCAATTTTAACATTTTATAAAAAGCTAGAATGCCTAAGGCTAAAGCATCAACACTCATCATTGTTCCCATACCAAAGATTTGTCTAATAGAATTCAAATCATTAGTATAAAGAGCCATAATTGCTCCAGTTTTATTCTTAGAAAACTTTTCTTGAGATAATTTAATCATATGATTAAACATATCATTACGAATATCTGCTTCGATTTTAACAGCATTACCAAAAATACATATCCTCCAAATGAACCTTCCTACAAACACCATAAATGCTACAAAAAACATTTTTTTTGATAAAGAAAACAAAACATCTTTTGTTAGTGTTTTATAGCGAAGTCCATCTATTACTTCCCCAACAACATCGGGTATTTCTAATTGGAAAAAGTCAACAGCCACTAAAGCAATTATTCCAATCAAAAAACATATCCAATATTTTAAATAATATTTAGCAAAATATTTATTAAATAACATAACCTCAACTCCTTTTTCCAATTAATAAAGATTATACTACTTTTTAATCATTTTTACAAACACTAAAAGAAAAAAGTGATAAGCACACTTATCACTTTCTCTATTTAGTAAATATTACATATCTTCATTATTATTTGCCATACCTGGACAGCATCCTAAATTTTCCTCACAATATGTGTTTTCTTCACAACAAAGTGGTCTTGGAATATATTTATGGCGTTTAATAAAATGGTTGATTACTTTTGTTTCCATTTCACAAATATGAGGTTGTTCAACAACTATATATCTGTGAACAACATTAGTTTGTCTAGTAACGATTGGTGGTAATTGTTGTACTTCTTGATTAACAAAACCTTGATTAATAAAACCTTGATTATTCATTTTTCCCCCTCCTTTCGTTATATTATACTCTAGTATTTAAAATTTGGAATGTGCTTTTGCATATGACTTTTTTATTTAAGATAAAATTTGACATACTTCGATTTGACTTTACTTTATAATTATTGTAAAATAAATGTATTGGAGGAATATTATGCAATTTATACCATATGTAATTGAAAAAACATCTGCTGGTGAAAGATCATATGATATTTATTCTCGCTTACTAAAAGATAGAATTATTATTTTGTCTGGAGAAATAGATGATCAATTAGCCAATTCTATTGTTGCCCAACTATTATTTTTGGCAGCAGAAGATAGCGAAAAAGATATCTACTTATATATAAACTCTCCTGGAGGAAGTATAACTAGTGGTATGGCTATTTTTGACACTAT
The DNA here is from genome assembly GCA_001940985.1 of Mollicutes bacterium Phil14. Lineage (GTDB taxonomy): Bacteria > Bacillota_I > Bacilli_A > ML615J-28 > CAG-698 > Tener-01. The sequence continues at coordinate 102,917 of MSHB01000022.1, forward strand.
GAATTTTATAGCTCCTAAAGTATCAACTATATGCATCGGCATGGCTGCATCTATGGCTGCATTCTTACTTGCTAGTGGTGAAAAAGGAATGAGATATGCCCTACCAAATAGTGAAATCTTAATTCATCAACCTCTAGGTGGTGCTCAAGGACAAGCAACAGAAATTCAAATTGCAGCTGAACATATCATTCGTATTAGAAATAGAATGAATAAAATCTTAGCTGAAAAAACGAACAAACCAATTGAACAAATAAAAATCGATACTGAACGTGATAAATACATGTTTGCAAACGAAGCCTTAGAGTATGGAATAATTGATGAAATAATGGAAAAGAAAAACTAAATTAAAAACGCAAGTATATATGTGTGCTTGCGTTTTTTGTTTTATATTTTCAAATAAATGCTCTTTTTAATCTTTGCCAAAAATCATCACTATAGTGACTTAATATTATAATTTTTTTATCTGACAAACTACATTTTATTTCTTTTACATCTTTAATATTTAAACTCTCACCATCAACACTAATATATATGTTACTATTGTTTTTAGGAACTAATACTACTTTATTTTTTTGACTTAAGATAATTGGTGAGGCTATTGTCTTATAGACTCTATTATTAATTGAAGCTATTTCGGTTAGTTGAAAGGCCTTTAGACTTGGATCTATGACACTTCCTCCTAATGATTTATTATAAGCTGTAGAACCACTTGGGGGAGATACTAAAAATCCCGTTCCACGAAATGTTTCTAAAAGTTTTTCATTAATGAAAACATCTATTATTTGAGTGTGAATAGGATTAGTAATCGCTATTTCATTAACAGCTAATCCCTTTTTTTCGTTATTAATCTCATACTCTAAAAGAGAAAATTCATTATCTATTAATTTATTATTAATTATCATATCTAAAGTATAATCTAGCTCTTCTTTTTCAAAGCTAGTAAAGAAACCTAATGTTCCTCCGTTTATTCCAACAAACTTTACCTTATCTAAAATATCTTCATATTTATGAATAGCTTTAAGCATTGTTCCATCTCCCCCAAAAGAGAAAACAACTTCAGGATTTCTTTCATCTAACTTAAAGCCCTTTTTTAAAAATAAACTTTTATCAACATCTATCTTACCATTACTAAAGATTGCATATTTCATATTATCACTTCTTAAAACTTTCTAAAAATAAATCTAATTCACTATCCTCTAACTCATCACCACGAGTTTTATTAACCACAGTTTGTAACACTTCTTCTCTAATTTTGGTTAATTCTTCATCAAGTTTATAACTTGCACCTGCAGCTACTACTAATCTATCTTTTATATTTTCAGGAATCTCTTGATAATATTTATATTTTAAAGAATGTTCAATACTAGCCCATAAGTGCATTGCATGTGTTCTTATCTGAAATTCAACATTAATAGGAATGGCTCCATCAATTGTCTCTGCATGATATTTTGCCAAAACGTGTAGTGACCTATATCCACTAGGTTTAGGATTTTTTATATAATCCTTAACAGAATATATCTCAATGTCTTGTCTACTTTTTAACAATTCGTATACTTTATATACATCATCAATATATTTACAAATTATTCTTATTCCAGCTATATCATATATTTCTTCAGCAATATCACTGTATTTCACATTGAAACGATTAGCTTTTTCTAAAATACTAGGGACAGACTTCACACGCCCTGACACTATTTCAATTGGACTATTCTCGCCTTTTAAGATATATTCTTTTTTTATAGCACCAAGTTTCATTATAAACCCACTTACCGCAAGTTCATATGGTAATAAAAAGCTCTTCCAATCAATTATATGTTTCATAAAAAACCACCACCACTAATATTTTATCATACTTTTAAAATATTTCTATTGATTTTTTATTTATAATATGTATAATATAGTAAATTATATATATCTATATCTATAGCAAAGGAGGATACATTATGCAAAGATCAACTGAGGTAGAATTTAAATCTTTACTTACAAAGGAAGAATATGAGCGCCTAATGAATACGTTTCAAGGCAATCGCACTGATTTACAAACAAATCATTACTTTGATACTCCTCGTTTTTCATTAAAAGCAATTGATGCATCTTTAAGAGTACGAGAGAGAGACACATATGAATTGACGCTTAAAAAGAAAAAAGGATATGTCATTCAAGAATTCAACCTTCCTATTGATAAAGAAACATTTGAAGAAATCAAAAAAACAGGAATAGTTCCCGATAGTGAATTAAAGCAAGAGCTTATTCAAATCATTGGTGAACAAAAGGTAAATAACTTCTTAAGTCTTTCAACATTAAGAATGTTTTTCCAATATAAAAAAGGTATTCTTTTTATTGATAAAAGCACTTATCTAGGAATTACAGATTATGAATTAGAATATGAAGCTAAAAACTATCATGATGGAAAAAAGGAATTTATCGAGTTGATTGGTGAACTTCAAATTCAATATAAAAAATCTGATAAAAAAGTAAAAAGAGCATTCAATGCTTATAAAAGAAGTCATTAAAAAAAGGTCATAAATTGACCTTTTTTAATTATCTTTCAATTTTTTTAAAGCTTCAATAAACTCACATTTTTCATCTTTAAAACAATTCTCACATTCAATTTCTCGCAACTCTTCTGGCAAAAATAAACTAATATCATCATTATTATAACCTATTTGCATATCATCATCAGATAATATAATTGGACGTTTTAAAATACTAGGATTAGCAATTATAAAATCAACTAATTCGCTAGTTTTCATTTTTTCTAAATCAATATTTTCTTCTTTAATGATTTTAGAACGCGTAGAAATAATATCTTCAAATCCGTTTTCGCTGTAACTTAACATTTTAAATACATCTTCTCTTGTTAAGGGAATAGAAAAAATATTTTTTTCAGTATAATTAATATTATGTTTACTGAAATAAGTTTTTACTTTTCTACATGAAGAACAGTTTGGGGTAGTATATATTTGTACCATTATATCACTCCTTTACGTTAATTATATTTTACAATATTTTTCATTTTTTTAAAAGCATTTTTTTAAAAACTATTTACTTTTTTTAAATATTATAATATAATACTATAAAGCATACATAGGATTAGTAATATAATTTTACCTTTTAAGAGAGACTTTGGTTGGTGTAAAAAGTCATTGTAATTATATGAATGGACCTACTAGTTGCAAGGAGGAAATGCCTTGTCGTTTAGTAAAGCGTTAATTTACTTTAGAGTGCAAAATATTTTGATATTTTGAATTAAGGTGGTACCGCGAATTTTTCGTCCTTAGAAATTATTTCTAGGGGCTTTTATTTTTTATTTAAAGGAGTTATTAATATGAATATTGTATTATCTGGAATTAAACCTACAGGTGTTCCTACTTTAGGTAATTACTTAGGAGCGCTAAAAAACTTTGTAAAATTACAAAACGAAATGACTGATTATGAATTTTTTATGTTTGTGGCTGACATGCATGCTATAACTATTCCTGAAGATCCTAAAACTTTAAGAACTAACATCAAGAATTTAGCAGCAATCTATCTAGCTAGCGGACTTGATAAAGATCGTTTGACACTTTTCTTGCAATCAGAGGTTCATGAACACTTAGAATTAGGTTATATTATGCAATCAATTACTTATATGGGCGAACTTGAAAGAATGACTCAATATAAGGACAAAGTTGCAAAACAAGTAACTGGAGTCACTTCTGCTTTATTTACATATCCAGCACTAATGGCTGCTGATATATTACTTTATGATGCAAAATATGTTCCTGTTGGGGAAGATCAAAAACAGCATCTAGAAATCACTCGTGACCTTGGAAATAGATTCAATAATCGCTTTGGAAATACTTTCCAAATTCCTGAAGCACTTGTAACAAAAGTCGGAGCAAAAATTATGGATTTACAAGATCCAACTAAAAAGATGAGTAAAAGTGGTGATCCTTTAGATAAAGGTTGTATTTATCTACTTGAACCACTTAACATAATCAAAAAGAAAATTAAATCTGCTGTTACTGACTCTGAAACTAGAGTATACTATGATAAAGAAAAAAAACCTGGCATTTCTAATTTGATGACTATCTACTCAGTTATTACTGGTCTAAATTATGATGAGATAGAAAAAAAATATGAAGGAAAAGGCTATGGTGACTTTAAAGGAGATTTAGCTGAAATTGTAGCTACTGAAATTGGTGGATTACAAGAAAGATTTAACGCTATAATCAATTCTAAAGAGCTTGACGAAATCCTAGATCAAGGAAGAGAAAGAGCAGAAATATTAGCTAGAAAGAAAATGCTTAAAGTTTATCATAAAGTAGGACTAGGCAGATTCTAAAACACAAAATTAAAAGGCTGAAAACCAGCCTTTTTTATATTGCTTTTTCTTTAAAATCACGTCTAACAAATATAACTGATAAAATCATACCAATAACCCAACCTATAGGCCAAGATATCCAAATACCGATTGGACCTAAAACTTTAGATAACACTACCGCTAAAACTACTCTTAGTATCAAATCTGTAAATGTTGAGATAATGAATTTATCCATCATAGCACTACCTCTTAAAACTCCATCAACTGCTAACTTAGTTGCAACAATGAAGTAAAAAGGTGATACTACTCTTAAAAAAGTAATTCCTGTATTTATAGTTTCGTCTGTTGGAGAGTTTATTAATATATTTAATAGCTCTTTACCAAGGAAAAAGTATATAAGCATAAAAGGAATCGTTATTATAAGGGCTAATTTCAAACCAGCATATAACCCACTTTTAACTCTTTCATATTTTGATGCTCCAATATTTTGAGCTGTATAACTACTAATACCATTTCCCATAGTTGTGTATGATGTAACAACTAAGTTGTTTAACTTTATACTAGCCGAATATCCTGCCACAACACTCGAACCAAACAGATTTATTACACCTTGAATTACTATATTACCTACCGAAATAAAACTTTGTTGGAGTATACTAGGAACAGCAATTTTAGATATCTTAAGGAAAATTTCCCAAGAAAACACAGCAGGTTTACTCTCAGTAGCAATCTTATTAAATCTTTTGAAGACAACAATCATGACCAACACAAAACTAATTCCTTGACAAATAAATGTTGCCCAAGCAACTCCACTAACACCCATTTTAAAAGCTGTAACAAACAATATATCCATAAATATATTAGAAACAGAAGATATTGCTAAAAATATAAATGGTGTTTTTGAGTCACCTAAAGCCGAAAAGATTCCCGTAGCAATATTATAATAAAATACAAAAGGTAGACCAAATGTATATATTGTAAGATACAGTTTTGAATCTTCAAAAATATCTTCTGGAGTATTAATCAAATTAAGTAATTGCGTACTAAATCCTATTCCAATAAACATAAGTAAAACGCATACTACTGCTGTACTAATTAAAGTAGTATATACTGATGTTTTTAGTTCTCCATATTTTTTGGCACCTAAACATCTAGCTACTACTACTGAACACCCAATATTACAACCAAAAGCAAAAGCTAAAAATATTAAAGTTATTTCGTAACCATTACCAACTGCAGCTATGGCTTTTTCACCTAAAAATCTTCCTGCTACAAAACTATCGGCAACATTATATAATTGTTGAAAAATTATACTTCCTAATAAGGGTAGGCAAAATCTCCAAAGCACCTTCTTAGGATCACCTACTGTCAAATCTTTTTGTACCATATTTCACCTCAAAAAAGTACTAGCAAACTGTGTTAATACTTATAAATTAATACTTTTTTTCATTAATATGTGAGGGCATCCTTCATCAAAATAAATGTCACCACTTTCTAGATAGCCATTCTTTTCATAAAATTCCTTTGCTTTAATTTGACTTCCTAGAATAATTTCTTTTGCACCTCTTAAGGACAATTCTTTTTCAAAAGCCTTAAGCATTTTAGCACCAATTCCTTGCATACGATAACTTTTCAAAACAGCAACTCGGCCTATATGATATTTTGTATCATCTTCTTTATAAGCTCTTGCGGTAGCGATGCTTTGAGAGTTATACCTAACTAATAGGTGAATTGCTTCATCATCAATACTATCAAATTCTTGTAAAAATCCTTGCTCTTTAACAAAGACTTCTTCCCTTATCTTTTTACATTCATCATGTAAAAAATCAAAAAATTCAAATTCTAGCATTCTATTAAATAATAATTTTTCTTCCCACGACGAACAACAATATATTTTCCTTCAATTGCATTGTTCTTACCAATAATGCTAGTTATATCTTTATTAATTTCGCCATTAATACTAACAGCTCCATTTTCAACAAATTGTCTTCCTTCACGTTTACTTGAAGCCGCTTTAATTTCTACTAATAAATCAACAATATTTTTATCTTCTTCTAATTTTGTTCTTGTAAAATCAGCAAATGCTTGTTCTATTTCTTTAGCGTTTAATGTATTAACCTTTCCACTAAATAAAGCTTCACTAATTTTCAAAGCATTTTGATAAGCTTCTTCACCATGAATAAATTTAATTACTTCATGAGCTAATGTTTTATGAGCTTCACGTAAATGTGGTTCAACTTTATTCTTTTCTTCTAAGCGTTCAATTTCTTCTTTTGATAAAAATGTTAAGAACTTCAAATAATCTATTACTTTAGAGTCTTCAGAATTGATAAAGAATTGATACATTTCATATGGAGATGTCTTATCAGCATCTAACCAAATCGCTTTACCATTAGTTTTACCAAACTTTGTTCCATCACTTTTTGTTAACATTGGCATTGTGAAGGCATATACTTCTTTACCACTCTTTTTTCTAATAAGTTCAATACCAGCTGTTATATTACCCCATTGATCTTGTCCAGCTACTTGCATAGTAACGCCTTTATTTTCAGACAAATACCAGAAATCCATAGCTTGCATAATCATATATGAAAATTCAGTATAAGTAATTCCTTGCTCTAATCTACGAGCAACTATATCCTTATTTAACATATAATTAACATTAAAATATTTACCAAAATCACGCAAGAAATCAATAAAATTAATATCCTTTAACCAATCATAATTATTAACAACTTCACATCCAAACAAATTAACAAGTTGTTTCTTTAAACAATTAAAATTATGCTCTACAGTTTCTTTTTTTATCATTGGTCTTTCACTATCTGGTTTTGGATCACCAATTAATCCAGTACCACCACCAACTAAAACAATTGGATGATGTCCTGCTTCTTTTAATCTCTTACAAATTAAAAAGCTAGAAAAGTGTCCTATATGTAAAGAGTCACCAGTTGGATCAGTACCAATATAAAAAGTAACACCACCATTATTAATCTTGTCCTTAACAACAGGATCAGACACATCCTTTATTAATCCTCTCCATTGTAATTCTTCATAAATACCCATTTTTAAAACCTCCAATTTTATATAATTATAATAAATAAAAGTCCTCAGAAATAACTTCTAAGGACGAAAAATTCGCGGTACCACCTTAGTTTTTAGATTAAAAAATCTAAACACTCAATTATTAATAAGCTCATAAGGTGTAATTCTAAAATACCTTTGTTTAAGTTTCCACCAACCACTTAAATCTCTACTTTTCAACAAGTATTTTATACTATTTCCTTAATCAACGCTTTATTTAGTTGATTCTCTCCAAGCAATGTCATATGCTAATAAAATCTTATCAGCTTTATGATGTCTTGCTTCTTCATCTTTCATTAATTCAGTCAAATAACTCATCGCTTTATTTCCCATTTCATAAACAGGAATTTCTGCACATGTTAATTTTGGATTAGATAATAATGCATATCTAGTATTTTGGAATCCAATTACTTGAAGTTGATCTGGAACTTTGATTCCTTTCTTAACAGCTACATTCATTAATGAAATAGCAATTGAATCACGAACAACCAAAGCAACATCAGGAACACTTTCATCAAGCATTTTATTAAAAAATACTTCATTGACACTTATATCACCACTTGAATGAATAATCTTTGGTTCTAAACCTGCTTCTCTCATAGCACGTGAATAACCACGTTGTTTCATTTCATTAAGTGTATATATATGTTCAGTTCCAATGAACACTATATCTTTATTACCACGATCAATCATTTCTTTAGTAATCTTGTATGCACAATCTTCATAATCAACACATACACTACCGATTGTATCTTTTTGTGATAATGTATTTACAAACACTACAGGAACTGGTGTATATTCTATTTGACGATAAATATCTTTTGTCATTTCATCGTTCATAAACAGAATTCCATCAACACTTGAGGCAATTACTTCACCCCATAAGTCTTCTTCCATTTTAGGGTCACGGTTAATAAACAAACGAATTGTATAACCGAATTTTTTGGCTGCATCATCAATACCTTGTATCATTTCAGCAACACTGGCTCTTGAAAGCTCTGGGATAACAACAGCTACAGTTGTAGAACGACGACTCGCAAGTCCTCGAGCATTAGCATTAGGTTTATAACCTTTATCTTTAATAATTTTTAAGACTTTCTCTCTTGTAGCCTCTTTTACTTTTTCTGGATGGTTCAACACACGAGAAACTGTTGCCAAACTAACGCCGGCAGCACCAGCAACGTCATAAATCTTCGCTTGATTCATTCTTACGCCTCCCTCTTTTTTACTATTTTATCATAGTTTTTACCCTTTTTCAAGTAAAACACTGAAAATTTTCATTTTTTTCATTTTCTGTTTTTCCCATTCTTTAATATCTTCTTTATACATTCACTGATATTACCAGCCCCAATAAATAAAATTACACTATTTCTTGTCTTTTTAATTTTTACCATTGTATGATGATTAAACTTGTTAGGATTATTAAATATAGCTTCAACTTCTTGTTCTAAACTTTTATTTCTAATTTCTCGTTTTGAAGAAAAAGTTTTTGCTAAATAAAACTCATCTGCACAATCAAATATACCTTCAAACTTACTCTTTAGTCTCAACGTTCTTGTATATGTATGTGGTTGAAAAATAACAATTAACTTCTTATCGTAATACTTCTGCTTAATAGCACCTAAGCACTCTTTTATTTCGCTTGGATGATGAGCATAATCATCAATTATAACATTATCTAAAAAATTATATTCTTGCATTCGTCTTTTTGGCCTTTCAAACTTGTATATTTTTTCTTGAACTTTATTTAAATTCTTATTATAACAATAGTATACACTTATGGCAGCCAAAAAATCATAAATTATAAACTTACCAGGAAATGGTATTATATATCGATATCTTTTGCCTTCAATCCACACATCTAATAAATAACCATTATAGTATGTGTCAACTATCTCACCGCGAATTGTTGAACCTTCACTAAAACCAAATGTTATTTTATTATCATGTTCGATTTTTTTGCAATATTCATCATCATTATTAACTATTAAATTCTTACACTTTTCACTTGCTTTTTGAAAAGATTTAAAAACTTCATCAATATTATGAAAAAAATCCAAATGATCAAGATCTATATTATTAATTACCAAAGTATCATAATCATATACTAAAAAATGATTTTTATATTCACAGGCTTCAAATATAAAATAATCATAATCCTTTTCCCCTCTTCCATAACCATCTCCGATTATTGATACTTTTCTTTCATCATTAAATAAAGTATTTATAATATGTGCAGTTGTAGTTTTACCATGTGTTCCACTTATTCCTATTTTCTTTTTGCCAAAATATTCAGAAATAAATTCATGATAATAGTATAATTTATATCCTCTTTTTAGTATCTCCTTAATTTCTACATTTTCACTATCATAACAACTACTAGCAATATATATAATATCTTCTTTTATATTATCTTTATTAAATGATTTAATCAAAATATTTCTTTCCATTAAAGATGAATCAGTAAAATAACTATCTTTTACATCACTTCCTAAAACCTCATTTCCTAAGTCTAACAACACTTTTGCTAAAGCGCTCATTCCTGTTCCCTTTATCCCAACAAAATAATATTTCATGACAATCACCTATTACAATATATGTTTTTTACCTAGCTTTCGTGATTGCATTTTAAAATAAAAGAGTAGAATATTCTACTCATTATTATCTCTTTCTTAAGTTAACATTTTAAATATTTCTTACTTTCTTGCTTTTAATTACCTATTCTCATTACATATGTTGGATCATTATCAATAATAATTCTATAATCATATTTGAATTTGATTTTTTTATCTTCTAATAAACTATTTTCATTGTGTATTCTTATTGAATGTGGATTTTTCAAAAAGACAGTTCCATTTTCATTAACATATACTTCTTTATCATTTCCAAATATAAAAAACCAACTTTCTTCTCCTTCAAAATAACAATCATCTAATGAGCTAAATTCTTTCACTAAATATGCTTTTTCTTTTGTTGGAGCAAGTCCATATCTTACATATATTTTTTCTACAGTATAAATATATTTATAATTATTTTGTATTAAATAATCTAATACTTCTCTTGCATACTCATCTGCTTTTAGGCTTGATTTTACATAAACGGTTGGTGATGCAAAACCATAACTTTCCTTATACAAAATATTTCCACTAGGAATTGGTAAATCTTTCACTAGATTCTCATCTAAATAATTTTCAGAAAAGAATTTATCTTCATGATATATGCTTTTTTTATTACAAGGCATCAAAAAAATCACTAATATAAGAATTAAAAATTTAATTATTTTTCTCACAATAAATCACTTCTCTTTTTGTTAATTATAACATTATATTTTATTTTTTCAATTACCTTTTAACTATTTCATGATATAATACTCTAGAGGCGATTATTATGAATAAGTTAAAAATACATTTTTTAAATACTATTTGGAGTGATGCAATTATTTTAGAAAGCTCTAACCATTTTGCATTAGTTGATACTGCTAGTAAATTTTATTATCCTATGATTGTTGATTACTTTAATACTAATAACATAGAAGAATTAGATTTTATTCTTTTAACTCATTTTCATTCAGATCACTATGGTAATCTTAAATCAATTATAACTGACTATAAAGTTAACACTTTATATCTAAAACAATATTGTGCTAAAGAATCAGATATAGGTGGTGGCTTTAAAACAAACGAAGAATATCTTGAACATGAAAAAATGATGTATGAAGATATCATCAAAACTGCCCAAGAGAAAAAGATTAATATCGTTTACCTTGATAGTGAAAAAAAGAATTTAACTGATTCATATAATATAGCATTTAATGGTAATATATTAGAATTATATAATACAAACAATAACATTATGGATATATATAATGATTCTAATTCACCATTTTATAACATTCATACTTTTAGTGAAAACTCAAATAGTATTGCTCTTTTTACTATGGTTAATAATCATACAATACTACTAGGAGCAGATTTAACTGATAATCCTTCTGTTTGCGAAAGTGTTTCTAATCTTGCTTCTAAACTTGTTAAATATCTATTAGATAAATACAATCTAAATAATATTGATGTTTATAAATCTTGTCATCATGGTGGTGGTGGAACAAACAAGCTTTCACTTATTTCTCTTATCAAACCGAAATATGCCATAATAACAAACACTGATTCATTTTTAGATAAATGGGAAACTATTCCTAATATGAAAATAGCTAACAGTGATGTTACTATATGTAAGACTGATAAGCAACAATTTATTTTTGATTTTTCAAATAAAGATATCACATATAATAGTATCGATTTAATATCTTTATTTTTAACATTAAATAAAAAATAATTTTATAATTAATATTATATACTAAATAGAAAAAGAAAAACTGAAGATTTAAACTTCAGTTTTTTTATATCTATTAATAATCAAAAATAAGTTACTCCTTTTGTTCAGTTTCAACTTCTTTTCTGAAAAATACTAATGCACCATTAATAATAAATATTATTCCTAATATAATGAAAAACCAATCCAAAAGTGCCCATTTACTTATTATTAACATTACACCTATTAAAATATTAATACAAGCATACACAATACTTAATGTATCTAGTTTTGTTGAAATTGCTGATACTAAATCTAATATACCTTTTATAAGTAAAAGTACACCTAATATTATTAAAATTATTTCAACAAATAACCATCCACCTAAAATAACAATAATTCCAGCTCCAATTTCAATAGCTCCAGAAGTTGTTTCTTTCTTTGTGATATTATAAATACCTAATGCAATAAGTATTGCACCAACTATTGTCAATAACCAATTTATAACACTAGATTTTAGTACACAGAATAAAACTCCAATTAAGATATAAGCTATAGCATCAACAAACTTATATTTAATTTCTCTTGCTTTAATTTTTGTTTCTAATTTCACTATTTATCTCTCCTTTTTGTACTATTCTAATCTTTTTTCGGTTTATTGTCAAGAGTTTAGCCAGGATTATTCATAACACCACTAAACAAAATTGTATTATTACTATCTAAAATGTAGTAAATGAATGGTCTATTTAATTTTATATTTACCTTTTTATCAATAGGTTCGACTGATGTAGGCCCATCAATACTTGTTACTGCCGCTGCTTTTACTCCTTCTTCAGATAGTTCAATTCCAGCAACTTGTTTAATTTTTGACACTCTTAATCCAAGTTCAATATTATCTAGGCCACCTTTAAAAATTGATTTTACACCAACACTTTCCAAAGTATTATTTAAATCAAATTTTGTTATATATTTAAATTTAGGGACAGTAATATTTAGCATAACTCTTTCCCATTTTTGTTCCATAAAATTGACATTTAAATAATCTTTAACATTCTTTCCTTCACTTGGTAAAAGATAACATATTTTATTACCATTATGAAAATAATCATAAACCATTTCATAATCATCACTAGAAGCATATACACTTTCAACTGAATGCTTCATAAAGTAAACTTCAACGTCATTTTTATAACTATAAAAAGTATCTTTTCTTGTTAAGGATTTATCAAAAGGTTCACTCCATTTATTATTAAAATAAATTGTATTTAATAATAGTAAACTAATTGAAGAATCAATTGTATAATTGTCTTTTGTTAATTTCAAAAAATCATTAGTATTATTATTAATCCATCTAATTATATTATCTTTATCATTTTCATTACTAAAATCAGCCTTAAAACTTTCTGCATAATAACTTTCTTCTAATCGCTTTACATAATCAAGATTAATGTTACTTCCATTTTTTACCCAAATAGAATTTGCAATTTTACCTTCGCCATTTTTATTCTTATAGTAATTGTTTTCGTATAAATCTTTATTCAATTTTCTAAGTTCTTCTAAATTATTTACCCCTAGGTAATCAACAAGTTCATTATAACTAGCTCCAGTACTTCCTTCACTAAGAAGTGATAGTGCCATATATAAACTTGCTGGTGAATATATCATATTTTCTTTTTCTTTATATATATTACCAACTATTTTGAAATAAGAATCATTTATCAAACGAGTTTGTTGTGAATTTACATATGTCTTTTCTTCACTAACATTTGGATATGTAACATTTGATAACTTTTCAAATGTCTCACTATCAATATACTCTTTTGATTTACATCCTGCTAACATACTAGCAATCAGCACTAATAAGCAAACGATTAAACCACTAATATTTTTTCTCATTTTTCTTTCCTCCTACTTTTATAACAATTAACAATAACATTTTTCCAATCATTAAAAAAATGCCCACAATGTAGGCATTTTAAAACTATCGACGTTCTTTGATACGAGCAGCCTTTGCAGATAAAGTACGAATGTAATTTAACTTAGCACGACGAACTTTACCACGGCGAGTAACTTCGATTTTGTCAACGCTTGGTGCATGAATAGGGAATGTTCTTTCAACTCCTATACCATAAGAATTCTTTCTTACTGTGAAAGTTTCGCTAACACCACCACCGCGTCTTTTAATTACTAGTCCTTCGAAAATTTGAATACGTTCACGATCACCTTCAACGATCTTAACATACACTTTTACATTATCACCAGGACGAAATTCAGGAAGATCTTTCTTCATGTATTCACTAGTAATAGCATTAATTAATTGTTGGCTCATTGTTTTCACGCTCCTTCTAGCAATGTTCATTCCTATCAACTTATTTCAATAGTAGCGGAACATCGTGATGTGTTATTTTCATAACCTTACATATTATACTACAAATTACCGACCTTTGCAATACTTTTTTATAGTTTTGTATATTTTTTATACAATTAATCAATGTTTCTTTTCAGTAATTTAAAGTCTTACATACTGACTTTTTTGTATTATTACTTTTCAGAAAACTCTTGACCAATTTTATTACAAATTTTATAATATAAAACGTATTTATTTTATTATGAGGCGCAATATTTCTATTTATTGCATCATTTCGCTGTTTGTGGGGAAGCATTTTTAGAAAAAATGTATTATAATCTTTTTGAGGTGAAATAAATGAATCAAGAAAAAATAGGAAAATTTATTGCCAATTTGCGAAAAGAGAAAGGTATAACACAAGAACAACTCGGTCAAAAACTTGGTGTCACTAACAAAACCATTTCGCGTTAGGAAAATGGCAACTATATGCCAGACGTTGAAATGTTATCATTACTTTCAAAAGAATTCGGGGTAACTATCAACGAACTTATAACAGGAGAACGACTTGGGACAGAAGAATTCAAAAAAGTCGCTGACAATAACCTTGCCTCAGCACTAAATAATAGCAACCTTTACACTAAAAGAAAAGATTGCTTTTTTTAAGAAAAAATGGTTGCGCGAACATATTGCAACTATTGTTTTATGTATCATAGCATGGCTTGCTGTAATAATATTATTAGCAATTAAAACACGTGCAATAATATATTTATAGTTTTAGGTGCAGTTGGCGGTTTACTTGCTGTACTGTTTTATGTGGTATCGTATAAGCGTATGATGGCATATGTGGAAAGTTGTGCATATCAAAACACTGATAACGAAATAGACAATAAAAATAAATAAGTAATGTTATAATTACACATCTTAAGAGAAAACAAAAAAAGAAAGTTTGATTTCATATCATCATACTTTCTTTTTATATTTTTAATAAATGGTATTAGCTTTTATAATTCTTTTCAATTATTAAAACTCAGTTTTTAAATTTCTAGAAAATAATTCTTCTAAAGTTTTCCTAGGTTCTTTCTTTTCATACAATATATCATAAACACCTTTGCAAATAGGAAGTTCTACATTATACTTATCTGCTAAATTCATTAATGCTTTTACTGTATAATATCCTTCAGCTAATTTATCATATTTATCTCCTTTGACGAAACTTTCTCCAAACATTCTATTATGACTATATTTTGAAAAGACAGTGGCTTCATAATCTCCCAAATGACATAAACCATAAGCTGATAATTCATTACCACCCATAGCTTTTATCAATCTAGCAACTTCTCTTGTTCCACGTGCCATCAAAGCTCCTTTAAGTGAAGATAAATGATAGCCATCAAGCATTCCTGCAGCTATTCCAATAACATTTTTACTAGCTGCTCCTATTTCATTACCAATCAAATCATTTCCATAATAAAATCTAATAAGTTCACTAGAAAATTCATTAACTAACTCTTTTTTAGTTTCGCTATCATTACTATCTATTACCATACAATTGGGAATTCCTCGATAAAATTCTTCAACATGACCTGGTCCTAGCCAAACTGCAATTTTATTGCTACTATCTAGATTATCTTCCAATACTTCTGTAAGCCTTCTTCCAGTTGATATTTCAATACCTTTCATACATAAAACGAAAATTTTATTCTTTAAATCATATCCTTTTATTTCATCCATAAAAGATTGCAAGCCTTGAGAATCTATAGAAATAATTATTATTTCTTTATCTAAAATACTGTCTAAAGAAGTAGTTAACTCAACGCTTTCTTTTAAAGACAACAAATCATTTTTTCTTTCTTTAATAAAGCGTTGCATATTTTTAGATGTCTTCCTACCATACAAACTTACATTATGACCTACTTTATCCAAATACCAAGTTATAAGTGAGCCCCATCTTCCACAACCAACAACAATAATGTTTCTTTTTTTCATTTTCATTTGTATATTACTCTCCTTATAATTTTCTAACATTATAATAACCTAAAAAACTATTTTTGTAAAGCCATAATTAAGAAAATGAGTAGAATAATCTACTCATTTTTTTTATCTTTTTCAATAATATAACTAAATATTCTCTTAACATCACTTGATTTTAAGAAAGGATATAAAATATTAACATTAACATTTTGATGTTTTCCTTCAACATACTCGTCAACAAACTCCGACAACTTTTCTTGAGATACAAATGGAATAACAGTACTTAATTTTATTCTTTCATTGCCGCTGATAGCTGCATCGAAAATATCATTAATTTTTTCTAAAGAAGCAAATGGTAAAAATACACAAGTGTTTATATTTTTCATACTTTCATCATTATTTAATATTTTATCAATGCAATCATCTATATCACTTTTACTCATAAATGGTAATAGAGTAATAATCTTTTTAGTGTCACCAAAATCTAGATTTTCATCTAAATTTGTTTTTTTAGAAAAGTTCCAGTCTTTAAAATTGAAAGAAAAAATATGATCATTTTTTTTACCTTTTTTCGACTCATTAGACTCATCTTTATATTTAGAATATATCTCATCTAATTCATCTAGGCAATCATCATATAAATCTGCTATATCTTCTTCATAATCTTCATCAAAGTTCCCATTTTTAAGTCTAGTTTTGAATTTTTCTATTTCTTCATTAATTTCTTCTTGGGCTTTCATATTTCCATCAGATTTATACAAATATTTTTTTCTTTTCTCTTCAATCTTAACTAGATATTTTTCTATTTCAAGTGATATCTCATTTGAAATATCTTCTTGACTTTCTTCATATATTTCATCTAATTTATCTAAGCAATCATCATATAAATCTGCTATATCTTCTTCATAATCTTCATCAAAGTCATTTCCTTTAATACTTTCTTTAAACCTATTAACAGTTTCTTTTAATTTTTCAATTGATGAAGTCTTACTCTTATCTATCTTTGTTAAGTATTTATTAAGTTTTTCATCTATTTTTAAACTGTATTTTTCAATTACACTCTCAATTTCATTTTGTCCCTCTTCTTTGTAAAGAATATTATCTAAATCATTCAAACAGCTTTCATATAAGTTTTCTATAACTTTTTTATAATCTTCACCTAAATATTCATTCTTTATTTTTTCATTGAAGATTTCAGCTCTTTCACTAAGTTTTTCTTTAGTATCCTCATTTTTTGCTTTCCATAATATTCTTTCTAATTTTCTTTCCATTTTTTCAAGATATTTTTCAATTGTCATTTCTAATTTAATATTATCAAATTCTTTATTCATATTCGCTACCTCCTAAAAATTTTTTCTCGCCGTTTGTTAGTTTTGGCATTAATTCTTCTAAATCACAAATAGTTTTTCCATCTCTAATTTCTCTTAACACCATCAGTCTTTCTCCAGGTGATAGTTGATAAAAAACATCAGGAATACTAACGTCTAATTCGTTTGCAATCATTTTCTTTATTATGAAAGTTCTATCATGACCTATAAAGATATTTTCCTTGTCAATATTTATTTGTTCATCAAGGCACAAAATCTCATCAATAGAAACAAAAAACATTTTAGACATATCAATTAATACTTCTATACTAGGAACTGAATTTCCTAGTTCCCATTTTGACACACACTGTCTAGTAACATAAAGTTTGTTTGCTAAATCTTCTTGTGACCAGTCAAGAGAACGTCTTAATTTTGTTATTTTCTTTCCTATTTGCACAAAATCAATCATTGATATCACTTCCTTACATCTATATTATACTTTTCATATTTACAAAAGTCACGCAACAGAGAGTTGCTTTTTTTATTTTACCACATATTTTTCTTTTTTAAAATCTTAATATTAAGTAATTTATCATAAAATCATAATTGTACTTATAATCAGCATAATACCTTTTAGTTTTTTTCTTAAAATTTTTTCTCATTTCTATCACCTCGAATAAATTTTATAACAAAGTAAATAAAAAGTCACGCAACAAAAAGTTGCCCCAAAAAAAGACATACCAAAGTATGTCTAGCAATCACATCCGGTAGCAGGAACAAAAGAATCACCTTTCTTAGTGGCATAACCTTCATACCCACCTTCAAAATAATATAAATTCTTATATCCATTAGCTTTTAGTTCATTAAATACTAGTAATATATCTTCTTCACTACCAATAAAAATTATTATCTTTTTTAAATCACTTTTTTTTGAATAAACCAAAGAAATATTTGAAGCAACTTCAAGTAATTCTTCTTTAGTCATTTTTATATCTTTACCCATACACATAAAATATGGAATATGCGCAAGTGAACATTCATCTTTTGTACGAATATCATAAAGTAGAGTATTTTCACTTTGAATTAGCTTATCAAATTCATTAACATCACTAACTTTAGTAATAGTTGCCTTTTGACATGCTCCTAAAAAAGATATAAATAGTAATAGAATTATTAATAGGATTTTTTTATTTCTCATTATTTTCACCTTCTATTTCTTTTAACAAAAGTAAATCTTCTTTTGTTAATGTGGCTTTTTCTAATAAATCCTTTCGATATTTATATGTTGCCTCAAGCGATTTATATCGACGCCATTTTCTAATATTTTCATGGTTACCAGAAACTAATACCTCAGGCACGTCCATATTTTCAAAAGTAACTGGGCGTGTATATTGAGGGAATTCTAATAAATTTTGTGAGAAGCTTTCTTCTTCTATTGATAAAGAATTTCCCAAAACATTAGGCAAAAGACGAACTACACTATCGAAGATTACCATCGCAGCAAGTTCTCCACCTGTCAGTATATAATCACCAATTGAAGCAACTTCGTCAACAAAGTTCAATATTCTGCTATCAATTCCTTCATAGTGACCACATATTATTATTATATGTTCTTTCTTGCTTAAATTAAATGCTTTTTTTTGAGAATATGTTTCAGCAACTGGAGTAGTTAAAATTTTATGTGCTTCTTTATAACCTTCTATTGATCGCAAGCAGTCTAGGACAGGTTGCACTTCAATTATCATTCCTGCCCCACCACCATAAGAGTAATCATCAACTCTTTTATTAGGTTTTTTGGAAAATTCTCTAAAATCATGAACTTTAACTTCAATTATACCTTTATCAATAGCTCTTGAAATAATTGAAGAAGATATTACTCCAGAAAACATTTCTGGAAACAACGTTAAAATATCTATTCTCATAATAACCCCTCAATAGGAGTAATTATTATTTTCTTTTCATCTAAAAAAACATCTTTAATAAACTCTTCAACAAATGGAACTAATGCTTCTTTTTTATCACTTTTTTCTATTACCAAAATTGCACCTTGAGGAACTTCTAATATATCAATAACTTCTCCTATTTTCTCATCATTATCTGTATAGGCAATAAGTCCAATCAAGTCATCATAATAAAAGTTATTTTCATCAAGTTTTTCTAATGTTTCTTTATCCACATATATATATTTTCCAACATACTCTAAAACATTATTAATATTTGTAATATTATTAAATGAAATTAATCCCAACTCTTTATGAATCCTAAAGGTATCGATTTTTATCTCTAGGTAATTGTTTCCATCCTTTATGTATAAAACATTACCTTTTTTAAATCTTTCAAAAGGAAAAGCAGTCGAAAGAGCAACTTTTACTTCACCTTTTATTCCATGAGTTGCAATTATTTTCCCAACTTCTAAATACTTCATAATTCACCTATTTTTTATCTACTTTCATAGCTCTTAAAGAATTCAAAATTGCTATTAGCGTTACCCCAACATCAGCAAATATTGCTTCATAAATCAAAAATTGATTAATACTTAATATACCAAGTGGAGCAACAATTAAAACAGATAGTTTTATAACTAAAGCTAAAACAATATTTTCAATAACAATTTTTCTAGTTTTTTTAGCAATTCTAATAGCTTCAGGAATCTTATTTAATTCATCAGTCATTAAAACGATATCAGCCACTTCAATTGCGGCATCACTTCCAAGTGCTCCCATAGCAATGCCAACATCAGCTGCACTCAAAACCGGAGTATCATTTACCCCATCACCAATAAAAGCTATTTTTTCATTTGGTTTTAATTTTTTCTTTAATTCTACTAATTTTTCCACTTTATCAAGTGGTGACATTTCACTACAATACATATCGATACCGGTTTTTGTAGCTACCTCACGAGCAATTTCTTCATTGTCACCTGTTAGCATACAAACACTATTTACGCCTAATTCTTTTAATTCTTTAATAGTAGTTTTGGCGTTAGATTTAACTCTATCACGGAAAACAAAATATCCAGCAATTACTCCATCAATAGCAATACAAAGATTAGTTAGTTTTTTTACATCTTTAGTTAAATTAATTCCTAATTGTTCCAAAAATTCTTTTCTTCCAATTATTACTTCTTTATCATTTACCCTAACATGAATACCACGATTATTAGGGCTTTCTAAAGAAATAACGTTTGTTGAATCTATAACACCTTTATATGCTTCAACTATTGATTTCGCAATTGGATGCGTAGATGTTGATTCTGCATGAGCTGCATAATATAATACTTGATCTTTTGGCATATGTGATAAAGTCACAATTCTTTTAAGAACAAACTTTCCTTCAGTAAGTGTTCCAGTCTTATCTAAAACAACTATTTTTAAATCATTTAAGGCTTCTAAGTAATTACTACCTTTGATTAAAATTCCTTCTTTACTAGCTCCACCAATTCCTCCAAAAAATCCTAGTGGTATTGATATTACTAATGCACAAGGGCAAGAAACAACTAAAAAGATTAAAGCTACTCTAATAGACTCTTTATATCCAGCCCAATCAAGACTATATTTAGGATTAACAAATGGTAAAAAGATAGCAATTAATAAAGAACATATTACTACTATCGGAGTATAATAACGAGCAAATTTTGAAATAAAGTTTTCAGATTTAGATTTCAAACTACCTGCATTTTCAACCATATCAAGAATCTTTGATACCATTGAATCTTCATAACCCTTTTCAACTTTTACTTTTAGCATTCCACTTTTACATATACTTCCTGATAATACCTTGTCCCCAACAACTACAAACTTCTCTAAACTTTCACCAGTTAAAGCTGAAACATCAAGTTCAGCTTCTCCACTAATAACTTCACCATCTAGAGGAACCTTTTCACCAGTTTTTATTAAAAGTTCATCACCAACTATTACTTCTTCAGGATTAGCTTCAACTAGTTCACCATTAACAATTACATTGGCTTTTTGAGGTTGAATATCTATAAGAGAAGCAATCGATTTTCTTGAATAATTAACCGCATATTGTTGGCAAAGTTCTCCAAGTTTATAAAATACCATAACCAAAATTGCTTCATCATAATATTTGATTAATAAAGCTACTATTGTGGCTAAAGACATTAAAAACTTTTCATCAAATACTCTTCCTTTAGAAATATTTTTATATGCGCCATATAAAACATCTTTGCCTAAGAAAAAGTAACCAGGAACATATGTAACATACACAACAATATCTTTAATAGCTATATTAATATTAAAAATACTAAAGCCATTATTAAAGTCTAATAAATTCATAATAGTTTTGGCAATAAAACCAACTAAAAATATACTAACACCAATAATAAATTCTTTTTTTCTTTTAGTATCAATTTTAAACTCTCTATCTTTTGGTTTACCTTTACTTGGTTCTTTAACAATAATATTACTATCAACGCTTGTAGCTATATCTTGAACTTTTTCGACTAAATTATTGATTACATCTTCATTTGAAGTTTCAATAATAAATTTAGTTGAAGCAAAATCAACAACTATAAACTCATGTTCTAATTCTCTTTTAGCTAAACGCTCTACTTTCATTGCACAATTCGCACAATCAAGATTTTCTAATATCAAAACTTTACGAGTAATAGGTTTAATTTCTCTTTCAGTAAGTTCAATATCTTCATCTATATCTTGAATATAATTTTCTATTCGTTTACTATCTTCATTAATTTTATTCTCATCTAAAAAATTAATGGTTAAAACGTTAGTTTCTCTGTTTAAAACAAAGTTTTCTTTTCCTATTTCTTTAGTTAAATAAACTTCTATTTTATATAGATTACTACCGCTAATATTTTCTATTTTATATTGTTTCTTCATGATTTATGTGAGAAGTATGATTAAAAACTTGTTCTATTATATTCTTTACATGATAATCATTTAAAGAATAATATACTTCTTTTCCTTTTCTTTCACATTTAACAATATTATGTAATTTCAATATCTGTAATTGATGAGAAACTGCAGATTGTGTCATAGCCACTTCTGATGAGATTGTTGAAACAGATTTCTTTTCATCAAAAACGGCAATAACTATCTTTAGCCTTGTGGAATCGGCTAAAGCTTTAAATATATTAACTCCACTTTCAATATTTGCTTTATTCATATTTTCACCTTTCAAACATATGAACTATTATTCATACTATCATATTATACGCTTTTTACTTTTTTCTAACAATGTAATATCTTATTATTTTAATGTAAAAACATATGTTTATTTGTTCATATTATATGATGTTAATATTAAAAGAAGAACAAAAAAAGTTAGCATAAAAATGCTAACTAAAAAGTATCTACTGATATTTCTATTTTCTTACCAAAACGTGATGATGATGCATAAGCAATTGTTCTAATTGAATTGATAACGCGTCCCTTTTTACCGATTACTCGACCGATATCATCAGCGTTAACCATTATTTGAACAGTAATGACATCATCTTCTTCAGAAAATATTTTAACCATTACTTCCTCAGGGTATAAAACAAGTGGTTTTACCAATTCACTCAAAAATTGTTCATAATTGATTTCGTTCATTAATACTACCTACTTATTATTTTTAGTAAACTTTTCAATAATACCCACTTTAGTAAATAAAGATTTAACTGTATCAGTTGGTTGAGCACCATTTTCTAACCATTTAAGTGCTTTTTCTTCATCAATTTTAACTTGATTTTCTTTATCGATTGGATGATATGTTCCGATAATTTCAATAAAACGACCATCACGTGGGCTTGTTGAAGCTGTAGCCACTAAACGATAGTAAGGACGTTTTTTAGTACCATATCTTTGTAATCTTAATTTAACCATAATTGTTTTCCTCCATAATTATTATTTTAATTCTTGTATATTATACTACAAACCTTAACAGATGTCAAGTATTTTTACTTAACACTTTAAAAACATTATAGAAATAATAAAGTAGGAGTAAAATAACTCCTACTAATAAAAAGAATTATGTTAAATAACAAATTATTTACTAAACAAAAAAGAGCTCAAACTGAACTCTTTTTAATATTCATTTTAAAATAAACCAACAATTTTCCCACTACTTAACACATCTATTTTTTCTGCCGATGGTTCTTTAGGTAGACCAGGCATTGTCATAATATCCCCTGCCAGTGCAACTATAAATCCAGCGCCAGCAGAAACTTTAACATTTCTTATTGTAACTACAAAGTCATCTGGGGCACATATTTTTTTAGCATCATCAGAAAAACTATACTGTGTTTTGGCAATACAAATAGGCAATTCATTGAATCCTAATTTCTCTAAATTAGAAATTTGTTTTTTGGCATCTAAAGTAAAAGCAACACCTTTACCATGATATATTCTTTTTACAATTGCCTCGATTTTTTCTTCAATGCTTTTACAAATATTATAACTATATGAAAATTCTTTATTACTTTCTTCTTCGCAAAGTCTAACTACTTCTCTAGCAAGACTACATCCGCCACTTCCACCTTCAGCCCAAGCGTTTGATAAAACAGCATTAACATTTAATTCTTTACACTTATTAATGATATAGTCTATTTCCTCATCTGTATCAGTTGGGAAACGATTGATTGCAACTACACAAGGAAGCTTATATACATCTTTTATATTAGAAACATGACGAAGTAAATTAGGTATACCCTTTTTTAAAGCCAATATGTTTTCTTTATTTTCACATTTTTCAGTTAACTTATTTTTGTTCATTCCTCCATGCATCTTCAAGGCTCTAATTGTTGCTACAACCACTACTGCATTAGGAACTAGATTTCCTATACGACACTTTATATCTAAAAATTTTTCTGCCCCCAAATCAGCTCCAAATCCAGCCTCTGTAATTACATATTCACCCATTTTTAAAGCCATTTTTGTCGAAACAATAGAATTGCATCCATGGGCAATATTAGCAAATGGGCCTCCATGAACAAAAGCTGGTGTACCTTCTAGTGTTTGAACTAAATTTGGTTTTAAAGCATCTTTAAGTAAAGCTGTCATTGCTCCACTTGCTTTTAAATCGCCACTAGTTACGGGTTTATTATCATATGTGTATCCGATTATTATTTTGCCTAATCTGTCCTTTAAATCCATTAATGATGTAGATAGGCAAAGAATAGCCATTATTTCTGAAGCAACAGTAATGTCAAACCCATCTTCTCTTGGAGTACCGTTAGCTTTTCCACCTAATCCATCAACTATAAAACGTAGTTGACGGTCATTCATATCCATACATCTTTTCCATGTGATTTTTCTTGGGTCTATATTTAGAGTATTTCCTTGTTGAATATGATTATCTATCATTGCCGCAAGCAAATTATTAGCTGAAGTAATGGCATGAAAATCACCTGTAAAATGAAGATTTATATCTTCCATAGGCACAACTTGAGCGTATCCACCACCTGCTGCTCCACCTTTTATTCCAAACACTGGACCTAAAGAAGGTTCTCTTAGGGCAACAACTGACTCTTTACCGATTTTTCTTAATCCGTCAGCTAAACCTATGGTTGTGGTAGTTTTACCTTCACCTGCTGGAGTTGGAGTTATAGCTGTCACCAAAATCAATTTACCATCGCCCCTTTTTGTTTCACTTAAAAGTGATAAATCAACTTTTGCTTTATAATTGCCATATTGTTCAAGATACTTTTCATCAATATGGGCAACTTTACCAACATCTAAAATATGTTTCATTTTACACTCTTGTGCTATTTCGATATCGTTTTTATACATGTGTGCCTCCTTAAAAATACTTAACTTCTAAAATTATATTATCTTTTTTAGTCTTTCCAACTTCACCAATAATAAAAACTTTCCCGTGTCTCTTACAAGACAAATAGCTATTAGGTGAAACTCTTTTGTCAACCTCTAATTCATTATTGAAATTTAGTTGAACATCTTTATTAATTATCATCTTTTTTGATAATTCTCTAGAAATATTAAATACTGAACTAACTACATTATCTAATCTATAAGAAGAAACAATAACTTTTTTAATTACACTATTAACACTAGGAATTTCATCTTCAGTTTTTTCTACTTTTACTCTATAGCAAGATATATTATTTAAATTATCAACGACATAATCTTCAATATGTTCAAGCACTTCAACAAGATAAACCCCATTAGTATATATATTACCTATAACCTCTCTTTTTAAACCTATATTTAAAATTGCTCCCATAATATCGCTATGTTTAAGGAAATCGTTAGTTTTTATCTTTAGAAGTCTAATAGGATTAAGTTTATATTTTAGGCTTATATTCCCTAAAATTGCTACTTTTCTTTCTCCACTATTAAAATAATATATATCAATTTGTGGTTTTATGTGTTTAAGCATTTTTTCTATTTCATATTGATAACTTAATGGCAAAAATGGAGTAACATAATAATCCCTATCTTTAGTGGGGCCATTAATTTCTAGTATTTTTTCTTTTATTTTAATTAAATTGTAATCATTGCTCAAATTATTTCCATTCATAAATGCACCATTTCAAATATTATATCACATATTTCAGTTTTTAAAAACTACTAATTTAAAAAACTACCTAAGCAGATACTTAAGCAACTTATTTTCTAAAATAGTTAATCATGGAACTTGCAAAATTAATTTGATTTTTTAAAGACTCAAGTTTATCATAAGTGGTAGTTTTGCTTTCCTTTTTAACAACTCTTTCAAATTCTTGAAAATACTTTGGGTCTAAATCAAGGTAATAATACCATTTAGGATGTCTGCGCAAATACTCTAAATAATAACTATTACTATATATTTTATTTAATACTTCATCACTCATTTGTTAATCCCACCAATCATTGTAGGCGCTCGACACAATCGGAGCAATACTACTAGCCTTTCCTCCACCAACAGTTTGAGCAATTTGAATAACTTTTTGAACGGTATTTAATGTTTTATTTAAATCATCGGGATTAATTTTTTTAATATATGATACCACATTTTTCAAACTGTCCATATTAATGGATAAATTGTTCCCGTTTTGGCTTACAACTTTTTGTGAAGTATCATTCTGATATTTTTCCCATTGTGGATCAGTATCACCATACAAAACCCATTCTTCATAAATGTTTTGCCAAGTTCTTTTTCCATTTCTTACTTCTTCTCTAATTTTTGTGTGATTAGAAACAAAAGTTTTAAATTCATCCATTCTTGATTGCATCTTTTTCCCTCCCTACTTTAATTTATTACAAAGAGGGATAATTGGTGCATATTTTAACAATTTTCTTTTAACATACTTACTTCTAAATCAGTTAGTTCTCGATATTCTCCTTCTTTTAGACTTTCATCTAACACAAGGTTTCCCATCGAAATTCTTTTTAGATAAGTCACTTCTTTATTTAGCTTTTGACACATCTTTTTAATTTCATGATATTTGCCTTCACTAATAGAAATATAAGCTTTATCCTTACTAATAATTTCTAATATAGCTTCTTTAGTATGATATGCTTTTCCTTTACCATCATATAGATCTAAACCTAATTTTAATTTTTCTATATCATCTAAAGAAAACTCGCCATCAACTTCAACATAATATTTTTTAAAACACTCTTTCTTTGGAGAAGTAAGTTTGTGAGCTAAAGGACCATCATTAGTAAGTATTAATAAACCAACAGTATCTATATCTAGTCTACCAACCATAAATAAATTGGCCTTTTCATAACCTTTTATTAAATCTAAGACACATTTTTGTTTTTCATCATAGGTTGCAGATATATATCCTTTAGGCTTATTTAACATAAGGTAATAAAACTCTTTAAATTCAATTTTTTTATCATCTAAAAAAACATCTTCACAGTTAACTTCCCAATCATTTTTTAAAGCTACTCTACTACCTATTTTTACTCTTTTACTTTTTATAATGTCTCTAGCATCTTTTCTAGATATAGCTAAAGCACGACTAATAAATTTATCTATTCTCATAAAAACCTCAAACAATCACACATTTTTAACATATAACATATTATATCAACGGAGAGGATATGTATGTTTAATAATTTTTCAAAAAGGAACAATCAAAATCAAAAAACTGACTTTGGTCAATTTGATGAGAGAATGAATTACAATCAAAACCAATATAATAATCCTAATATGAGCTCTTTATACCCTAATTTTCAATACGAAAGAATCCAATATGAAATAAAGGAAAATCGTAGACGAATTAATAATTTAGCCAAAAGGATTATTAGAATTGAAAACTACTTAAGAATTAGAGATACCTCTGATTATTCAATAAATGAAGATGATGATCCTAACGGTTTTCCATTATAGCTTTCATTGTATGATAAATTGAAACTTTTGATTTTTCAAAAAGCATTTTATCATATTGTTTTTCTAAAGTCTTACTTCTTAAAATATTTTGATATTCACGATATTTTTCAATAAGTAAATCATTAGAAACTTTTTTGGTTTTTGTCTGCTCAATCAAATTAAAAAATTCAATTATTTTAATAATTTCAAAAGCAGAAAACAAATTATAATCAATTTTATAAGTTTTAGAATCTTTATTTGTATTCATAATATCACCCACTATATTTTATCACAAATTATAAATTAATAAAAATATAATTTTTATCTATTTATTAATTTTTAGGTAATTATACTAACCGATATTTACGATACACATATAATACTATTAGAGAGGAGGAGAAATATGTACGCAGGATATGGCAATTATGGCTGTTCACAACCAGTAGGCAATAACTTTGGCGGATATGGATATGCATTAATTTTAGTATTATTCATTCTTTTAGTTATCATCGGTTCTACTTCTTTAGGAAGCAGATTCTAGTTTGTTAAAAAAAGGAGTTAAGTCTCCTTTTTTTGTTGCAATTTGTGATTTTTTTTGTTAATATATAGATGGTGATTATTATGCTACTATATAAAGATATTATCAAAGAAAAAAATAAAGATTTAAGAAAAAAATCAGAACTTGTTAACACCCCATTAAGCGATGAAGATTTAAACACTTTAAAGCTTATGGATGAATATTTGACTAATGGTTATGATGATGAGTTTGTTAAAACTCATGACATTAGACCAGGAGTTGGTATTGCTGCCCCACAAATAGATGTTTTAAAAAGAATGTTCGTTATCCAAGCATATGATGAAAAAGGTTATTTTCACCATTATTGCGTTATTAATCCCAAAATCATTTCTCATTCTGAGGCTTTAACATATCTAGAAACTGGAGAAGGTTGCCTATCAGTTGATAGAGAAGTAAAAGGACTTGTTTTTAGACCTAAAAGAATAAAAGCTCGATGCCTTTTATATGACTTTGAAAAAAAAGAACTTGAAGAAACTGTTCTTTCATTAAACGGTTATATCGCTATTGTCTTTCAACACGAATATGATCATTTAGATGGCATATTATTTGTTGATAGAATTGATAAAACTAACCCATTTTTAATTAAAGAAAATGCTACTCCTGTAGCATTCAAATAAAAAATATACCTGCTAGATTACCGCAGTTCCCATAGGGAATTTCAGGTAAAGACGCAAGATTCAGAGTCAGGCGTGGCGTTATGCCACGCCTTTTCTCTTGCTGTTTGTTGGTTTTAGTCATCATCGTCAGAGAGTTCGTTGCCTCATATCGGACGGTCGATTGCTCCAACGAAATTATAAAAGATTTCTACCGTTTGCCTGTAATGTCCGTTGCCTTTCGTCTTTTCGTGAACAACGACTTTTTCGATGAACGCGCACAGTATTTCGGGCGTGAGTTCTTCAAAACTGTTATACTTGTAAATAAGCATCATAAAATCGAGAATTTTGTCGTCGTCTTCTTTCGGTTTCGATGATTTTATCCAGCCTTTCGATTCGCTCTTCCGAAGTTTTAATTTCCTTTGAATACTCTTTCAGTTCTTTTTCCGTTCTTGTTGCGGCGTTTTTCCGTAACGTCTGCAAAAACATTTCTCTTTGCTGTTGCGCAAAATAGATTGTTCGCCGCAAATCGTCCTGAATCAGCACCGCCAACGCTTCGACCATTATCTGATGAGAAGTACAGTACTTTTTCTTCTTTTTGCGATAAGTCGAACAGTTGAAGTATTCTTTTTATTTCATTGTCGTGCAACGGCAATGTGTCCATGTAATATGTAAGTTCTCCTTATAATATGCAAACCGAATGTTATTTCAGCGGCTTAATTTCATTGTTTAATCGTCAATCTTTATCATTCTGTACCCGATGCCGACGTGAGTTTGAATATATTGCGGCGAATCGGCGGACGGTTCGATTTTTTTACGTAAAGTCGCCATAAATACGCGTAAAGAAGCAATGTTGCTTTCCCATGCCGCGCCCCATATTTTTTGCGTAATGAAAGTATGAGTAAGCACTTTCCCGATGTTTTTTAACAATAAGCACAGTAGTTTGTATTCGATAGGAGTAAGGTGGAGTTCTTCGCCACCTAAATATGCGCAACCTGCGCCATAATCAATTTTCAGATTTCCGTTGACAAAAACCGATTCGGATTTGTTTGTCGATTGTATTGCAAGAAGCCTTCTTTGCGTAACTCTTATTCTTGCAAGCAATTCTTCGACGGAAAACGGTTTGGTCAGATAATCGTCCGCTCCGGCATCCAACGCGTCGATTTTATCCTTATCTTCGGCGCGAGCGCTAATTACGATAATAGGCATTTCCGACCAAGAGCGTATTTTTTTGATGACGTCCACGCCGTCAATATCCGGCAAACCCAAATCAAGCAAAACAACATCTGGATTGTGCGAAGATGCTTGCATAACGGCGCTTTCTCCGTTTGTTGCGGTAATATAATTGTAGCCGTGAGTTTTCAAAGTCGTTCCGATAAGGTTACGGACGGGCGCATCGTCTTCTACAACTAAAATCAGTAAGTTATTCATGAATTTTCACCTCCCCGACAGGTAATGTAAAGGTAAATATCGCGCCGTGCGGAATGTTGTCGGTTATCGTTATTTCTCCGCCGTGCGCGTTTATGATGGATTTACACAACGAAAGTCCCAACCCGATACTGCGACGACAATCAACAATTTTGTTTGCTCCTGTATAAAACATATCGAACACCCGCAATTTTTGTTCGTCCGCAATTCCGTTTCCGTTATCCGCCACGCTTACGCAGACTGTTTCTCCGTTTCTTTTTGCCGTAATCGTGATTTGTGAATCGGACGGCGTGTATTTAATAGCGTTGTCTAAAAGATTGATTAAAACCTGCACGATAAGCCGAGCGTCCATTTTTGCAAGAAGCAACTCGTCTTGTTGTATCACGGTAATTTTTTGCATTTCGCTTTTCTTATGAATATGCTTCAATGCTTCGGCTATTACGTCGCCGACAAGTTCCGTCGTCAAATTTATATTCATTTTGCCTTCTTCAAGGCGCGTTACCGCAAGCAGATTTTCAACCAAATTGATAAGCCAAAGCGAATCGCCGTAAATATCTTCGTATATTTGTTTTTTTGTCGCATCGTCAATATCGTTACCGTTTGAAATCAGATTGCTCGCATTGCCCGAAATGGAAGTAAGCGGCGTGCGAAGATCATGCGATATGGAACGGAGCAGATTTGCGCGCAACTGTTCGTTTTTGGCTAAAACGGCGGCGCGCTCTCTTTCTTTGGCGTTTATGATTCCGTCAATTGCGATTGCACATTCACCGATAACGGAAAACACAATGCTTTCGTTAAAAGAATCAATCGGTTTTTCTCCGACAAAAATGCCTATTGCACCGTAGTTTTTGCCGTTTTTGCATATCGGGAAAAACTCATATTCGCTGTCCGGATAGATATTTGTTCCTTTCCCCGCTTTTACGTTGCTTTTCGTTATTTGCCAAGCGATTTGCTCGCAGTCAGTCGGTATGGCGGAAGAGTCGTTTTCCGTCGGCGAAGTATAAATTTTTTGTGTCTTATCATCAAATACAACTATCTTTCGGTTTAACAGCCTTTGCAATTGATTCGCCGTAACTTGAAATATCTCTGTTTCATCGGAAGCTTTCTGAATCAACCGGTTCGCATCGAACAGAATTTTTGTTCTGTATGCGGTTTGAGTTGCCTGACGTTCCCGAGTTTTCAGCTTTTCTGTTGTTCCACCGATGATAAGAGATGCCGCAAGCATAATTACGAAAGTGACGGAATAGCCGCTTCCGTATGCCAGAAACGAAAATCTCGGTTCCGTAAAAAGAAAATTAAAAACCAGAACGCTCACAACGGACGATATAACCCAGCAAATTTTACTTTCGGTAAAAATGGCGATAAGCAACACGCCGAGTATATATACCGTAATTATGTTAGCGTCGGTAAATCCGAGACGAGAAAATAAATAGCCGAGCAAAGAAGATAACAGCAGTACAATGGATGAAATTATCAATCCTTTCAGCAACTTTGAAAAACTCGGTTTTTCAAACAGTTTTTTCTTTCTTTCGGATACGACGGCGTCGCTGTCCGGAATAATATGTATATCGACATTCGGAGCAAGCGATATCAATTTTTCCGTTAAAGTTGGTTTGCCTATAAAGCGTCGCTTACCGATAACGGTTCGCCCGATTACTATTTTCGTAACGCCGGAAAGACGCGCGTATTCCGCAATTTGAAACGCAATATCGTCTCCGCATACGGTAACTATCGACGCTCCGTTCGTTTCTGCAAAATGAATATTTGCCAGCAAACGCTCCGTATCATCCGTTGTCATAGATTCAGACGCGGGAGTTTTTACATATAATGCCGTGAACAATGAATCGAATGCTTTTGCCATTGCTGCCGCTGTTTGAATTATTTTCGTGTTTGAAGGCGCGGAAGACAAACAAACCAGTATGTGTTCTTTGTTGTTTATATACTGTTTTCCCATTTGACCGATACGTATCTCCTTCGTTTTTTTATTTCCTATATTATAGCATATTTTTTGAATAAAATCTACTTGAAACGACTTTTGTAATCGTTCAAGGTGTCGGTCAACTCACGATTTTCTCCGTCAAATATAACAATAGCGACTTTTTTATGGTTTTTTTTGAAATCTTCAATCTCGGAAATCGTATTCTCATAGTTTTCCGTGTCTATGAATTCGAGCGGACTGTCTTTTTCTTCTTCTTCCTTTTCAATTGCTTTTCTTTTTTCCTCCAAGAAGACGTCAAGCCTTTTCATAATGAAAAAGCCGAAAATCATAACTGCGATTACTGCAATAATAAGTATTACGCCTTCCATAAAAGTCACCTTCTTTTACGGCTGTTAAATATCAAAGCATTTTCGCATTGCTTTATATTCCCCAAGAACTAAAAGCGTTTCGTCTTCGGAAAGAATCGTGTCGGCGGTAACAACGGCATTGATTTTTCCGTTTTTCTTTGTGGCGATGATATTTACATTGTATTTTCTGCGAATGTCGATTTCTACGACCGATTTTCCGATCCACGCCGACGGAACGGAAACCTCAAATATCGAACAGGAATTGCCAAGTTCTATGTAATCAAGAATATTGTCGGAACTGTAACGGATTGCCGCCCATGTGGCAAGTTGTTTTTCGGGATAAATAATTTCGTCCGCACCGTTGCGCAGAAGAAATTTTGCCTGAACGTCCTGTTCTGCGCGCGATACAACCTTTTGCGCGCCCAATTCTTTTAATAAACAGGTTGTTTCTAGAGAACTTTGAAAGTTACCGCCGATAGTTACAATACAGACATCGTAGTTTTTTACGCCGAGCGATTTCAGCAACGCTTCGTTTGTGCTGTCGCCGATTTGCCCGTTAGTCACATAAGGCATAACATCGTTAATTCTTTCTTCATTTTCGTCTACCGCCATGATTTCGTGTCCTAATTCGTGTAATTTCATTGCGATGTATTTCCCGAAACGTCCGAGACCTATCAATAAAACAGATTTTGTTTTCATATATAAAAACCTCCTTAACCGACTGCAATCGTATCTGTCGGCAATTTTGCTACTTGTTTTTTATTTGCGCCGAAAGCGGCATATATCAATGTTAAACCACCGACGCGCCCGAAAAACATAGATAAAATCAAAATCAATTTGGATACGATTCCGAGCGTCGGAGTAATTCCGAGCGTAAGCCCTACCGTGCCGACGGCAGAAGCCGCTTCATAAAGGCAAGACGTAATAGGCAATTTTTCAATCGCGCTTATAGTCATTCCGCCAAACAGAAACAGGGATATGTACATTATAAATATCGCCGAAGCCGTCTTAACCGTTTCATCGTCGATGCGCCGTTTCACAAGTTCCGCATTGTCTTTTTTTCTGAATACGGAAAAAGCGGAAGAAAATAAAACCGCTACCGTCGTTGTTTTCATACCGCCTGCGGTCGAACCGGGCGAACCGCCTATCAACATAAGAATAATCATCAGGTATAATCCCGTATCACTGATTGCCGTAAGGTTTACCGTATTAAACCCTGCCGTTCTAGGCGTTATCGATTGAAATAAAGACGTAAATATTCGATCACCGACAGGTAAATCGCCGAATTCAAAAAAGAAGAAGTATATTGCGGGCAAAACAATAAGTGCGGCAGTTACAATCAATACCACTTTGCTTTGCGTGCGATATTCTCTTATTCGCCACTTGTGTTTGCAAATGTCTTCCCATACAAGAAACCCGATACCGCCGATAATTATCAACAACATAATCGTAATATTGATGATGGGTTGCGCGGAATAGTGCGTGATAGAAGTAAATTCTCCGCTTTTCGTTCCCATTATATCAAACCCTGCATTGCAGAATGCCGACACCGAATGGAAAATAGCAAACCAAACACCTTCTGCGCCGTAATCAATGCAAAATACAGGCATCATAACAAGCGCGCCAATAAGTTCAATCAAAAATATACCCTTGATTATAAATCCGGTCAGACGAACCATACCGCTTACGTTTGGCGCAGAAATTGCATTTTTCATCGTTTCGCGGCTAAATAATCCGATTTTTTTCCCCGAAATAACGGCAAGAGACAGGGCTATGGTAACGACCCCCATACCGCCGATTTGAATCAGTAGCAATATAACGATTTGCCCGAATATCGTCCAGTGCGTTGCCGTATCGAATACGATAAGTCCCGTTACACATACGGCGGACGTCGAAGTAAAAAGAGCGTCGATAAAAGATGTCCATTCGTGAGTTTTTGAAGAAATCGGCAATGTCAATAGAAAAGCACCGAGCAAAATAACCCCCGCGAATCCCAATAATATTATCTGAAAGGATGTTAGCTTCCTTTTTAGTATTCCCATGTTAAAACCTCAATTCCGTTTATCGTTATTATGATATCATATTTTTTATAAAGATAGCATTATGGTTCTTGTTGATGACGTTAAGATTTTATAAAGATTATAATCAATGCTTATCTGTCTTTTCTTTGTCATCGCATTCTTCTTACATGTCTTGCTTGCAATTTCGCTTCAAATATTATAAATAATGTATTCTGGATGGGTTCCGTTTGCGTTTTATTTCTATTCATTACAGTCAAATCTTTTTTTAACCACATAACATCTCTGTTTTTTGACATACAAAAGATTCACGGAAAAATCTATGAGCCTTTTGTTGTCGTTTGAAAGTGCAATTTTAAAATTTAGTTTTAATACTTCCCTATAGAAACTGCGCTTTTTACTAGCAGGTTTTTTGATACTCAAATAATAAAATAAATAGATAAAGCTATTAGGGTTTGCCCAATATAATATGTTAAGATATTAACCATCTTAATCTTTCTATAAATCCCTTCATTCATTTCTTTAAAATATAAATATGAAAGTAAAGTGTCAGATATTAAAAAAGATGATACTCCAACAAACGTAATTACACTTCTTTTCTCATGCAGCGGCCAGACATTTGCCCCTACAACGCAGATTAGGAAAGCACAACAAAGAATATAAACATAACTGAAAATGCGAACAGAACCGAAATTTACCCCTGATTTTTCCAAAATAAGAGCAGTAATAACAAATAAAGCAAAAGATAGCAATATCATTGTTATTATTTCATTCTTTTCCTCAAAGAA
Source organism: Mollicutes bacterium Phil14 (assembly GCA_001940985.1). Classification (GTDB taxonomy): domain Bacteria; phylum Bacillota_I; class Bacilli_A; order ML615J-28; family CAG-698; genus Tener-01. The sequence continues at coordinate 138,214 of MSHB01000022.1, forward strand.
TGATAAAATATAAGCTATATGACCAGTAAAGAAAAATAAAATTCCCCCAATGTATAATTCTTTCTTTCTATCTATGAAAATATATTTTAATCCAAATAATATATCTCCAATCAACCCACAAAATAATCCCACTAAAATAAGCATTATTCTATCAGTTTTAAATCCTTTAAGAGTAGCACAATAAACTCCTAAAATAACAAACTGTAAACTTGTAAGTCCTTTGGCTAAAACAATCTTCTTTTTATCTTGGTTGAAATAATTAGCCATATAAAAGATTGTTGAAAGTGCAATTACTAAAACAAGTATAGGTACAATCATATTGCCTCCCAAAATATAACATTATATAATAATAATATGCATCTTTTTCCATTTTACACTTAATTTTAACACATAATTATCATATTGACAAACTAATAAAACATTTTCCTCTTTATTTTTTATTTTATTTTGATATAATAATATTAATTAATTCTAGAAAGGAGATATAATGTGTTATTAAAAAACAAAGCACAACTTCCAGAAATAGAATCCTTCAAAGATGATAATATTAAAATTATGGCCTTAGGAGGTCTAGGTGAAGTTGGAAAAAACATGTATGTTGTCGAGATTGATGATGAAATTATCATAATCGATTCCGGAATACTATTTCCTGATAATGACTATGGTATTGATTATATTATTCCCGATTATACTTATTTAAAAATTAATCAAAAAAAAATTATTGGTCTTTTTATAACTCACGGTCATGAAGACCATATTGGTGGTATCCCTAGTTTACTAAAAGATGTTCCTATTAAAGCTGTCTATGCTACAGGATTAGCTGTTAGCCTAATAAAATCTAAAGTGGGAGAAGCTGGTGTCGATATTAATTTAATTGAATATAATTCAAATTCAATCTATAAATTTAAAAATTTTGAAGTCTCTTTCTTTAAAACAAATCACAGTATTCCTGACTCACATGGAATAGCCCTTAAAACAAGATTAGGATATATTCTACATACTGGTGACTTCAAAATAGATTTGACTCCTCTTTCAAATCAAACAGATTTTGAAAAAATAGCAGATTATGCTAAAAGTGGTGTTTTATGCCTTTTATCTGATTCAACTAATGCCAATGTAACAAAATTCACTACTTCTGAAAAAAGAATTGGTGATAACATCCGTAGCATTTTCTCTACAATTAAAGGCCGAATTATCATTGCTACTTTTGCATCAAATGTATATCGTGTTCAACAAATCGTTGAAGCAAGTGTTGAAAACAACAGAAAAGTAATCTTTTTTGGAAGAAGCATGGAAAAATGTATTAATGTTGCTCAAAAGTTAAATTACATTAAAACACCTAGTAATACTTTTATTAATTCGAAAGAATTTGACTATGTCAAACCAGAGCACCTAACAATATTAAGTACAGGTTCTCAAGGTGAACCATTAGCAGCTCTTTCAAGAATTGCTGATGGCTCTCATAGAAAAATAAAAATTATCCCTGGTGATACAATCGTATTTTCATCAAGTGCAATTCCTGGAAATCAAGAAAGTATTAATAGAACTATTAATAAACTTTATAAGGCTGGAGCCAACGTTATTGTTAATAGTCCTCTAACAGATACTCATACTTCAGGCCACGCTAGTGAAAAAGAATTACAAATAATGCTTGTCTTAACAAAACCTAAATATTTCATGCCTATCCATGGAGAATTTTCAATGCAAAAGCGTCACGCGGAACTAGCTGTTGAAACTGGTATTCCTAAAGAAAATTGCTTTATTTTAAAAAATGGTGAAGTTTTAACAATCACTCCTGATCGTGCTTTTTGCAACTATTGTGTTCCATTTGGAAATACATATATTGATTCCGGAAATGCTGAAATCGATGGAAATGTTATCAAAGAAAGAAAATTAATGGGTGATGATGGAATCGTTTCTTTAGTTTTCAAAGTAAGAGACGACTTAAGTTTAATTGGAAATGTTAGTTTCTTTTCTAGAGGATTTGTATATATGAAAGAATCTGAAAAACTAATCACTAATATCAGAAAGAAAGCAGCAAGTCTTTACTCTAATTACCTAAGAAGAAACCCTAAAGCTACAAAGAATCAACTTCACAATTTCATCGTCTTTGAAATGAGCAACTTTATTTCACAATTAACAGATAGAAAACCTATTATACTTCCATCTATTTTAATTTGCGAATAACAAAAGGAAAGAAAAATGAATATACTTTGTCCTATATGCAAAAACAAAAATAAATTAAAACTAGCAACTAACGAAAAATCTTATATTTGTTCTAAAAACCATTCGTTTGATATTTCAAAAAGTGGATATCTAAATCTTTTGGTATCGAAAACAAATTCTGGTGATAATAAAGATATGGTTAATGCTCGAAGCAACTTTTTAAACAAAGGATACTACGAGCCCCTAGCTATTAAAATTAAAGAAGTCGTTAATAAATATTCACCTGATTATAAAAATGTTGTTGATGCTGGGTGCGGAACAGGTTATTATTCTAATTATTTAAAAAATAGCAACTCTTCTATATATGGATTTGACATTTCAAAATTTGCTATTGATAAAGCAAAAAAACTACAAAAAGAAAATAACTATTTTGTAGCTTCTACTTCTTTTCTACCAATAGAAGATGATTCAGTAGATGTCTTATTGACAGTTTTTGCTCCAACATTTCCAAACGAATTTTTCAGAGTTTTAAAAAAAGATGCCATTTTTGTTTTAGTTGTTCCAAATCATAATCATCTTTATGAATTAAAAAAAGCTTTATATGATAAACCATATTTAAACGAAGATAAAGATTATTCTATTCTTAACTCTAACTTTACTCTTGTAGAAAAATTAGACTTAACATATAAAACAAATATCAATAATGATGATCTACTACAACTTGTAAAAATGACTCCTTATTTTTATAAAACCAATCCAACTCGTATTGACAAACTTGATTTTAATAACGATGAATTAACTTTAGATTTTTCTATCTTTGTATATAAAAAATAAACGGGAAAAAATCCCGTTTTTTATTTAACACTTCGTTTAATGTCATCATTAACTCTAACTTTAAACATTCTATATATTTCTCTTGTTAACATTGCATCTTCAAGCGCATCATGAATTTGTGGTTTTAACTGTTCGCCACTCATCTCTTGATAAGTTTGGAACAACCCCATTTCTTCTTTAAAATTATAATAGTTTTTGATGACTTGCATTATATTAACATATTTTTTCCTGATTTGTAATGGCTTCACTTTATTAACTTGGAAAGACTGTTCTAAAGCAAGCATATCACTCCTGCCCCAGGCAATGATTTTCGGATTATATTCTTTTATTATTTTTTCTAGCAACTCATAAAACTCTATATATTCAATAGCATTATCATATTCATCTCTAGTTCTTGATAAAAACTTTAATGTTCTTGAATTTAAAGAATATTTCTTCTTTGGATTTACTAAATTGCTATCTTCAAAAACAATATTTCCATCTTTATCTTCGATTACTATTCCATATTGAACAATTTCAGCAACATGTGGCATACTTTGATAATATGCTGGTAAAGAAAATTCTAAATCTAAAAACATTTTATAATTAATTTTATCAAGGAGTTTTTTTACTCCTTTTTTAATTGTGAAAATATCATAGAATATTTTTCTTTCTCTTTTTGTTGGTTCAACTACCTTAACAAAATAGTTAATATCATAAACAAAATATTTACCATATTTTCTTGGCTGATTATCTATATCTACAAAAATATATGGATTATGATAAAAATATGGTCCAAAGTCTTTAAAAACTTTTCTTGTCATATACAAATACAAAAGTCTTCCATCATATTCAATTTTTACAATTCTTTCTTCAGGAATAGTTTCAATTATTTTTCCATATATTCTCAAAGATAATCACCTCGATTAATTAATCATTTAATTTCAATTCTTCAATACGAATAAGTTCTAAAATGGCTTGGCTTCTTCCTTTTACTCCTAGTTTTTGAATAACATTTGATATATGATTTCTAACAGTCTTTTCACTTATATTTAGTTTTAAAGCTATCTCTGTTGTATCATATTTTTTTACTAGAAGTTGAAATATCTCCTTCTCACGCCCAGTCAAGAATTTTTGACTATACACAATATATTACCCCTCCATTGCTTCACTAGTATAATATGCATTATTTTTATGAGGGGTTATATATTTTTAATATTTCTTTTTGTTGCTCTTCGCTTAAATTAATTTTCTTAAGTTCTTCAGCAAAATTATAACTACCTAAAATACTTAAAACTTTTTGTTTTTTAATAGGTCCTATACCTTTTATTTTATCTAGGCTTGAAGCAAAAGTGTTTTTCCCATGCAATTGATGATGAAAACTAATTGCATAGCGATGTACTTCATCTTGAATATTTTCTAAAAGCAAAAAGATTTTGCTTTTTTTATCTAAAAAGATTTCTTCATCTTGATACAATAAGTGATCGCTATGATGGTTTGTATCTTTTACCATACCCAAGAGTGGAATATTTAAATCAAGTTTTTGTAAAGCCTCTTTACTAGCTTCTACTTGACCATGACCTCCATCAATTAAGATTAAATCAGGCATAGCTTTGTTTTCATCTTTTAATCTAGAATACCTACGAGTAATCACTTCATACATTGTTTTAACATCATCGCTTCCACTTACAGTTTTCACTTTAAATTTGCGATAACCTTTAGGATTTTTTACTCCATCAACATAACTTACCATTGCACTAACACTACTTGTTCCTTGAATATTAGAATTATCAAATGCCTCTATTGTATGTATTGAAGCTATATTCAAAATCTTTTCTAATTCTTTTATTGCACCTAGTGTTCTTTCATATTTATTATTCTCTCTTTTTAAAAGAACATCTACTTTTTCTTTAGCATTTTCTGTTACCAAATTAACCAGTTCTTTTTTCTTTCCTTTTTTTGGAAAATATATTTTATTTTTTATTCTTTCATCAACAAAAGAAACATCTACATCTGGCAAAAGTATTTCCTTAGGTAAGGGGTTATTATATACAAAATAAAATTGTCCTAAAAAATCAACAAACATTTCGCTAGCATCTTCCATAACCTCAAATAAGAAACCATTACGCTCTACCATTTTATTAGAGCGAATATGGAAAACTTGAATGCTAATATAACCATCCTTTTCAACATATCCAAAAATATCAGTATCTAACATTTCAACTTCCATTTTTTGTTTTTCTGAAATTATTTCTAGACTCTTTATTATATTAAGATATTCTTTAGCTTTTTCAAATTCTAATTTATCGCTAGCCTCATACATCAAGGACTTTAATCTTTTTATCTCATCAGTAACATTACCTTTTAGAAAATGATTAATCTTATTAGTTATTGCTTCATATTCTTCTTCTTTAATATCATTTATACAAGGTGCAAGGCATTGTCCTAAATGGTAATACAAGCATTCTTTCTTTGGTATTTTATAACATTTTCTCAAAGGATAGATTTTATTTAACAACTCCACAACTTCTTTTGCGGCTAAAGCATTAGGATATGGACCATAATATTTTGCTTTTTTGTTTAAATCTCTAGTATAATAAATTCGAGGGTTTTTCTCATTTGATATGCAAATATATGGATATCTCTTATCATCCATTAACATTATATTATACTTAGGATGATGTTTCTTTATAAGATTCATTTCTAAAATAAAAGCTTCAGTTTCACTACCTGTAATAATATATTCAAAGTCATTAACCATACTAACCATTTTTGTAGTTTTAGCATCATGACTTCCAACAAAATAGCTCTTAACACGATTAGCTAATATCTTAGCTTTACCAACATATATTATTTTCCCATTTGCATTTTTCATTAGATAGCAACCAGGCTTTTTTGGCAATTCTTTTAATTTCTCTTTAATCTTATTTTTGATATCAACACTATTCAAACAAGACACCTCTTCTTAAAAAAAGCCATATAAATATGGCTTTTATAAATTCAAATTTTTCAATATATTTTCAATTTTATCTCCATATTCTAAAGATTCATCATATTTAAATCTTAAATCAGGTATTTTTTTTACTTGTAGCACTTTTCCTAAATGACCTCTAATCATTCCTTTGGCTTCTTCTAGATTAGTGCTTGTTGCAAGTTTTTGCTCTTCATTACCAAAAACTGTAAAATACACAGTTGCAATTGATAAATCATTAGTCAATCTTACATTAGTGATTGTAACATATTTTAATCTTTCATCCTTTGCTTCTAAAAGCAAGAATGATCCGATTTCACGAATTATAATTTTTTCCAAACGTTCTTGCTTAAAACTCATATTATTACCTACTTAACTTTTTCCATAATATAGGCTTCAATGCGATCTCCTTCTTTGATATCATTATAGTTTTCAATTGTTAAACCGCATTCATAACCATTTTTAACTTCTTTAACATCATCTTTAAATCTCTTAAGTGAAGATAGTTTTCCTTCATAAATTACTATGCTATCACGAATAAGACGAATATCTGAATTTCTAGTAATCATACCACTAGTGATATAGCAACCAGCAATTGTTCCGACTTTACTAGCTTTAAATATACTTCTTACTTCTGCTTCACCAATTACTTTTTCTTCAAATACTGGGTCTAACATACCTTTCATAGCAGCTTCAATATCTTCTAGTAATTTATATATTATGTTATATAAACGAATTTCTACAGACTTCTCTTTAGCAGATTGCATGATTGAAGCATTAGGGCGAATATTAAAACCAATAATAATTGATTTTGAAGCTATTGCTAAAGTTATATCAGTTTCTGTAACTGTTCCAACACTAGCTCTAACAACATTAATTTTTACACCTTCAACATTAACTTTTTCTAAAGAACCTTTTAAAGCTTCAACTGAACCTTGAACATCAGCTTTAATTATTAAATTTAATTCTTTTTGTGAATCATCTAAAGCATCAAACAAGCTTGCAAGCGATACTTGCTTATTACTATTTTTCTCTAAATTGAAAGCTCTCATACTTCTTTCTTCACTAATCAATCTAGCAGTTTTTTCATCGTCAAATACCATGAATCTATCTCCAGCTTGAGGTACATCTACTAATCCTGTAACCTCAACAGCTTTTGATGGACCAGCACTTTTCAAATTTGCTTTAGTTTCATCTTGCATTGCTCTTATTTTACCATAAGTATTACCAACAACTACAGGATCTCCAACTTTAATAGTTCCATTTTTAACAAGTAAAGTAGCAACAGGTCCACGTCCTTTATCAAGTTTAGCTTCTATTACCATACCCATACCTAAACGATTAGGATTAGCACGATAATTTTCCATTTCAGCAGTTAAAACTATCATTTCTAGTAAATCATCAACGCCTTTACCAGTAAGAGCTGAAATTGGAACAAAGATTGTATTTCCTCCCCATTCTTCAGCAATCAAATTATATTGTGATAATTCTTGTTTGATTTTATCAACATTTGCACCTGGTTTATCCATTTTGTTAACAGCAACTATAATTGGCACTTTGGCAGCTTGAGCATGATCTATAGCCTCTCTAGTTTGTGGCATTACACCATCATCAGCAGCAACCACTAAAACAACTATATCCGTAATCTCTGCTCCTCTTGCTCTCATTTCTGTAAATGCTGCATGTCCTGGAGTGTCAATAAATGTGATATATTTATCTTTTTTCTTTACTTGATAAGCACCAATGTGCTGAGTGATTCCACCAGCTTCACTTTGAGTAACTTTAGAATTTCTAATTGTATCTAGTAAAGTTGTTTTACCATGGTCAACATGTCCCATAATTGTTACAATTGGAGGTCGATCAACTAATTCACTTTCATCATCTTCAATAACTAAATCTTCAAATTTTGTTATATCTTCAGAAACTTTATCTTTTAAAGTATATCCAAATTCATCTGCTAAAATTTCAATAATATCTCTATCTAGAACTTCTGTTGCAGATATCATATAACCCATTTCAACTAGTTTTCTAACTATATCCCCATAGTTTTTTCCTAAGCCTTCAGCAATTTGAGCAGGGCTCATTCCTGGAACATAATACAAAACATTGTTTTGTTCTTTCTTCTTATCGCCAACATTTGCTTGACGATTTTCTTTTTTATTATTTTTTTTCTTTTTTACATTTTTAATTCTTGTATACTCTTTTTCTTTAGTTACATAATCATTATAAGAATCATCGTATACTCTAGTTAATTCAACCTCAACTTCAGTCTTTTTATTTTCTTCTTTTTTAGGTTCTTTATTAACTTTATTTTCTACCTTTTTTGGCGCATCATTTTTCTTACTTTCTTCTTTTTTAGGACTATTATTTTCAAAAGTCTTTTCTTTTGGTTTTTCTACTTGTTGAGGTTTTTCTTTAATCAATTCTTTCTTTGTTTCCTTAACTTCAACTTTTTTTGCTTTAATTGGTTTGATTTCAACCTTATATAATTTGCTTAATTTCTTAATTACATCAGCAGGAATTTCTGTATCAATATTTGCATCAATACCAACATTTTGTAATTTCTTTAAAAGTTCTGCTTCTGAAACTTTCAACACTTCTAATATTTCTTTAACTTTCATAAAAATACACCTCACTTCAAAATTTTAACTAAGGCTTCATAAAAACCTTGATCTGTAAGCGCCAAAATTTTAACTAATGGTCTACCAATTGCTCTAGACAACTCATCAGTAGAAAAATCTCTATTAATCATAGTGTTATAAAAGAAACACTTTTTATCTATTCTATCAATTGTTTTAAGCGACGCATCATTAGCCACAAAAACTATTTTGCATTTCCCACTTTTCAAAGCAAAAATAACATTTTCTTCACCATTGATAACTTTTTTTGCTTTGTATGCAAGTCCTAGCAAATTTAACACTTTAGTATTATCAGTCAATACTATCACCTAACATTTTTAATAATCTTTCATAAATTTCATCAGGTACAGCAACTTCCAAATGCTTATCTAAAATTTTTTTCTTCTTAGCAATTTCTATTGCTTTTTTAGTTTTGCTTAAATAAGCACCACGACCATTCATTTTTCCCACTTCATCGATTTCAACACTACCTAAAGGAGTTCTGACAATTCTAAACATCTCTTTTTTAGGATATTGTTCGTTTGTGGCAACGCACTTCCTTAGAGGGATTTTCTTAGGTTTATTCATCCTAAATACCTCCTATTTTTGAATTACATTATAAGTAAACTTAATACCTTCTTTTGTTGCATCAGAAAGTTTTTTAATATCAATTTTCCAATCAACTGCATAAGCAGCAAGACGAGCATTTTGTCCACTTCTACCTATAGCAAGAGAATATTGATCATCTCTTACAATTACTAAAGCTTTCTTAGTTTTCAAATCTGGTATAACACTTAAAGTTTTAGCAGGTAGTAATGCTTCAGCTATTAATTCAACCGGATTATCTTTCCATGTGAAGATATCAATTTTTTCATTGTTTAAAGCTTCATTAATACTCTTAATTCTTAAACCACCTTGGCCAACGCAAGCACCTTTAGGATCAAGATTAGGTTTAAGTGCTAAAACACCAATCTTTGTTCTACTACCAGGGTCACGAGATATACCCATTATTTCAATTGAACCATCAGCAATTTCAGGAATAGTTATTTCAAACAATCTCTTAACTATCTCTTTACTAGTTCTTGATAAGAATACTTTTGGACCTTTAGTAGATTTATCAACTCTTGAAATATATACTTTTTTCTCAGTACCAGGAATAAATTCTTCATTAGGTAATCCTTCAGCAAGTGGCATATTTGCTTCGCAGTTTTTCCCAATATCAAAAGTAACAAAAGCATCATTTACTACTATTACTCTAGCATTGATTATTTCACCAACTTTGTTAGAGAAGAATTCATAAGCTTCCTCTCTTTCTAATTCTTTAAGACCGCTTAATAAAGCTTGTTTGAATTTACTTGCACTCTTTCTACCAAACTTTTCAAGTTTAACTTCTGTTTTTATTTCTTGACCAACTTTAATTTTTGGTTTAATAAGTTGTGCTTCTTCTAATAATATTTCACCTTTATTTCCTTCAGTTAATTCACTTACTACATAACGATGATCAACTACTTTGATTTTCTTTTTATCAAAGTCTACTTCCATTTTTATTTCGCCTTTATATTCTGTATCACGGCAAGCTACGGCAAGAGCAGTTTCAACTTTTTCTAAAACAGCATTTATATCCAAACCTCTTTCAAATGCAATACTTTCTAATGATTCAAAAAAATTCTTACTAGTCATATTTTCCTCCTAAAACTTAACTGCCATTCGCACTTTACTAGTTATTTTTTTATCTATTGTTATTTTCTTATGACGACCTTTAATTAAACAATCTAAAACAAAAGTGTTTCCATCGTAGCTTTCTAAGTCACCATATATTTCTTTCATATTTTCTACTTTTTCATATGTCTTAATACAAATATACTCACCAATAGCATTAATTATATCTTCTTCTTTTTTTAATTCTCTTTCTAATCCTGCACTAGACACTTCTAAAAAATATTCTTCATCTATAAAATCTTCTCTATCCAAAGCATCACTGATTTTTTCATTTAAAGCAGTAGCTTCATCAATCGTTAATCCACCTTTAGAATCTGCAATTATTCTTAAAATTCTACTCCCATTTTCCTTAACAAAAGAAACTTCTAAAATCTCTAGATTTAATTCTTCTGCACACTTTTTAGCTAATTTTTCACTTCTAATTTCAATTTCATTCATAAGCATTTTTAAAGGAGTGAGATTAACTCACTCCTAGTTTTCACTTTCTACCTACATTATACTATAATTACAATATAATGTCAATTGTTTTCATGCTTTGTTATAAAAATAGCAAACTAAAAAGAGTTTTGCTATCCGCCTTTAGATTTCTCTAAAGAAATTTTTGTCTAATGACTGCTAATTTATAGCAAGTAGACCACTTTATTAAATATAAAGTTTTTAATTAACATTTGCCAACCACTAGTACATAAAAAGCAAATTTCTTTAACTATATAGGGGGGATGATGTATAGTAAACTAAACCACTTTATATATATTAGTCAAAAACTGTTAACTTTTTGTAAAATAAACTAGCACACCTAACTCATCATTTACATAAAGTTCTTAATTGTTTTTAATTCTTTTTCACCTTGAACTTAACCATCTCCTTAGCCTAACATAATTTTACAATATTTTTTTATATTTGTCAACAAAAAAGATACCAAAAGAGTTCTTTTCTATATCAAAATCTAATGTTTAGAATAAAAGTAATGCATTATTATTGCTCCACTAATAGCAACATTTAATGATTCTAATTCTTGATTCATTTCGATAAAAATATTTTCATCAGTAATACTTAAGATATCTTTTTTTACTCCATTTCCTTCATTTCCTAATATTAAGCCATATGAAGACATCTTTTCATAACTTGTTAAATTTTTACCATTTTTAAGTGATGTTCCAAAAACTTTAATATTATGTTTTTTTAATAAAGAAATCATCTCTTTAATATCTTTTTGTACTGTCTTTACTTTAAACAAAGCTCCCTGACTAGAACGTATTAATTTATCATTATATAAATCTACTGAATCATTAGATAAAACTACTAAATCAATTCCAAATCCTAAAGCTGATCTTATTAAAGTTCCAATATTACCAGGATCTTGTAAACCATCAAGTAAAAGCACTTTATTAAAGTTTTCATTTTCATTATAAGAAAGATATTTACAAACTCCTATTATCATTTGTGGAGTTTCTGAAAATGATAATTTCTTAATAATTTCTTTAGTTACTAAAATATTACTTACACCTTCAACAATATCTTTTTCGTCAACAATCAAAACTTCAACTAAATTATCTTTAGCTTCTTCAACCAAATGATAACCTTCTACTAAAAATTTCTTTTCAGCATCACGATATTTTTTTAACTTTAACTTTGAAAGTTCTTTTATGTAGTTGTTATTTAAAGAATCAATTTTTTTTAACAACATTTCTTTCTCCTAGAAAAATGAATCAATTACAAAAAGTATAGATATTAATGACGCAATAAAATGAACACTAATAATAACTATCATTGACCAAAAATTAGTTTTGTTTTTCTTTATAAAACGATAGAAAACTAAATCCACTATAAAGTATAAAACAAAATATAATAAATAAATAACAAAAACAATTATCTTTTGTAAAGCGGCATTGCTTACTGCCTTAGCAATAGATGTAAGAAGAGGTTTAAGCAAAGTTAGATAATATGCACTAACTAATGGTCCTAAAGGATAAACAAGTATTATGAATGCTAAAACTCCCCACGCAATATACCAAATATTTAATCTTTCCCAAATGGTATTACTTGCTTCTTTTTTAGAAACATTTTTTAATTCCTTACGCAAAGATTTAATTTCAGTTTTTAATTCTATCATCTTATTATACTGTTCTTCAGTCATTTCTTCAACGGGAATATCTTCATAACGCTCAAGTTCAACATCTGCTTCTTGTAAGCGAAATCTCATTTTTTCTTCATCAGTCAATTCAAGTTTTTCTTCTATAACATCTTGATTTTCTAATTCTTTTTCATCTACCATAAGTTTTCTCCTATTATTTTGTATAATTATAATATCATAAAATTAATATTTTTTCTACCTTTTTTTAATATTTAAAAAATGCTCCTTAAAGAAGCATTTTTTATTTTTCAAATTTAATTATCTATTAGTAGTTGAACCTAAACTAGATTGAGCTTGTTTTACTAAACGACGAGTAATTTCTCCACCTACTGAACCGTTTTGACGTGCAGTTGCGTCTGGACCTAAATTAACACCGAATTCATTAGCGATTTCGTATTTCATTTGTTCGATTGCGTTTTTTGAACCAGGAACCACTAATTTGTTTTTACTTGTGTTGTAAGATGAACCGTTCATTATTTTCACCTCCTGTCAACATTATTATTGTCTTTTATTTCAAAAATAAACAATAATTTGACAGGTAAGTTTTACCAATTATATATCAAATTCACTACTATTTGAATCACTATTAAAAACAGAATATTTCTCAAAACAATTTAAAGTAATCGTTTTGGTATTTTCAATAGCTTTCTTTATACTTTCCTCTAAATCGCACTTTTCTTCTTCAACTAAAACATCTTCTAATTTTGGTTTAATTACTGGATGTTCAGGAACAAAAACCGTACAGCAATCCTCATATGGTCTAATTGATGTATCATAAGTTTTTATCTTTCGAGCAACACTGACGATTTCTTCTTTATCATAAGTTACAACAGGTCTAATTATTGGCATATTAGTCACAGCATTAACAACTGACATACTTTCTAGAGTCTGTGATGCTACTTGTCCAATACTTTCACCATTAATTAAAACATCTATTTTTTTCTCTTTGGCAATACTACAAGCTATTTTATACATTGCTCTACGCATCAATGTAACAGTATAAATAGGATTAGCTTTTTCATGAATAGCAGTTTGAATTTCAGTGAAAGGAACTACTAAAAGTTTTATTTTTCCATCAAGTGTATATTTTGCTAATATTTCAATCAAATCCACAACCTTTTGTAATGCTAAATCACTAGTATATGGAGGAGAAGCAAAGTGAATTGCACTCAAGACTACTCCTTTTTTAAGAGCCAAAAATCCAGCAACAGGGCTGTCAATTCCTCCACTCATCATTAGCATTCCTTTACCAGCACTACCACTAGGATAGCCACCTAAACCTTTTATAGTTTCTACATATAAATAAGTTCCTTCAGTTCTCAAATCTATATTAAGTGTGATATCAGGATTATGCACATCAACATACAAATCATTTATTTTAGGTAAGATTCTTTTAGCTACTTCTTGAGAAATTCCAATAGAAGTTCCAGGGAATTGCTTATTAGCTCGATTAGTCTCTACTTTAAAGCTTAATTTTTCATTATTATTTCCACTCAAAGCACGATATTTCACCTTGTACTCTTCAATCATATTTATCGCTAAAGAGCTGATAGCTTCATAATCAGTACTAGTTTGTTTGCACAAACTATATGAATAAAGCCCAACAACTGTATCTAATATATCTAAAACTTTTTGATAATCTTCACCATTTAAATAAATATAAAAGCGATAATCAGTATTAAAATATTTTAACTTTTTTAATCCTTTACATTTATTCTTTATATTATCATTTACTTTTTGAAGAAATTGACGATAATTTTTTTTCTTTAGTGTCATTTCTCCATATCTAACTAATATTAAATCATACATTTTTAATTTCTCCTAACGCTTTTAATAATGCATTTATTTCTTCTTCTGTAACTAAATGAGATAAACTAATTCGTATTGAAGATTTAGCCAAATCAACTGATGATGTCATAGCAAGAATAGTTTTTTCTGGCGTTGCAAGTTTTGATGAACAACTAGAACCAGTTGAAACATATATATCACTATTTTCCAAAGTATGAACTATAGTTTCTCCGTTAATACTAGGAAATGATATATTTACTATATAAGGGCTACTAAAACTATTACTATTAATATGAATATATGGGATTTTTTTAAAACCATCTACTAATATTTTATTAATTTTCTTTACATATTCAAGATGCTTTTCAGTCAATGGATAAAACTTTTTTATTGCTTTGCAAGTGCAAACTACTAAAGCTAAATCAAGAGTTCCAGGTTTTAAACCATTTTGAGCATTTGAGCCATAAAGCCTTTTATCAATTTCCAAATTATTTTTATATATAAGAGCTCCAACTCCTTTAGGACCATATATTTTGTGAGTGCTAAAAGTAAACATATCAATATCATTAAAAGAAAAATCAGGTTTTACTTTGCAAATTCCTTGAACAGCATCAACATGAAGTTTTGTTCTAGGATATTCTTTTAATATATTAATAACTTCATTAATTGGTTGAATACTTCCAACAATGTTATTAACCCACATTATAGATATTAATAATGTATCTTTTGTAATTTCTTTTTTCAACTGTTCTATATCTATTATTCCATTTTCTAAAACATCTAAATATACAACTTCAAAACCATTTTTTTCTAAATGCTTATAAATTTCAAATACTGATGGATGTTCTATTTTAGTAGTTATAATTTTACCACTTTTATATTTTGATAAATAACCTAATACTGCTAAATTATTAGCTTCTGTCGCATTAGAAGTGAAAATTATATCATGGTTTACAATACCCAAAGTGTTAAGTAATTCTTGTTTAGATTTTTCAAACATAAAATTACTTCTTTGACCAAGTCTATGTAAACTTGTTGTATTAGCAAAAAAATCTTTTTCAATTCTAACATATAAATCAAGTATTTCATCATCAATTGGAGTTGTAGCACCATAATCTAGATATATCATTTTATCACCTTCATATATTATATACTATTTTTGTTTATTATAAAAGTGTATTTTACTTGTTTTTTTTCTGTTTTTAAGTTAAAATTATACTGGGTGATTAAATATGAGACATATTTCTTACAAAACAAGCAGTACTTGCGCAAGACAAATTGACTTTGATTTAACTGATGATAACAAAATCACAAACCTTGCTTTCATTGGCGGATGTAACGGAAACCTAAAAGCTATTTCTAAAATATGCGAAGGTATGGATGCTTCTAAGGTAATGAATATATTCAGTGGTAATATCTGCGGAATGAAAGGTACAAGCTGTGCTGATCAATTATCATTGGCAATTAAAAAAGCTTTGGATGAAAATAAGTAGTGCTTGTAAAAAAAGAGTTAGGCAACCTAACTCTTATTTTTTTTATCTGTTATAGAACTCAACGATCAAGTTTTCTTTAATTTCTTGTAAGAATTCATCTCTTTCTGGATAACGAACAAATGTTCCTTCCATAGCAGCTTGATCAAAGAATACATAATCTTTTCTTGAAACCATAGAATCTAATGCTTCTTGGATAATCTTTAAATTACGTGAAGATTCTTTAACACCAATCTTTTGGCCTGGTTTTAACATATATGAAGGGATATCAACTTTCTTACCATCAACAGTAATATGACCATGATTAACTAATTGACGAGCTTGAGGTCTAGTTGAAGCTAATCCTAAACGATAAACAACATTGTCTAATCTTGACTCTAATAACTTTAAGAAGTTATCGCCATGTTTACCTTTTAATTTACTAGCGGCATTAAATACCTTCTTGAATTGTTTTTCGCTCATACCATAAGTATAACGAACTTTTTGTTTTTCTTGTAATTGTGTACCATATTCAGAAATTTTTCCACGGTGTTGACCATGTTGACCTGGTGCATAATTACGTTTTTGTAATTCTTTACCTGTTTCAGTAATTGAATACTTTAATCTTCTTGAAATTTTCCAAGATGAACCTGTGTAACGTGACATATTTTTTCCTCCTTATAAATATTTTTTAGGACTTGAACATAAAGATAGACCTAGATTAGTAACAACTTTCACCTTGCAGCAAGGCTACTAATTCCTCTACAGGTATTTCTAAAATTCCCACCTTTTTTCAAGTGCTGCGTCTATGTCTTAAAGACTACACCTAATATATTATACACTTTTTTTAGAAAAAGTCAAGGATATTTTCCTTAAATAAAACATGATATGTGTGACTGTATTAAAATATATTTTTTTAGCACTAACAAAATTTCTTGTGTTAGTAATGTGAATTCTTGACAGAGTTATACTAAAAAGCTAGCGACTTTAAAAATCTACTAGCTTCTGTTTTTATAATATTTACTTCTATTCCCACTCAATTGTTCCAGTTGGTTTTGGAGTCAAATCATACAAAACCCTATTTACACCTTTAACTTCTTTAGTAATTCTATCAGTAATTTTTTTAAGTATACTAAAAGGAATTTCTTCAATTTCAGCAGTCATCGCATCACGAGTATTGACAGCTCTAATAATCACAGGCCATTCATAACTGCGTTTATCATCTTTTATTCCAGTAGATTTAAAATCTGGAATAATTGTAAAATATTGCCAAACTTTTTTAGACAATCCACTTATAGCAAATTCTTCTCTTAAGATTGCATCAGATTCTCTTAAAGCTTCTAATCTATCTCTAGTTATTGCACCTAAACATCTTACGCCAAGTCCAGGGCCAGGGAAAGGTTGACGATAAACCATATTGTCAGGTAAACCTAAAGTTTTACCAACAACTCTAACTTCATCTTTAAACAAAAACTTAAGTGGTTCTACTAATTCAAATTTCAAATCTTCTGGTAAACCACCGACATTATGATGAGCTTTTACTGGGCCACTTTCTAAAATATCAGGATAAATAGTTCCTTGTGCTAAAAAAGATATATTTTCAAGTTTTCTTGCTTCTTCTTCAAATACTCTTATAAATTCTTTACCTATAACTTTTCTCTTTTCTTCAGGTTCATTAACACCTTTTAATTTATCTAAAAATCTATCACTTGCATCTACATATATAAGATTGGCATCCATTTGATTTTTAAAAACTTCTATAACTTGTTCTGGCTCACCTTTTCTTAATAGTCCATGGTTTACATGAACACATACTAATTGCTTACCTATTGCTTTAATTAATAAGGCAGCCACAACTGATGAATCAACTCCACCAGACAAAGCTAGTAAAACTTTTTTATCCTTTACTTGTTCCTTTATGCTTTTAATTTGTTCATCTATGAAACTTTTAGCTAACTCTTCTGTTTCTATTCTTAACATATCTACAGGTCTTTTATTTTCCATATATTTACCTCTTTATTTTGTATAGTTTGGTGCTTCAGTAGTTATTTCAATATCATGTGGATGACTTTCTTTTAACCCAGCACTAGTTATTTTAATAAATTCAC
The DNA here is from genome assembly GCA_001940985.1 of Mollicutes bacterium Phil14. Lineage (GTDB taxonomy): Bacteria > Bacillota_I > Bacilli_A > ML615J-28 > CAG-698 > Tener-01. The sequence goes on from MSHB01000022.1 coordinate 156,000, forward strand.
AATTCTTTTGCAAATCAATAATATTTCTACAACCGCAATATCCCATACCTGATCTAATTCCACCACATAATTGATAAATAGTATCAGCTACTTCACCTTTATATGCTACTCTTCCTTCAATTCCTTCTGGAACAAGTTTTTTAGCTTCTTTTATTGCTCCTTGAAAATATCTATCAGCTGAACCACGTTTCATAGCTGATAAAGAACCCATACCAACATATACTTTAAATTTTCTACCTTGATATATTACTTCTTCACCTGGTGCTTCTTTACAACCAGCTAGTATAGAACCTAGCATTACTGTTGATGCACCTGCTGCTAGTGCTTTTACTATATCACCAGATAGTTTTATTCCTCCATCAGCAATCACTGGTATATTTTTTTTCTTAGCAACTTCATACACGTCATTAACTGCTGTTATTTGCGGAACTCCTACTCCAGCTACAACTCTAGTTGTACATATACTTCCAGGACCAATACCAACTTTTAGTGCATCAGCTCCAGCTTCAATTAATTCCATAGCTGCTTCTTTAGTGACAATATTTCCAGCAATCAAATCCAAATTTGGATATTTTGCTTTTATCTCTTTAACTAATTTTATAACATTCATAGAGTGACCATGAGCACAGTCAATTGATATTACATCAACACCTTTTTCTACTAGTGCTTTTACTCTATCTAATGTATTATTAGCCACTCCAACTGCTGCTCCAACTCTTAATCTTCCCTTTTCATCTTTGCAAGCATTAGGATAATTTATAGCATTATCTATATCTTTTGATGTTATCAAACCAACTAATTTTTTATTTTCATCAACTATAGGAAGTTTTTCAATTCTATTTTTCCATAATATTTCTTTTGCTTCTTCTAAAGTTGTACCAACTTTAGAAGTGATAAGATTATCCTTAGTCATAATATCTTTTACTAAAACACTATTATCAGCAATATATTTTAAATCACGATTAGTAATAATTCCTAATAATTTATTATTTTCATCAACTATAGGCAAACCACTAATTTTATACTTTGCTAATATTTCTTCAGCTTCATATGCTCTCGCGCTAACATTAAGTGTTATAGGATTTGAAATCATTCCTGATTCATTTCTCTTAACAATATCAACTTGATTAGCCTGTTCTTCAATACTCATATTCTTATGAATAAATCCAATTCCACCTTCTCTTGCCATCGCAATTGCCATTGTTGAAGTAGTAACAGTATCCATAGCTGCCGATAAAATTGGCACATTTAAATCAATCTTTTTTGTAAGTTTCGATTTTAAACAAACTTCATTTGGAACAACATCAGACTTATGAGGTACTAACAAAACATCATCAAAAGTTAAACCCTCACGTAAATTACTCAAACTCATTTTTTTTCTCCTTTTTTATTATAAAATAAAAAGTCCTAAAACAGGACATACAAGAAAAAATATTTGTATGCCTTAGTGCTCGGATTTACGGCCCAAGCGTAGAAACAATCAATCCATATTATTGATCATATAAGACTTTTTGTAATTATATCATTTTCATTAATAATAAGCAAACCTTTTTTATTTTTTTACAATAAAGAGATATACCGCTATAGTATATCTCTAGTAATTAAAATTATTTATATTAATCTATTCCCTTTAGTGATTCTACCATATCAATTTTCTTACTCTTTTTAGAAATAAATAAACTGATAACAAAAGACAACAATATAATCAACCAAATTGTTAATATATATGTAAGTATATTAACTGTTGGCTTCATTTCATATTCACTTGCCAATTTTTCTATCATATATTTAAGTAAGAATACACCTGTTGGAACACCGATAATTATTCCCACTATTGTTAACCATAAATTTTGGCTAATCAACAATGAACCAATTTTACTATCTTTAAAACCTACAACTTTCAAAGTTGACATCTCACGATATCTTTCCATAAAACTCATAACACCTAAATTATATAAAACTATTGCTCCTAAAACTAGTGCTGCAACTATTAATAATAAAACCATCAAATTCATTAGTCCCATAAATGTATCGAAAGATTTAATTATACTACTCTTACTTTGAGTATTAACGATGTTTTTATTTGCTTCAATATTCTTTTGATTAGTAAAAACCAAATTAATATGATAGTCATAACCTATTTTTTCAGCATATTTCTCTGACATTATTATTGTTTCACTTAAAGTTCTAATAATATCTTCAACAATAATTTCATAACTTTTATTAGTGCCATATGGTAAAAACACCAATTTATCACCAACTTTTATATTTAATTTCTTGGCAATTCTTTCACACACATATACGCCATTATCACCTAACTCAAAGAACTTCATATTTCTATCAATAAACTTAACTCTATTATGAGTTATATTATATATTTCTAATCCGATAGTTTGATCATTAATTTTGACAGTAGTTGAACCAGCATAATCACCTTCATATTTACTAGCAAGTTCTTTTGTTTCTTCGTTGGTTGCCGTTTCAGATACATTAATTCTAGTTTCGTAGTTTATTGCTCCTTCATAGAATATATCTACAAAATCATTCATTGTATCTTTCATTCCTAAAGATGCTATAATTAGTATTGTACATCCTAAAATTCCAAATAATGTCATAAAGCTTCTGGCTTTGTGTCTCATTATATCACGCATATTCCATTTCACACCAAAATTAAGTTTTGACCAAAGTTTAGTTTTTTCAATTGCCATAGCTTTCATTTTCTTAGGTGTATAAGGTCTTAAAGCATCAGATGCACTACCTTTTAACATACTTTTAACTGATAAGTATCCAATAACAATTAATAAAGCATTTATTAATATAAGTATTATCCAAGTAAAGAAAGGAACATATAATTTCCACTCAGGCATATCGAAATAAATTCCTAATGTGCCATTTGGATTCATTATCAAATATCCCATTAAATATCCAATTATAATACCAAACAAGGTTCCAAATACGCCTATTAATATTGAAAAGGAAGTATAATGTGCTATTATTTTTTTATCTTTAAAACCAAGAGCTTTTAAAATACCAATTTGCGTTTTTTCATTTATAGCTAAACGATGCATTGTTGTAACCATTGTTAAAATAGCTATTGCTAAAAACAAAACTGGTAAAACTGAAGCCATTGTTTTTCCTTCTTCAATTTCACCTTGTGTTTGCACATATGATACATTTTCATCATTAGATAAAATTACCATAGTTTTTTCAAACACATTATCTATTTTTTCTGACATTTTTTTCTTATCTAAATTAGAAGAAATATTAATTTGAGGATAATATTCAAATCCTAATGTTCTTTTCAACATTTTAGGAGAAATATAAGCAAATCCATATGTATTAAAATCAGGCATCAATTGTGTCTCATCAGGAAGACAAATCAAAAATTCACCTGATTTAATTAATCCTAAAACTTTTCCACTTATTTCTATCTCTTTATATACTACAGTTATTGTATCACCTAATTTTATATTGTTTTTATCAGCATATTGTTTAGATAACCAAATACCATCTTCACTATCGGCATTATATTCTTCGCCATCACCAATTAAAACAAATCCTGATACATCTATATTTTCACTAACTGCTAATGCTAAAACTTTTTCTGTGCCTTTTACAGTTGTATTAACAGATAAGAATCTTGTTGCATCATCTACACCATCAATATTTTTGATTTTTTCAAGGTCATCACTACTAAAACCAATTTCATCAAAAACTCTGTAATCAGCAAAACCAGTTTCATCAAAGAACTTGTTTGTGTTTCTTTCTATACTATACCATTCCATATTAAACCCAACAAAGACACCTATTCCAATTGCTGTCATAACTATCATTGATATAAATTGGGCTAAATATAGCCTTATTGTCCTGAACGTTTTTCTAAACAACATATTACCACTCTACTTCCTCAACACTTAGTGGCTTATCTTGAATTTCGTAAGATTTTATACGTCCATTTTTTACGCGAATAACTGCATCGGCAATTTTTGCTATGTTTTGATTATGTGTAACTATAATTACTGTTTTCTTATCATCGCTAAGTTCTGATCCTTTACACATCTTTGATAATAATTTAAGAATCATTACTCCAGTTTCACTATCTAAAGCACCAGTTGGTTCATCACACAAAATTATTTGTGGATTCTTAGCTAATGCTCTTGCTATTGATACTCTTTGTTGTTCTCCACCTGATAATTCAGCAGGGAAATTATTAATGTGATCTAGTAAGCCTACTTCATCAATCATTTTTTTAGTATCTAAATGATTATGAGAAATTTCATTTACTAAGCTTATATTTTCTAAAACTGTAAGTGTAGGAATCAAATTATAAAATTGGAATATAAATCCAACTTTATTAGCTCTATATTCAGCTAATTCATTCTTTGTAAGACTAGAAATATCTTTACCATCAACTATTATTTTTCCGCTTGTTGGTGAATCTAAGCCCCCAAGCAAATTAAGTAGTGTAGACTTTCCAGCACCACTTGGTCCTAAAACAACTATTAACTTGCCTTTTTCTATTTCTAAGCTAACGTCATCTAAGGCTTTTAAAATATGATCTCCGTTAGTGTAGGTTTTACTAACATTTTTAAACTCTACTATTTTCATATAATACCTCAATCTATTCCAATAACTTTTTTAAATCTTGTTCATTAATTTTGCTTATAAATAACCATATATAATTATCTATATTATTATTAATATTTCTATTATAAAAATAATTTTTCACTCTATCATACAATTCGCTATAATGATTATAATGCTTTTCACCACTTTTACTCATACGTATATAATCATTCTCTCTTTCAATAAGACCCTTTAAATTCATTTTTTTGATCATAATAGAAACAGATGGCTTACTAATGTGCAGAGCCTCAGCAATTTCTGTAACATTATGTAAGCCATTCTTTCCCATCGTTATCAAATATTTGATTTCTGATGTTGTAATATTCATATTTTTGTTACTTTTTTGACTCCTTCTTTGCTAGCATTTTTGAACAATTACCTCTTTGAGGACAGCAGCAACAGCCAGAAGAGCAACTAGATTTTCCTTTTTTCTTATTAACGATTCTCAATATGAATGGAAGAAAAACCATACCAATCATAGCGATTATTAAAATATATTCCCAAAATTTCATATAAGTCTTCCTCCTTTTTAAATTTTAATTATTTTGCTTCTTTAGCTTTTAGTTTTCCACTTGCATATAATCCAACTAATACTATAGCAGCAATTAATACTAAGATTACAAGTAATCCAACTATCCAAGACAATTCACATAATTTTCCAACCCAGTAAACTGCTAATGAAATTACATATGAAGCAGTTAACCACCAAGCGATTGTAACTCTGAACCCTTTCTTACTACTTTCAGATTTTGCTGTAGCAACAGCTGCGAAACATGGTAGAGTAAATAAGTTGTAAACTGCGAATGCATAAATAGCAGCGTTTGATAATGATATTGTTCCTTCTTCTAATCCTAAAGAAGCCATAGTAGCTACAACGTCTTCCTTAGCAATTAAACCAGTAATAGATGCTACTGAATACTTCCAGCCATCTGCACCCATTGCCCAACCTAGTGGATAGAATACAACTTTTAACACTCTACCTAAATCAGCTAAAATACTGTCTTCGATTTCTACCATACCTTTCCAAAATGCCCAGCCGAAGTTAGATAAGAACCAAATCAATATTATAGAAGCAGTAATGATTGTAGATGCTTTGTATAAGAAATGCTTGAATTTTTCCCATAAATGCGCAAGCAAGTTCTTTGCTTGAGGTCTATGATAAGCAGGTAATTCCATAATAAATGGAGGTACTTCTTTTGTCTTACCAAATACTTTCATGATAATAGCTGCAACTATTGCAATAACTATACCGAATAAATAAATACTAAATACGAATATATCACCTAAGAAATGTCCAGCTACTACGCTAGCTAACATTGCCCAAATTGGAGCCTTAGCACCACAACTAAAGAATGGTGTTAATCTTATTGTTAAATCACGTTCTTTTTCATCTTCAAGAGTCTTAGTAGCAATCATAGCAGGAACGCTACAACCAAATCCCATTAATAGAGGAATAAATGATTTTCCACTTAAACCGAATTTTCTAAATGCTCTATCCATAATGAAAGCAACACGTGCCATATAACCAGAGTCCTCTAAAATAGATATAAACAAGAACAATAATAATACTTGTGGAATGAAACTAAATATTGAATCAATACCAGTTAAGAAACCATCAACGATAAATCCTGTATACCATGTTCCTTCAGGTAATACTCCAGCAACTAAATCAATTACAGAACCTGTAAGCCAACCCATCCAACTTTGTAAGAATACACCTGGAGAAGGAATACTAATTCCAGTGAAAGCTTCCCCAGCTTCTAATGCTTCAGCTAATAAATCTTCATAACCCATACCAGTAAAGAAGTTAACCCAACCTTTACTAGAAACTTCTAAACCAAAAATACTATTTAAGAAGAATAAATCTTCAGAGAATACTAAATGGAACACAAAGAACATAATTACTAAGAAAATAGGAATACTCCAAATTCTATGTGTTAAAACTTTATCTATTTTATCAGATTTAGTTTCTTTTTCTTCACCGTTTTTTCTAATGATTGTCTTTTCAAAATTCTTTGTAATATATTTATATCTTTCATCAGCAACTACTGCTTCAAAGTCGCCAGCAAAATCTCCAGTATCAATTCTATTTTTCATAGTCTTAACATCTGCTAAAATATCTTGGTGATTTTTAACTTCTAATTCATCATTTTCAATTAACTTAATAGCATGGAATAAAGGACTACTAACTTTTCCTGCGAATTCATCTTTTGTTTTTTCAATTAAGTTAACAAGATCTTTATTTTCAATAACAGTTTGTCCTACTCTCTTTACTCTAGCACAGCTATAAGCTTTTTTCATCATAGCATCAATGCCTTCGCCTTTAAGAGCACTAATTTCAACAACTGGTACATTAAGTTTACTTTCAAGTTCTTGAACTAAAATAGTTGTACCTCTTTGTCTAACTACATCTATCATATTTAAAGCAATTATTACAGGAACATCTATTTCTAATAATTGTGTTGTTAAATATAAATTTCTTTCTAAGTTTGTTGCATCTACTACGTTAATAATACAATCAGGATGTTCATCAACGATAAAGTTTCTTGAAACGACTTCTTCAGGAGTATATGGACTCAAAGAATAAATACCAGGTAAGTCAACGATATCGATTTTTTCTCCTAATTTCTTATAAGTACCTTCTCTTTTATCAACAGTTACACCAGGCCAATTACCGACATGTGCTGTTGAACCAGTTAATGTATTAAATAAAGTTGTTTTACCACAATTGGGATTTCCAGCAAGTGCAAATTTCATATTATTTTACTACCTCCATAAGTATTTTGTTAGCTTCATCTTTTCTTAATGTTAATTCATAGCCTCTAATTGTTACTTCAATAGGATCACCTAATGGAGCAAGTTTCTTTAATCGAATGTTAGCCCCAGGAGTAACGCCCATGTCAAATAATCTTCTCTTGATTTTTCCTTCGGCTTCGATTTTCTTTACTTTTCCTTCTTCGTTTACTAAAAATTCATTTAAATACTTTTCCATACTTCTTTCCTTTCTTATGCTACTATTATTCTCATAGCTATGTCTTTGTTTATAGCTAAACTTGTATCCAACACTTTTATAATTATGTCCTTTGGTGTGTGAGAAATCACCATCACTTCTGATCCGACGCATAAACCTAAATTCATAAGATGCCTTTTGGTTTTTTCATCTGTCAACATTTTTACAATTTTCACTCCAACATTAAGTGGAGAAATAAATAATGGCATATCTTTTCCTTTCTAGTTAGCAATTGCTAACTCATAACCCTTTAAAAAACTACTCATTAACAAGTAGTCAAGTTAGCAGACGCTAACTACATTATATATAATACACTTGCTAGCGAAATCTGTCAACATTATTTTTTTGAAAACGTTTGTAATGTTTGCATTTTAATTATCTATGTGATAGAATAATCGCAAGAGGTTGATAGTATGAGAATTCATGAGTCAGCAGAAGACTACTTAGAAAGAATATTAATTTTAAAAAAGAAAAACGGAAAAGTAATATCTATAGATATTGCAAATTCTATGAATTATTCAAAACCAAGCATTTCTAGAGCAATGAAAATTTTAAGAGAAAACAAATATATCACTATTGATTCAAATGGAGAAATAGAATTGACTGAAAAAGGATTTGAAATAGCTAGCAGTATGTATGAAAGACATACATTGTTAACAAATTACTTTATGCACTTAGGGGTTCCAGAAGAAATTGCTAAGATTGACGCTTGTAAAGTTGAGCACGATATTTCAGCTGAAACTTTTGAAGCTATTAAAAATCATGTTGCCTTATTTAACAAAGAAAAAAAATAAATGGAGTTTTAAAACTCCATTTTTTATTAATTATTTTACTGCTGCATTAACTAATTTAACAAAGTCATCAGCTTTTAAGCTAGCTCCACCAATTAATGCACCATCAATATTTGGCATACTCATTAATTCATCAATATTAGATGTCTTAACGCTTCCACCATATTGAATACGAATTGCATCTGCAGTTTCTTGATCATATAATTCTTTAATCATACTACGAATAAATCCGCAAGTTTCATCAGCAACTTGGCTAGTAGCAGTTTTGCCTGTTCCAATTGCCCAAATTGGTTCATAAGCTATAACTAATTCTTTTACTTGTTCTTTAGTTAAACCAGCTAAATCAAGTTTCAATTGATTACCAATAAATTCTTCAACTTTTCCATTTTCTCTTTGTTCTAATGATTCACCAACGCAAAGAATAGGAGTAAGTTCTTTTTCAAATGCTTTATGTAATTTTTTATTTACAGATTCATCAGTTTCATTAAACATTGCTCTTCTTTCACTATGACCAATGATAACATATGTTACACCAATGCTTTTTAGCATATCAGCACTAACTTCACCAGTAAAAGCACCGCTATCTTCAAAATGCATATTTTGAGCACCAATTCTTAAATTTTCTCCTTGACGTTTAACTAAACATCTTAAAACTGTGAATTGTGAGCAAATAACGCTATCAACTTTCTCTTGACTAGGCATTTTATCATATACTGCTAAAATGAATTGCAATGCCTCATCACGAGTCTTAAACATTTTCCAATTTCCAGCAATTATAGGTTTTCTCATTGTTTTATCTCCTTAATTAATCATTACCGCAGTGACCGCAAGTACATTTCTTATCATTAATGCAATCAATTCCTGGTAAAACTTTTCCTTCTAAATATTCTAAACTAGCTCCACCACCAGTAGAAATATGTGTGAATTTATCTTCATAACCTAATTTAATAGCTGCTGCTGCACTATCACCACCACCAATTATAGTAATAGCTCCTTTAAGTTCAGCTAAAATCTTACAAATTCCGTTTGTACCCTTAGCAAATTTTTCAAATTCGAAAACGCCAGCAGGGCCATTCCAAACAACAGTCTTAGCTCCTTCAAGTTGTTTCTTGAATAATTCTAATGTCTTAGGACCAATATCTAATCCCATCATATCACTTGGAATCTTATCTGAATCAACAACTATGCTTTCAGCATTTTCATCAAATTCTTTTGCAACAACTGTATCAAGAGGTAATACTATTCTACCATTTGCTTTTTCTAATAATCCTTTTGCAAAATCAACAAAGTCAAGTTCGCATTTTGATGTACCAACTTCATATCCTAATGCTTTGTAGAAAGTATATGCCATTGCACCACAGATTAAAATCTTATCAGCTTTTTTAATTAAACTTTCAATAACAGAAATCTTATCACTAACTTTAGCACCACCAAGGATTGCTACAAATGGACGAACTGGACTATCAACAGCACCACCGATAAACTTGATTTCTTTTTCCATTAAGAAACCAGCTACAGTGTCTTTAATATTGCTAGCGATTCCAACATTACTTGCAGCTGCACGGTGAGCAGTACCAAATGCATCATTTACAAAAACTTCACCTAAAGAAGCCCAATATTTACCTAATTCTGGATCATTCTTAGATTCTTTTTTGCCATCTAAATCTTCAAAACGAGTATTTTCTAACATAACGATATCGCGAGGAGCCATAGCTTTAATAGCATTTTCAACTTCTTCGCCTCTAGTCTTATTCACAAATACAACTTTGTGACCTGATAATTCTTCTAATTTTTTTGCTACTGGAGCTAAAGAGTTTTTAGCTTTATCTGCTTCCTCTTTTACTCTTCCTAAATGTGAAAGTAATACAACTTTAGCATCGTGTTCAATTGCATATTCAATAGTTGGTAATGCTTGAACGATACGATTCACATCAGTAATAACTCCATCTTTCATAGGAACATTAAAATCAACACGCATTAATACGACCTTATTCTTTAAGTCTACGTCTTTAATTGTTTTTTTCATATTTTTCTTCCTTTCATTTTGTACCTATTTTATCTTTTTTTATTATAAACAATTTTTTAATTAACCATATAATAATATAAACTACTATATATGTTACAAATACCCAAACAATTGCAGTCAAATCATCACCAACATTAAAAACTATTCCCAAAACTCCTAATAAGGTAATACAAATAGTTCTCGATATTAATACTATTACCAAATATTTTTTCACACTATATCCAGTAAGCGCCATCGCATAATTGAAAATAGATGTTGGAATATATGGATTTGAAAGAAATAGTATCATAAAACTATTTGAGCGATTCTCCATCCACTCAATTGCCTTAACGATTTTTTCCTTGTTTTTAGTTTTTTCTCTAAACCAATTACCTATTAAATCTCTAATCAAGATAAAAACTGAAAACATACCTATACTTGAGCCTAATATGGAAAGTAGTATTCCTAAAACAGATCCCATAACACTTCCATATATGCTACCTAAACTAGCAATACTAAAACTTATAATTGCAATCAAAGGCAACATCGGCACCAAAGCTTCAATAAACGGTAATATAATCGCCATTGCAATGATCAAGATTACATTTTCATTAGTAAATTCCTTAAAGAATTCTAAAATCTTTTCAAAATTAATTAATAAAGTGATATTCAATCACCACCACACCTTTTCTTAATTATTATACCACACCTTAAACAAAAAGTATAGTTTTTACTTATTTTTTTTGACATAGTCAAATAAAATGTCTAACATTTTAAACTTTTTACAAAAATTTTTATATCCTGTATTAACTTTTAAAACTTTACCAGAGAAAAATGTTATATTAACTTTATCATTGTCTTTATATATTTTCCCAACACTAATAATATTTATCCATGCTACTTTATTTGCCTTAACTTTTAAAAATATATTATCTTGATTTACAAAAATAGGAACATTATATTTATAACCAAAAACTTTTTTCACCGCCTCAATTCTTCCGCTTTTTGTACACAGTTCTTTTAAACAAAGTTCATTCAAAAATACTTCTCCACTCTTTTCAAGATATTTTTCATAACAATCATAAACTACTTTTATTTTATTATTTGACTCAATAATATATAATATTTTCATAACAACATTATAACATTTTTTAAATAATCTAATTTTGAAAAAAAGTTTTTCAATTTTTGCAAGGCACTAAAAAAAGATGAAGAGTTTTATTTCTTCATCTTAAAATTTATTACACAGTTTCACTTGATTAAATTGATTTTTTTCTTCTTGGTGTAAACTTTATTATGATTTTATCTAATAGATATAGTGCAGATGGAAGAACAAATAAAATCATTGATACTGAAAAAATAGTTCCAATTCCAATTATTTTTCCAACAGTTGAAATAGATACTTGACTTGAAATCAATTCAAAAATAAAACAATATAAAGATTTTAATAAACTTAAAAACTTAAATAGTTATATTGTAGTGAGTTATTGAAAAGACTATTAATATTTTTTATCTGCTCTTTTGCAATTATAATACACTGAACAATATACATCCTTAAATCTAGTATTTATCACTAATATACCAACATTTAAATTTTTAGTTTCAGTTAAACTATCTTTCAAAACATCAATAAACAATAATTCAGTTGAAATCTGGGAATCAAAAGTATTGTTTTCATAATTTGCAGGAGAATCAATTGAAATATTAATTAATAACATATTATTAATAGTTTTTGTATTCTCAACTTTTAAATTAGACTCTGAATAATGCATATTAAATTTAAATATCAAAAGATAGTTATTTAAAAAATATGTTTCATCGTATTTTGTTAAATCCGAAACAGTAGATAAATTTTGTTTTGATAATTCATCTATATTATTTATTATCAATACAGAATTATCAACTTCTTCAAATAAATATTTATACTTCTCATTATTGATATCAAAATTAACATCACTAGGAACTTTTTCATTTGAACATCCAATAACAACGAAGCTAAAGAAAATCACACCTAATATCAAAAATAATTTAATCACCTTGTTTTTCAGCATTTTATAACACCTCCATATTGCGCACTACTTCACTTATATTATTTAAACTATCACTTATTAATTAATTTCTCCATCAATTTTCAAATTCTTTTCTGCATTTTATTTTGTACAAATATTTTTGTAAAAGTATCAAAACTAAAAATATAACTGCAGAAACCAAAAATTGATAATTCATAGTAGACATTAACCCATTTCTATAAACAATATTAATGTCACTACATATTACTTTAACACAAGCGAAAAAAACAAATACATAGATAATAAATGAATAGTCTTTTATAATTTTAATATTTAAAAATTTTAATACTAATAATGCTATTATTAGTATAAATGATAATACTGTATATTTTGAATAAATTTGTATTGCATCATCTAAGAAAAAGAAAATTAATAAACTTAGAACTAAAAATATTATAGAAAAAAATATTTTTTTACAGTTTAACTTCTCTTTTATTAAAGATAAAATACACACTACTATAAATGATATCATTATCAATAATTTCAAAATAAACTCAATAGTATATAATTCTGAGAATATAACATAATATCCAAATATAATTAATAATGGTATTAGTAATAGTAATGATAGTGTAAAATTAATAAACTTATTTTTTATAGTATAAAAAATAATGCCTAAAGTTATACAAAAAGCAAAAGCAATAATATAATTATTAAAATCATATCTATTTCCCTTTAGTTCAATCAAAATAAATGGAAAATATAATATTATCATAAATAAGATATTTAATAATGCAGTTTTAATACCATATTTTTTTATTATTAAATTAAAAATATTATAAATAAAAAGAAACAAAAAATTAAAAATTAAAAATACCCATATACTCCAAACAAATACTTTATCTGATATAAACTGAGTACACAATAAAAATGATATAATAAAAATTATAGTAACACTTAATGGCAAATATAAATTTTTAATATTAATTTTGTTGTTTTCACTATCTATTCTTTCTTTATAATATTCATTATCGAAATCTTTAATCGCATATAAATATGCATCATTTTTTGAAAGACCATTTTTTAATGCTTTTTTATATTCTTCAATACATGCATTAATCATTTCCTGTTTATAATCATCATCATACTTTTTATCATGTAATCCCCATTTAATATGCTTACTAATTTTCTTTATCATATTTTTCCCCCATTGTAAGTAATAATTTAAGTTTTTCTAAAGATTTTAAGTAATTGTTTATATTTTTTTTATAAAATTCTTTACCAAAAGAGGTAATTTTATAGAATTTCCTATTTACATTTTTTTCATTTAAAACATTAAATGAACTCACTTTTCCTTCTTCACACATTTTTTTCAAAATAATTAATAATGAAGGATTTGTAATTGTTATATATCCATCTCCAATTTTATTAATTGTATTGGATATATTATATATATAATCATCTTTTTTGTATAAAATTGATAAAATGATTATTTCAGTATATCCACGTATAAACTCGCTCGAAGCGTTCATAAGCAAAATCTCCTATAGTTAGTTAAACTAATTATAATGTTTATTATATTATATCATATAGTTTCCATACTGCAACCTTTTTTTATATTTTTTTACTGAAAAATTAAAATCTTATATTTAATATATCTAATAAAAAAGTGTGCCGAAGCACACTTAAAATCAAAATTATAATCTCTTAATTCTTAATTCAGTTTGAGGATCAAAGAAATGAACTTTTTCCATATTGAAAGCAAGTTCAATTTGGTCACCCATATGAATATCAACTCTTGCGTCAACTTTAGCTACAACGTTTTGACCGTTCATAATAGCATAAATATTAGTTTCTGCACCTAATAACTCAGCTACATCTACTTTTAAAGTAACTTTTGAGTCTTTATATTTTTCAAACAATTCTGGAGTATCATGAATATCTTCAGGACGAATACCCATAATGATTGGTTTTTCAATGAAATGATTTTCTTCTAAGATCTTCATACTCTTTTCATTAACTTTTAATCTTGAAACACCTAATTTGTGATCACCAACTTCAAAGTAACCATCATCAGTAACCATACCTTCAATAAAGTTCATTGGAGGTGTACCAATAAATCCACCAACGAAGATATTATTAGGATTGTCATAAATATCTTTTGGAGTACCAACTTGTTGGATATAACCATCTTTCATAACAACGATTCTTGATGCCATAGTCATGGCTTCAATTTGGTCATGTGTTACATAAATAGTAGTGATTCCTAATCTTTCAGTAATCTTAATAATTTCTGATCTCATTTGTACACGTAGTTTTGCATCCAAATTAGATAGTGGTTCATCCATTAAGAATACTTTTGCATCACGAACGATTGCTCTACCTAAAGCAACACGTTGACGTTGACCACCTGATAAAGCTTTAGGACGACGATCTAAGTATGGTTTTAATCCTAAAATTTCAGCTGCATTGTTAACTCTTCTTTCAATTTCATCACGTCCAAATTTACGTAATTTTAAACCGAAAGCCATGTTGTCATATACAGTCATATGTGGATATAGTGCATAGCTTTGGAAAACCATCGCGATATTACGATCTTTTGGAGCTACGTCATTAACGATTTCATCATCAATTCTTAATTCACCAGATGTGATTTCTTCAAGACCTGCAACCATACGTAAAGTAGTAGTTTTACCGCATCCAGAAGGACCAACGAATACGATGAATTCTTTATCTTTAATCTTTAAGTTAAAGTCAACAACGGCATGAACGTTGCCATCATAAACCTTATTAATATTAGTAAGTGTTACTGTTGCCATAAATTTCCTCCATATACTCACTTTTATGCGATAATTATACTATTTATAAATAAAAAAAACAATGTGCAAATTGCACATTATTTTAACTTAAGCATATTGTATATAGCTACTGCGTCTTGAAATTTTTGAATATTTAAATCACTTTCTCTTTTTATTAAATCTAAGCGATTATTAATGGTATTTCTATGCATATATATCTTTTTTGATGTTTTTAAAATATTCAAATCATTTTTGAACATTGCTAAAATCAAAGTTTCATTCTGCGGATTGCTTAAAACTTTATCTAAAACAATTGCTTTTAAGATTTTAATATCATTATATTCAACCATTGCTTCTAAAATCAAATCACTGATTGTAAAATATCCCTGATGTTTATTAAAAATATATTTTTTATATAACTCATATATTTCTAAAAAATTATTATTATTTGCATAAATTTTAGGCATACTAAATCCTAAAATATTTATACCAAAATCATCACTAACCGATAATAAAACTTCTTCTAATGAAAAATCAATCTCATCAAAATAAATTATTATAATTTCATTATCAGTTGCAGTGTATGCTATATCACCAAAAATATTTTCAAATATATCAACTAAGTTTATAATGATATCCTTTGTTAAATAAGTTTTTAGTATTAACACCTTAAACCATTTGTTTTTATAAGGAAATTTATCTTTTAAAAATAAGTAATTTGATAATTTCTCTTTTTCTTTTCTTATCATATTAATCTCTCACTTCTATTAACATTATAGCATATTTATTTAAAATAGACAATTCTATTTTTGTTATTAACAAAATATAATTTATTGGTGATTAAAATGAAAAATATAACATGTAAAGATTTATTAACCAAATATATTAACAATTATAATTATATTATAATTGATTTAAGAGACTCATTCACTTTTTCAAAAGGTCATATTCCTAATTCATATAATATTCCATATGAATTGTTTACTAAAAAATATGCTTATTATTTAAATCGCACTATGACATATTATCTAATATGTGAAGGTGGAGAAAGAAGTAAAGAATGTGTCAACTTATTATTGAAAAATAATTATAAAGCTGTAAACATTAGTGATGGATACAAAAACTGGAAAGGACCAATCGAATATAACTATTAATTCATCAATTGTACTTTTAAAGTAATTACACACATATCATCATCGACTTTTTTCTTATGCTCTTTAGCATATTTTAAAATTTCATAAGTGATATTTTGTGGACTCATATGCATTATACCTTTAATATAAAGCGCTAATTCCTCATCACTTTCCATATTTTCAAACACACCATCACTAGTCATTATAATAATATCTTCATCACTTAATTCAAAATTCTTTGTTTCAATTATTTCTTCAATACCAAAAGGTAAACTTTCATTTTCAATTTTTTCAAAACTTCCATTTTTATGGAATAAATAAGACGTTGAAGCCCCCATTTTATAAAATAGTATTTGTCCTTTATTTCTATCCACTTCAACAAAATCTAATGTACTATATTTTTCTAAATAGTCTTGAATAAAATAGAAAGTATTTAATATTTGCAAAGATGTAGTAGTAGATAAAGATGTACTTGTAACTTTATCAACTAATTTCAAAGTTGTATTACTTTCTTGATTTGCTAAATATCCATTACCCATTCCATCACTGATTGCGGCAATCAATTTAGAGTCATTTAACTCTTTAATTAAAAAATTATCTCCGCAAACTCCGTTTCCATTTTGAGCAATGCTACCATAACCATAATCAACTTCAAAATTAACCCTAGGAACCATATTCATATATGTTTTTCCTTTTTCAACTTTTTGAAAAACAATCGTAGTTTTATTAACAATATAATTATCTCCTATTTTTTCTAAAACTTTTTTCATTTGAAGAAAACCAACGCCTCTAATACCTATCTCAATTAAAAAATCATTAATCAAAATCTTCTTAGGATTAAAATAGCAAACATTAAAGCCATAATCACAAATGGCTTTTTTTATCTTATAAAAAACATCATACTCAAATTCATTTTTTAATGTATTATCGACACTATACTGTCTTAATATATTACTAACGCCATTCATTTCGGCTATTAAAGTATTACTTTTTGTTGATTCATTAGTTAAATTCAATCTCTCATTTATTAATATAGCACTTTTTCTCATCTCTACTATATATGGACACATTTTAAAAAAAGATATCAATTCTTCATTTGTCATTTCATAATCTCGTCTTTTAGAATATAATAACATATTTTTAAAATAAGCATAAGTTTTACCTTTATTTTTAGAAAAACATTCTTTTCTTACATAACAACCTTCACAATAACTATGCATTAAGTTATTTATGCCATCACCTATCTTTTTATTATATATCTTTGAAGTTGAAAATTCTTTAGCATATAAATCTAAAAAGCTTGCAAATCCAATTATTTCATTATTTACACTTGCTATTGCTTGAGTGTAAACATCTTCAACTATTTCTGCTTTGTTGTTCTTTAAGTTTACTATACTATATTTAAATATCTCAAATAATATTGCAATACCTATTGATACTTGTAAAACAAAAACATTTATATATGCAAAGTTTATTAACCAACCAACTAAACAAAAGCTTATAAGTATAATAGAACCATATACACTCGGGAACATATAAAAAGCACTAACAAATGGTAACATTATTGCTTCTTCAATATTAAACACCATTTTAAGTAAAAACATTGTTAAAATACTAAAAAAGATAGATAGTAATGAATAACCATTTTGAGACATATACATTATATAAAACATCGCAATAAATAACCCTAAATTTATATTTTTTATTTTTATAGTTGTTGCCCCAACAACCACTGCTATCCCCATTATTGTTTCTATAAAACCATAATTCCTAAAACTATTTTGTTTACTCAAAACACCTAAAACATTATATATAAAGTATAAATATATAAGCATACTAAACAAACTAAAAGAAAGACACACTATAACTTCTCTATATGTGAAGCTTTTTCTTTCAAATAATAAAATAAAGAAATTAACTAAAAATATATATAAACAATCTAGTACATTACTCTTTCTAGATTTTAAAAAGATGAAATAAATTGCTATAAAAATATATAAAACTAAAAGATATATTATATGTTCACTATTTGTAAAATAAAATGATATGGCACTTATTGGTAAAATCAAAAAGATGTTTTTTTGATTATAATTTGTTAGAAAGAAAACTATAGGAATATAAAAACTAAAACTTATTTTATATTGATATGTCAATACTGAAAAGAAAGAAATTAAAATAATGTTTAAATACTTGTTCATAACATTCACCTCTTATATATAATATTACTTAAGAATGTTATAATTTGTAGATATTTGTATAAAACATAAAATATATAGTAAAAGGCCTCACAATGAGACCTTATTTTTAAAGCACTTTACTTAAAAATGCTTTTGTTCTTTCACTCTTTGGATTTTCAAATATCTCTTTAGGCGTTCCCTCTTCAATTATATTACCTTCATCCATAAAAATAACTCTATCACTAATCTCTTTAGCAAAGGCCATTTCATGTGTAACTATTATCACAGTCATGCCTGTTTTTACTATTTCTTTTATTAAATCTAAAACATCATTAACCATTTCAGGATCTAGTGCACTCGTTGGTTCATCAAACAACATTACCTTAGGATTTAAAATAATTGATCTAATAATTGCTATTCTTTGTTGTTGACCACCAGATAGTTTATTAGGATATTCATAGATTTTATCTAAAAGATTAATCTTTTTCAATAATTCTTTTGCTTTTGTAACGTTGTTTGCTTTGATTTCTTTTTTAGTTTTTAATGGTTTTTCTTTTAGTTTGACATTTTTATTAAATAAATGTTTTATTTTAGATAAATGATACTCTCTTTTTAATCTTTTTAGTTCTTTAATTTCATGATGATTAATGGCTAAAGTTATATTTTCTAAAACATTCAAATGATTAAATAAATTAAATTTTTGAAAAACCATTCCAATATTTTTTCTGTATTCGTTGATATCATATTTCTTACTATTAATAACTTTTCCATCATAAATTACATCTCCGCTTGTTGGAGTTTCAATTAAGTTAAGGCAGCGTAAAAAAGTGCTTTTTCCGCTTCCAGATGGTCCGATTATCGAAATAGTTTCGCCAGCATTGATAGTTTCATTAATTCCATTTAATACTACTAAATCACCATATTTTTTCACAATATTAGATGCTACTATCATTACGTCTCAACCTTCTTTCTATTGCCTTTACGCCTAATGTTAAAATACCAACAATTATTAGATATATAATTGCTAAAACTGTATAAGGTACTAAAGCTTCATATTCATTAGCAACTATTCTTTGTACAGCCATAGTAAGATCAATTACAGTAATGTAACCAGCAACTGAAGTTTCCTTTAATAAAGCTATCAACTCATTAAGAATAGTTGGAATGGCATTTTTAATAGCTTGAGGAAATACTATTGATTTCATTGTTTTAGAATAACTCAAACCTAATGTTCTTCCGGCTTCCATTTGTCCTTTATCAACTGATAATATTCCTGATCTAATTATCTCTGACATATATGCAGAACTATTAAGTCCAAATACTATTATTGCTATTGATAAAGCTCCTAAATTAGATAGTGCTAAAACTCCAAAATACATTAATAAAAGTTGAACTACAACAGGAGTGCCTCTAATAACAGTTACATATACGGCACATATCTTATCTAAAATTTTTAAAAACACATTTTCCTTTTTGGAACCAATTCGACATATAGCTATTAAGCTACCTAAAACTAGTCCTATAACAAAAGCTAAAAGTGCGATAATTAAAGTATTTTTCAAACCATTTAGTAAGCTTGAAGAATAATTAGTTATTATATATATAATATCTTTTATAAACTTCATATTAATCACTATAATATTTGTTTACTATTTCTGTAAACTTACCATTTTCTTTTAATGTTTTTAAAGCTGCATTTATTTTTTCACATAATTCTTTATCGTCTTTTTGAACTGCAAAAGCATATTGCTCTTCTGTTAAATGCACATCAATATTAACACTAATTTCTTCTTTATTCTTTTCAACAAATTGTAAAGCTGGTACTTTATCAATTATTACATAATCAATTTGTCCATTTCTTAATGCCATAATAGCTGCTGCGCCACTAGTAAATCCTTTGCTAACTGCACCATTAATACCAGGAAATTCCCATCCTTCATCACCTTCAACAAAGTATTGAGCAGTAGTTCCATTTTGGAAACCAATCTTCTTCCCTTCTAGTTCTTTAATTAAATCATCATAGTTATCTATTTCCATAGCTTTACTAGATTTTAATCCTATAACAACTTGAAAGGCATCAAAATAAGGATCACAGAAATCAACACTTTCCTTACGCTTTTCACTGATTGTCAAACCAGCCATAGCAACATTTGCTTGTTTTGCTTCAAGTGCTCCTATTACTGCATCAAAGCTCATATCCTTTATTTTTAAATCATAACCTAATATTTTTGCAATTTCACTAGCTAGTTCCATATCTATACCAATTGATTTACCATTTTTATCAGTATATTCAAAAGGCGGAAACTCACAGTTTGTGGCTACTACTAGTTCTTTTGAACTATTGTTTCCATTCCCTCTACAACCAAAAAGAGTAATACCAATAACTAGTACAACTAAAGTTAACAATAATTTGATAGTTTTTTTCATATTCTTTCTCCCTTATTATAAAAAATTAAAAAGCCCTATTTAGGCTTCTACTTTTCATACTTCAAAATTAAGTACTATACTCAAGAAGTATATAATTAAAGACATGCTCAAGAATATTACTTCTATCTTGTAAAAAATAGACCTAAATAAAAGTCCTTTTATCAGGACTAATATTAAGACTATACTCAAAAAGATGCTTTAAAATACTTCTTTTATCTTGTTTATATCGTAATACTTTTGTATTTCCTGATAAAATATAATAACATTATATATATTTTTTTTAATTTGTAAATGTTTTTTTGTGTGAAAACGTTTAAAGAAAAAAGAGACTAACACTAGTCTCTAATAATTCTTTTTACTTTTTTGTTTAAATCCACTCTAGGAATAAGTATAATTCTCTTACAACCCATACATTCTAATTTCATATCAACACCTGTTCTAACTACCTTCCATTGGTTGCTACCACAAGGATGATTTTTTTTAAATTCTAAAATATCATCTATTCTATAATCAGTTGTTATTTTCATCATTGTGAACCACCACTTGATCATATGCAATTTTAATATTGTTTTCATCAAAAATCTCTTTAACAAACTTATTAATAGCTCGTTTTACAGAATACTGTTCATTAGCAATTGTCTTAAGTGTTATAGTTATTATCATTCCTTGATTTGCTAGCTCACTAACACCAATTACATTTGGACCTTCAATAACTTGAGGAAAAGAGTCTTTGATTGTAACTAACTTTTCTTCTAAAAGATTTATTACTTTATTAACATCTTCTTCATATCCGATACGAATATCAATGTAGCTTACTGTTGGTTCTTTAGAAAAATTAATTACACTTTTAATATTACCATTAGCTATAATCTTAACTTCATTCAACCAACTAATTATTTTTGTAGATTTCAAACTAACTTCTAAGACAGTTCCTTTAAATCCATCTATTTCAACAACATCACCTACATCATAATGATTTTCAAAGATAATAGCAAAACCACTTAAAAAGTCATTGATCAAACTTTGAGCACCTAAACCTATAACTAATCCTAAAATACCTGCACCAGCTAAAACAGGTCCAATGTTAATTCCCCATATATCTAAAATAATGATTGATGAAAGAATTAAAATTGCATATTTAATTATACTTTTCAATAATTTCGCCATTGTTACAGCATGCTTTCTCTTTTCTAAATTCTTTTTAACAAAGCGTCTTGTAATAATGTTGTTAATTGTATTAAGTACTACAGCTATTGCTATTACAATCACTGTAGAAATTAAAATTCTACTATATGACTTAACAAAAGTTAATATGCTTTCCCACATAATTTACTCCTTATTATTTTCAATTATTTCTTTAGCTAATTTAATATATTCTTTGCTACCTCGAGAATTATATGCAAACTCTAAAACACTTTTTCCATGCATTGGTGCTTCTTGTAAGTGACTTGATCTACTAATAATCGTATTATAAGTTTTACTTGGTAATAATTCTTTTACTTTTTCACTAATACGATATCCAAAAAGATTTCTATTATCAAGTTTTGTTAATAATACACCTTCTATTGTTAAAGACAAACCAAATTCTTTCTTTTCTTTTTGAATTTGATTAATTTTTTGAACCATCTGAGTTAATGCATCATATGCAAAATAATCGCATTCAACAGGAATAATTACTGAATCACTTAAAAATAAGGCATTATCAATAATTAGTCCCAAAGAAGGTGGACAATCAAGTAAAATATAATCATAACTTTCTTTTAGTTTTAAACCTTTTTTCAGTAAAATTTGTTCTTTATCAGACTTGTCCCTGATTTTTTCTTCAACATTAGCTAACAAATTAGAAGAAGGGATGATATTTAAATACTCATTAGTTGTTGAATATATACTATCAACTATATCCACTTTGTCAGTTAGGACATCAAAAGAACTATTTTTAACAAATTCACGTCCAATGCCTAACCCTATTGTTGCATTAGCTTGTTCATCTAAATCAATTATAAGTGTTTTTTTCTTTTCTTTAGCTAGTGCAGCACCAAGGTTAATAGTTGTTGTTGTTTTGCCAACTCCACCTTTTTGATTAGCTATCGCAATTATTTTGCCCATATTTTTCTCCAATATTTATAACGGCTTTTTCTTAATCTCCGCAAATCTCCTTGGAAATTTTTCATCCGTTTTCTTATTTTTCTTTATTTGTATCAAATATCTTTCTCCCATATCATATGGCAAATTATATTTGTGTATATATAATACTTGAGAATTCAACTTATGTAAAGCACTTTTTGAAATATCTATCTCCTCTTTATAAGATGAACCTTTATAAGCAATTAAATCACCATTTACTTTTACAAAAGGAATAGTAAGTTCTAATAACATTCTTAAATTACTAACAGCTCTAGCTGTAACTATATCAAAACTTTCTCTATAATTACAAATAGCATCTTCAGCTCTTTCGCAAATGAGTTTCACATTTTCAAGTTTTAGTTTATTAATTAGTTGTTCTAAAAATTTAATTCTTTTCTGAGTTGGTTCAATTATTACAACCTCAAGTTCAGGAAAAACAATCTTTAAAGGTATAGATGGAAACCCTGCTCCACTACCTATATCACATAAACTTTTTCCATTCAAATCAATGAATTTTCCCATCATTATTGAATCATAAAAATGTTTTATATAAACTTCATCAATATTAGTAATTGCTGTTAAGTTGTATTTTTCATTTTCACTTATTAAAAAATCATAATAAAGAGAAAATTTTTCACACTGTTCCTTTGTTAATTCTAATTTACTTATTACTTGTTCCATATTTGCTCTCTAAATATACTAATAGCATTGTTATATCACTAGGATTTACTCCACTTATTCTAGAAGCTTGAGCAATAGTTTGTGGGTTGACTTTCTTTAGTTTTTCCCTAGCCTCTAATGCTAAATTACTAACTTCATCATAGTTAATATCACTAGGAATTTTCCTAGATTCCATCATTTCCAAATGATGTGCTTCTTTATAAGCTTTTTGAATATAACCAGAATATTTAATTTCTATTAATGCTTGTTCTTTTATCTCACTTTCATAATCAAAAATAGTTTCTCCAACTTTTTCTAAATCAAAGAAATCTATATCAGGTCGTTTTAAAAATTCATATCCTGATATTTTTTCATTAATGACAGGTTTTCCATTTAAAGACAAATATTCATTAACACTATTCTTTGGTGTGATTTTAATTTCTTTTGTCTCTCTTATCAATTTTTCAATATTGTTTCTTCTATCTAAAAACTTTTTATATCTTTCTTCACTAATAAGACCAATTTCATAACCATATTTAATTAATCTTTCACTTGCATTATCGTGTCTTAAAAGAAGTCTAAATTCGGCTCTGCTTGTTAATAACCTATAAGGATCTTTTACTCCCTTAGTTATTAAATCATCAATCAAAACTCCAATATATGCTTCATCACGTCTTAAAATTAAAGGTTGTTTATTTGCTAACTTCAAACTAGCATTTATTCCCGCCATTAATCCTTGACATGCTGCTTCTTCATATCCACTTGTACCATTTACTTGTCCAGCAAAAAACAAATTATTAATCTTTTTTGTTTCTAAATTGGCTTTTAATTCTAATGGATTAATAGCATCATACTCTATTGCATATGCATATTTAGCAATGACAGCATTTTCCAAACCTGGTAAACTATGTACCATTAATTCTTGAATATCATGAGGCATGCTTGTTGAAAAACCTTGAACGTAAGTTTCATCAATTAATTCACTTTCAGGCTCTAAGAAAATTTGATGTCTTTCTTTATCACTAAAGCGAACAATTTTGTCTTCTATTGATGGGCAATATCTAGGTCCTACCCCTTCAACAATTCCTCCATACATACTAGATTTTTCCAAATTCTCTTTAATAATACGATGTGTTTCACTAGTTGTATATGTTAAATAACAAGGCACTTGTTTTTCAAATGGACGAATCCTTTCATATGGAGTTGTATCACTAAAACGTAGTGGCATATTATCTCCATATTGTGGAGTTGTTTTTGAAAAATCGATTGAGTTGGTTTTTATTCTAGGTGGTGTCCCAGTTTTAAGTCTAATTAGATTGAAACCTAATCTTTTTAAACATTCAGATAGTTTAGTTGTTGTTCTTTCCTGATCAGGTCCACCAGGCCAAAATGAATGACCACATAAAATTCTTGAAGCTAAATATGTGCCACTAGCTATAATTACTGCTTTTCCACATATTTTTTCATTTCCTTCAAGGATAACACCACAAACACTATCATTTTCAACAATTAACTCTTCAACATAAGCTTCTTTTACATCCAAGTTTTCTTGAGAAAAAACAATTTCTCTCATACGTTTTGGATAAGTAACTTTATCTGATTGAGCTCTTAAAGCTCTGACTGCAGGCCCCTTAGATAAATTCAACATCTTAAGTTGCAACAAAGTCTCATCAGCAGTTTTTGCCATTTGTCCACCTAAAGCATCAATTTCACGAACTATTATTCCTTTAGCTGGTCCACCGATTGAAGGATTACATGGCATATTAGAAATACGATTAATACTTCCAACAATCATCAATGTCTTATTATTAAGTCTTGCGCTTGCAAGTGCAGCTTCTACTCCTGCGTGGCCACCGCCAATTACAATTATATCATACATATTTATCACCACTTTTTATATTTTATCACAATTACATATCTTTTTCTACAATTAGCTTATATTTTTTAAAATTTTTAAAACCCTATGATAAAATCATAGGGTCATTTTTCTATTCTAGTGGAACTACCGTAATAGTTATACTTCTTGAAATAGCTGGATTTACCTTAGAAGTAAATGTAATTGTTACTTCACCTAATGCTAAAGCAGTTATCTTATAACCAAGGTTATTCTTAACTATTTTAACGATTCCTTCTTTATCAACTGAGAAATCAATTTCTTGTTTTGCATCGCTTGGTTCAATTGATACTCTCAAAGTTTCATCACATTCAAGTTCTAAAGTGAATCTATCACCTGGATCTTTGTAATTAATTGTAATCTTAATTCCTTCTGGATCTGGAACACCTACTACTAGTACTTCTATTTCTGCTTTACTTACTCCATCAGCACCTAAAGCAATAATCTTAACTGTACCTTTTTTAATACCAGTAACTACACCATTTTCATTAACAGTAGCAATACTTTCATCACTACTTGACCATGTAACTTTTTGATTTGCAAATGAAGGTGTAACAGTAGCCTTTAAAGTAATAGTCTTTTCTTCAAAAACTTCAATTTCTTCTAAAGTGCTTGTGATTTCAATTCTTTCAATTGGAGCATATACAACTTTAATAGCAATTTCTTTTACAATTTTTTTATCAGCTGTTGTAGCTTTAATTGTTACAGTTACATCATCAGGAGTAACTTTAATTGGAGTAATAGCACCATCAACAACAGTTGCATAACTAGTATCGCTACTTTCCCAAGTAACATTTTGATTTGCTAAAGCTGGTAGTACAGTTGCTTTAATAACAGAAGGTGTACCTAAAACAACATTTGTATCAGCTAATTCTAATTCTAATTCTTCTGAATCTAAATATAATACTTCAATTTCCTTTTTAGCTACTAAAGTAGGATCATATTTTGAAGCAGCACTAATTGTTACAAAACCAGGTTTAACAGTTTTTACTAAACCATTTGTATCAACTGTAGCAATACTTTCATCACTACTTGACCATTCAACATCTTTACTAATACTAGTAGGGTTTGTTGAAATAGTTAACTTCAAACTACCATTAACCTTTACTTGACTGTCGCCATTGATTTTTAATCCAGATAACTTTTCATCAACTACAGTAATTTCAACAGTTGCTTTGGTTGTTGGAAGTCTTTTAACTTGAGCAGTAACTTTGCTAACACCAACTTTTAAAGCTTTAGCAACATTTCCTTCAAGACTAACAACATCTTGATTGCTACTACTATAAATGATTTCTTCTTTTGGACTAATATCTCCTAATACTAACTTTAATTCTATTTGTTCACCAATCTTCAATTCTAATTGATGGGCTTCAAAGCGGAATACATCTCGTTCATCTGTTCTTGCACATCCGCTAAAAAGGATTGCCAAAAGTAAAATTAAAATTAAATTCATTTTTCTTTTCATAATCTTATCAATATAAATTAATATTTATATTTCTCCTTTCAATTTTTGATTTTAAAAGTGCTTTCTTTACTATTGGTATTATAACATACTTTTTATAAATTGTTAAGCATTAGTTTAATTTTTTTAAGCGCTTCCATAAATTACATTTTTCTAATTTTAACACAAAAATCATTTTTATTTACTTTTTTTTAGAAATATGATATATTATCTTTGTTATTTAAGTGAATAATATGCATAATGTTTTATTTATAAAATAAATCTTGGAGGTTTTATGAAAAAAATTATATCAGTTTTAATGTTTGCGTTAGTCATACTACTAACAGCATGTGGCGAAACTAAAACGCAATCTTTTAGTTTTAATAAAAGTAATCCAATACCGATTACAATTAGTGTTTCTGATGATTTCACAAAAATTAATATTTCTAATGGCAATGTTAATTCAACTATTAATAAAGATGATTTAACTGATTATCTTGAAAATAATACTTTGACTTTGGATGCTTCATTTTTTAAAGATTTAGAAAATGGCACTTATAAGTTAGAAGTTATCGCTTCAAAGAAAATCACTCTTACTATTGTTGTTAGTGGTGAATCTCATAATTTTGAAGTGATTGATGGAGAAAATACATTCTCACAATCTTTAGGAAAATATTATGTCATTTTTTCTGATTTTGCTGGTAAAGATGGCATCAAGTTATCTAATGATGCAGAAAAATTTGATATTTATTTAAACTCTTTCCCTGAAGGATGCGTAAGCAAACTATTTGTTGTAAAATATTCTAATAAAGAAGCTAACAAAATTGAATCTCTTGTTGGAATTAATAATTATGAAGATTTAATAAAAGAAAATAGCTTAGTATCACCTACTTTAGTTGTTATTGAAAATGGTGTAATAACTAGTTACTATACTGACTACACTGATATTTCTTCTTTTTTAAATATTGAACAAAGAAAAATAAGCCAAACAAATATCCTTCATAACATTGATAATCCAAAAGCTATTAAAATAGAAACTAATTTTGTCCCTAAAAAATATTCTGTTACAGATTCTTCAAACAAAGCTAAAACTTTCACTATTCCTGAAGAATACAAAGAAGATTCTGTTGGTTACTATGCAGGAGAAATGATTTTCCCTATGTACAGATTTAACAATTGGGAAGTTGGAAACTATAAATTAAAAATATTTAATGATGATGATAGTATTGAAGTTAATCTTTTCATTAGATCTACATTTAATTATATATATGCAGAAGATTTGTTTAACCAAAAAGAAGAAAGATACTATGTTTTCTTCCTAAGAGATGGTTGCAGTGGATGTAACTATGTTAAACCTACTCTTCTTAGTTACTCACAAAATTATTCAAGTTATAATTCAGATTTAAATTATCCACTTTATGCTATTCACCGTTCACAAAACCCTTCTTCTACTATATATGTAAATCCTAACAATAACTCTGAAAACTTTGTTGGTGTTGACGATATAAAAGATTTAAGAGTTGGTTACTTCCCTCGTGTTGTATTAGTTGAAAATGGTGTAATAACAGCAGTTTACAAAAATGAAGGAAATGCTATTATGGATCATTTCTCTAATATAATGAAATAAAATTAAAATTATAAAAAGGCTCACAGGAAATAATGATAAGATTATCTTTTCATTACCCTTGAGCCTTTTTTTATTTGTTTAATTCACTATTCAAAGTATCTATAATTTTAGCATGACCAGAGCATATAAAATAAGATTTTTTTACTCCATCAATTACTCTCACACTAATTAAAGATGGGGTAGTCCCTATATATAAATCATCCCATTTTTGAACTTCATCAACAAAAAATATACCTTTGACAGTTTCTCCACTACTATTAATATATGAACCTTGACCATGTTCTTTGTCTGGATTAGTTCTATATATTAATTTATTTTTTTCATCAGACAAATTAAAACCATATATTTTTCTTGCTTTGCTATTTTTTTTAGCTTGCTTAATATATTTTAAAACATAAGGTTTAACTTCCTCACAACCTGAGCAATTTTCACGATAGAAAAATACATAATACCTATCTTCTTTTTGAGTATATATTTGTTGCTGAGTAAGATTCTTTATTCCACTCATGTTACTAGAATTACAAGCACTTAATATAAATGTTGCGCTCATAACTAGCATTAATAATAAAACCTTATAAATTTTTCTCATAATTTTCAGTCCTTTCATTTAAAAAGCTATCTATATTTTTATATTTCTTATAACTTATATATTTATAACGATATGCTCCATAATACAGAGTTAAATAGCATTTTTCTTTCTTTACTATTAGTTTATAAAGAAGTATTATTCCTAAAACTAAGAAAAGAAGTGATAAAAATGACAATGATACAAATAAATTGAATTCTTCAGTTATGAAATTTCCTTTAATTTCTTTATATATGATAAATAGTATAGTTAATAGAAATATTAATAAAAAACTAACACAAGGCAAAATAATGCCTAAAAACGTGAATTTTTTGATGTTTTTATGAAATATTTCTAATAATTCGCCTTTTTCATGATTTTTATTGATTTTTGCATAACATACGTTATCTTTTTCATCAAATCTAAAAATGCATGATAGCGCCATTTCTTTATCTTTCATTTTTTGCATATTATCACCATCATCTTTAATTATTATATAACACACTACTTATTTTTTAAAGTCTTTTATTTAAAAAAAATGACGATATCAACCAAACACCCAAAACAATTACTAAAATCTTAACACTATCAAAACTTAAAAATACTAAACAAATAAACCCAAAAAGCAAATACAGTATAAAAAGCACAATATCCATATATAAAAATGTTGCTTTGTATACCCCCTTCATCAATATAAAAAATCCTATGACACCAAGTATTATTAAAAATACAATTATGTCCCCAAATATCCAAAACAATAAAAAAGAAGCAAGTAAGCTAATTAACCAATAATGATTAATCAAAAAGTTTTTCACTTAATATCACCATTACATTTTATTTTTCTTTTTTTAAAAAAGAACCTTTTAAAAATGATTACTCAAAGATAATAAAAAAACACCAAAGGAAATCCTTTAGTGTTTATAAACATCTTTTAAAAATAATATAAACAGTATTACTCGCCTAATATAAAGTATCCAAATCCTAAAATCCCACAACCAATATGAGCACCAACTGCAGGAGTAACCATATGAACTTGTATCTCTAGTGGTGTATCTACTTTAGAAGCTAAATATTCTTTAATTTCTAAAGCTTCTTTTTCTCTTAATGTATGGAATACAAAAATTTGAACATTTTTATTATCCCCAATCTCATTTAAGAACAATTCTAAAGCTCTTTCAATTGCTCTTCTATGAGTTTTAACTTTTTCTTTGCTTACGATTTTACCTTCTTTGTTCAATTCCAAAATAGGTTTAATCTTAAACATATTGCCAACAAAACCAGCAGCACCACTTAAGCGACCATTTTTAACTAAATATGATAAGTTATCAACAATAAAATAAGCATGTTGGTGTTTTATTAAATAGTCAGAGTAATCAAGTATTTCCTTTACACTTTTTCCTTCTTCAACCATTTTTTTCGCAACAATTGCTAAATACCCTTGCATATAAGTTGCAAGTTTTGTATCAACAACATATATATTAATTTTATCACTATATTCACTCTTTAAATTTTCAACCATTTGCCCTATAGAACTCAATTGATATGAAATAGAGTACATAATCATATCTGTGTATCCTTCGCTTATTAATCTTTCGATTAATTCCATAGCTTCACCGACAGTTGGTGCGCTTGTTGAAGGTATAACATCTTCTTTACTTAAGCGCTCATAAAATTCATCAGCCTTAATTTCAATTCCGTCGATGTAATGTTCGTCTTTAAAATTAATTATTGATCTAAGTGTAGGAATTTGTGGATCATATCCCAAATAATCTAGCCCTGCATTTACATCAGTAACAATTGCTATTTTCGCCATTTTCTATACTCCTTTTTAAAGATACAAAAATTATATCATATTTTAAATTTTTTTTCAATACTTCTTATTACAATCAATTTGTAATTAGCACTTTTTATACAAATTTTACCTCTTTTGCTACGCATTTGCTAGGCCCACTCATAATAATTTCATCATTAATAGAAGTAATTTTTAGTATTCCTAACTCTAAATGCACACTTAGCTCATTATCACATAAATTCTTTTTTCTTAAAACTGAATAAGCAGCACTAGCACCAGTTCCACAGGCTAGTGTCCACCCTGCCCCTCTTTCAAACGTCTTCATTTTTATGTTCTTTCTATCGATTATTTCAACTAAATTAACATTTATTCCTACCAAAAAGATTTTATTTTCAGCAATAACTTCGGCTATTTTACTTTCTATTGCTTTGTTTAAGTCATTAACTAAAATAACTAAATGATGAGTCGCCATATAAACAGCACTAACACTTACATCTATATCATTTACTTTAAGTTTTTCATCTATAAAAACATTCTTTTTTGTATCTATACTTAGTTTTTCACTACTAAAATCAGGTTTACCTAAATTCACTTTACAAAAAAATGGATCTCTACTTTCAATTATAATTCTCATTGGTCCTGATAAAGTATTAACTATAAAGTCATTTTCATTTATCAGTCCTTCGTCTAAACAATAATTTGCAAAACAACGAATTCCATTTCCACACATTGGTGCTATACTACCATCACTATTATACAAATGCATTGTTATATTATTGTTTTCTTTTTCAACAAGTAATAATCCATCAGCCCCAATTCCTAAATGCCTATCACAATACTTTCTAGCAAGAAGAGAATAGTCGTTTCCGCTTTGATATTTTCCTATAATAAAATCATTTCCACATCCATGGTATTTACTATACATATATTCCTCCAATATACTTTTATTATATCTTTTTTAATACCACTTTTCAAGAAAAAAAATGGCCATAAGGCCATTTAGTTAGTTTTCTAAATACTTTCCTATAAAGGACGCGGTAAGTTCCGCAAGCATTTTTTCTGATTCATCAATATAATTATCTCCAATAACAATTACCGCTCCAATCAAATCACCATAAACAGTAATAGGTTTTAAAATACAAGCCGAAGATATAACTAGATTATCACATATCTCTAAATTACTTCCTCTTTCAAATGTTTGGGCTGTTTTCTTTTGCATTCTATCATCTAAGCGCATGTCAATCTTCTTCCCAACAATATCTTTTCTAAAACCATTGCTTGTGGCTATAACTCTTTCAGTATCGGTCACTATTATTTCTTTTTTACATGATGAATGTAGAGATTCAACATATTGATTAATAAAATTATTTACACTTTCAACTAATGAATATTTTTTAAGAATAATTGTGTCATTTCCATCAATATAAATTTCTAAAGAGTCTCCTTCATGAACCCTTAAATTTCTTCTAATTTCTTTTGGTATAACAATTCTTCCTAAGTCATCTATTCGTCTTACAACGCCTGTTGCTTTCATTTTGTCACCTCACTAATAATAGTATGGTAACTTTTTACTCCAATTATACCTTTTTTCTTTCAGTATTATTCTTAACCATTGTAAGTAGTTTACTATAATAATAGATCCATTGTTTATCATATTGTTCTTTTTTTAATTTTATTATTAATTGACGATTTTTGTACTCAAAATTAAATTTATCATTAACTTCAAGGGATGGTAAAAAGAACTCTTCAGCTTTAATTTTTTCCAAAATTTCATTAGGTATAATAACAGACACAGCATTTTTTGTTTCCATTACATTCGTAATTTTAAAATATCTAAACAATGACTCTAAATATTTCTCTTCAATATACAAAAGTACTTCTTTACTAAGTTTACCAAAGCGATCAATAAATTCCTCAATGATTCTTTTCTTATCATCTTCGTTTTCTATTTGGCTGATTTCTTTATGAATATATATCCTAATCGAGTCATCCTCAACATATTTTTTATCAACATGCTTTGATATTTCAATATTATAATTTAGCTCATCTTCAACTTCAATTCCTTTAACCTTTTTAATGGAATTATCTAACATTTTCATATACATATCTAGTCCAATTGAATCGATATATCCAGATTGTTCTTTTCCTAATATATCACCAGCACCTCTAATTGCTAAATCTCTAACAGCTATCTTATAGCCACTTCCTAACGTAGTATATTCTTTGATAGCTGATAGTCTTTTTCCTTCTACAGCACTTAAAACTTTGTTACGACGATAAGTTAAATAAGCATAAGCGATTTTATCACTTCTTCCAACTCTACCTCTAATTTGATAAAGCTGTGCTAAACCTAATTTATCAGCTTCATCAATAATCAAAGTATTAGAATTAGGTATATCAATACCTGTTTCAATAATTGTTGTGCAAAGCAATACATCATATTCTTTATCAATAAATGATTGAATTGTATCTTCAAGTTCATCACGATTCATTTTTCCGTGTCCAAGACAAATTCTTGCTTCGGGAACTAGTTTTCTAATTTTTCTATACACTAGTTCAAGGTCACTGATTCTATTATGCAAATAAAATACTTGCCCTCCTCTTCCTAATTCTCTATATATTGCTTCCCTAATGACTGAGTCATTATATTCTAAAACATATGTTTGAATTGGATGGCGATCCATTGGTGGTGTTTCGATTAAACTTAATTGTCTAACTCCCATAACTGCCATTTGCAAAGTTCTAGGAATTGGAGTAGCCGTAAGAGTTAATACATTAATATTAGCTTTCATCCTCTTAATTAGTTCTTTATGAACTACTCCAAACCTTTGTTCTTCATCAACAATTAATAAGCCTAAATCTTTAAACTTCACATCATTACTAAGAATTCTATGAGTTCCGATTATAACATCTATTAATCCTGCTTTTAAATCCTTTATAATCTTTTCTTGTTCTTTTAAAGAAATTAATCTATTTAAAAGTTCAACTCTAATACCATATTTTTCAAATCTTTCTTTAAATGTATAGTAATGTTGTCTTGTTAGAATAGTTGTTGGGGCAAGATAGGCCACTTGTTTGCCATTGTATATTGTTTTAAATGCTATTCTCATAGCTATTTCTGTTTTACCAAAACCAACGTCCCCACAAACCAAACGGTCAATAACTTTACCATTTTCCATATCCTGTTTTATTTCATTCACTATTCTTATTTGATCTGGTGTTTCCGTAAATTCAAAATCATCTTCAAACATTTTTTGAAATTCATTGTCCGCTAAATATTTATATCCTTTTTGAGATTCTCTTTTTACTTGCAAATCTATTAAATCTTTAGCGATGCTTTCAATTTTTTCTTTGATAATGGCTTTTTTCTTTTCCCAATCTTTACTACCTATACGAGTTAACTTTGGAGTTATTCCTTCACTACCTTGATATTTTTCTAAAAGAGTAATTTTATCTACCGGTATATAAAGAGGCATATTTTCATATTGCAAAACTAAGTAATCATTCTTATATTCACCTAATTCAATAGTTTCTATACCTAAATATCTGCCTATACCATAATCATAGTGCACTACATAATCACCAACAGCCAAATCTTCTTTCGACTCTATTTTTACACTATTTTGATATACGCTTCTATATTTTGCCTTTGTCTGCTTTTTATTAGGGAATAATTCACTTTCAGTAATAACTTCTACATCATCAAATATTCCAAAACTAATCGCATTATCAATCAAGCAGATATTTACTTTATTTATTTTTACCTCTTCTAAAGAATTACATTCAATAAATTTAACACTATTTTCAACAAGCACTTCTTTAAGCAGATTTCTTTGCTCTTTATCAGATATTGATAATATGATTGTCTTACTTATTTTTTCATTTAATTCACTTATTAAAATCTTCATATTATGATCAAAATTAATAACATCATACCCTCTAAAATCAAACAAATCATTGATAACTATTCCTTTTAATGCCATTTTAAATTCTGAACAAAAAATTTGCTTTTTACAATTTGTAATTATTGGTAAATCATAAAAAAACATCAATTTTAAATTATCAGAAAATTTTGCCTCTTCTGTATAATTATTAACATCTATATTTATTTGTTCATAGGCTTTTTCTAATCTAGAATAATCATCATAAATAATTAGCTTTTCGTCAATATATTCTAATATGCTTTCATGATTTTCGCAAATATATGGCATATACTTATTCATTCTTTCAATATTTTCAACTGAATTCAAGTCTTCCATATCTTTAGCTACAATCTCGTTTTCGCAATCAGAATCAAGTACTATTTTATCAATTAGCTCTTGCTTTTTATCATTATCAATTACTATTTCATTCATTGGTAATAATGTTACTTCATCTAATCCTTCTTTTTCACTCTTTTGCGTTTCATAATTGAAATATCTGATTTTTTCTATTTCGGTATCAAATAAACTAATTCTAATTGGTTTTTCATAACAATTAGGATATATATCAATTATTTCACCACGAATACTAAATTCTCCAACTTGACAAGTTTTAGCTGATCTTTTATAACCCGCACCAACAAGGTTACTAATTAATTTCTTTATATCAATATCACTACCAGTTTTAATATTTATTAAACTATCAATAAACATTTTTTTATTAATGTTAGGCTTCAATACTGCTAAAACGTGAGTTACTATTATCTTCTTCTCATTATTAATTATACTTTTTAAAGTATTCATTCTTTCACTTTTGAATTCTCTACTAACAGCTATTAATTCTGTAGATATCAATTCATCAGCTAAATATAAATTAACATTATTATGCCCAGCTAATTTGCACAAATTCTCATATGCCAAGTTAGCCTTATAAACATTAGGGGCAATATATACGACAAATGAGCCACTTTGTAAATAAGTGGCATATGTTAAAAGGTATTGATGGTGCTCTCCGCATCCATTTACATAATAATGATATTCGTTTTTATTAATTGCTTTCAGCAATTTTGACACTTCATTATTTTTATTATAAATTTCCAAGATATTATTCATTTGTTATACCTGTTCATAAAATTTTCAAATGATTCTTTCAAATAACTTTCTATCATTAAATCAGCTTTAGAAATAATCAATGAAATTTCTATTTCCTCTTCTTTGTTAAATCTTCCTAAAACATAATCAATGACTTTATCTTTATCGCATCCATCAATGCCAATGCGAATTCTATGTATTTCCTTTGTTTGTAACATATCTATAATATTTTGCATTCCTCTATGACCACCACTTGAACCATTTGGTCTAATTCTTACTTTGCCAACCGGTAAGTCAAGATCATCATATATTACTAAAATATCATTAACATCAATTCCATAATACTTGCATACTGCCCTTACTGCTTCCCCACTTAAATTCATATAAGTTTGAGGTTGAATAATATAAACTTTTTCGTTATTTATTATCCCTGATGCTATTTTAGTTTGTAATTTTTTATCCAAAGTAAAATTAAAATTATTCTTTTTAACTAGTTCATCAGTAAACATAAAGCCAATATTATGCCTAGTCTTTTCATATTTATTTCCAGGATTACCAAGTCCAACTATTAATTTCATATTTAAATTTTTCCTTTCACAATAAGAAAAGTCCATAATTTTCTTATGGATACCTTTCATTTATTCTCTATTTCTTTTTTGTATATGATAACATTCCAAAATGTTTTCTAACAATGATGCAATAGTCATAGGTCCAACACCTTTTGGAACTGGGGAAATATATGATGCTATTTCTGATACTTCATTAAATTTTACATCACCTATTAATTTTCCTTCTACTCTATTAATTCCAATATCTACTACTACGGCGTCTTTTTTCACCATATCAGCAGTTATAAAATTAGGTTTACCAACTGCAACCGCCAAAATATCAGCTCTTTTAGTTAGTTCTTTAAGATTTGTAGTTCTTGAGTGAGCAATTGTAACAGTCGCATTGTTTTTCAAGAATAACAAGGCTAATGGTTTGCCTACTAAAATACTTCTACCAATTACCACAACATTCTTTCCAACAATATCAATATAATGTTTCTTTAATAATGTTATTACTCCTTTTGGAGTTGCTGGAGCAATTGTATCTAAGCCAGCCATTAATTTTCCTTGATTAATAATTGTTAACCCATCAACATCCTTCTCAGGGGAAATTGCATTAATTACTATGTTTTCATCAATGTGTGAAGGAAGTGGCATTTGTACTAAAATACCATGAACATTACTGTCTTTATTACAACTATCTATAATTGACAATAGTTCTTTTTGAGTTGCATTTTCTTCTAAAAAGAAATCACGAACACAGATTCCAACTGCATCACAAGCTTTCATTTTGCTATTGACATATACTTCACTTGCAGGGTTATGTCCAACCAATATCAAAGCTAATGTAATTTTTTCAGGAATAGTTTGCACTTCTTCCCCAACTTTTTTCGTAATTAATTCAGCTGTTTTCTTTCCATCTAATATCATGTTAGTTACCTCACATATATATTTTTACTATTTCCCCTATATTATACACTACTCGAAAACTTTTTTCCATATTTTTTTGTTTTTATTGTTTAAAATAAAAAAACCCATTACATTTTATTAAAAATAGTAATGGGATATTCTTTATCTTAAATTCTATTTATTACAAATTTTTCATTTACAATATCAACTTCATATTTAACGTTTGGTAAAATTGTTTCGCTTATTATTGCTTTTGCTAAAACAGTTTCAACTTCACGTTGTATGAATCTCTTAATTGGTCTTGCACCATATTCAAAAGAATAACTCTTATCAATTATGTATTCTTTAGATCTATCTGTAAATATGACATTGATATGTTCTTCTTTCAAACGATTTTGTAATATTCTTAACATCTTTTCAACAATCTTGAATTGAACTTCTTTTGTAAGTGGCTTGAATGTAATTATTTCATCTATTCTGTTTAATAACTCAGGTCTAAATGAGGATTTAAGCAAATTCATAACTTCATCATTCTTACCATTTAGTAATAATTCACTACCTAAGTTAGATGTCATGATAATGATTGTATTCTTAAAGTCAATTAATCGACCTTGAGAATCTGTTAATCTACCATCATCTAAGATTTGTAATAAAATATTAAACACATCACTATGAGCTTTTTCAATCTCATCAAATAATACTATTGAGTATGGATTTCTTCTTACCTTTTCCGTTAATTGTCCACCTTCTTCATATCCTACATATCCTGGAGGCGCACCAATTAAACGGCTCACTGAGAATTTCTCCATGTATTCACTCATATCAATTCTAATGATATTGTTTTCGCTATCAAATAAGGCTTCAGCTAAACTTCTTGCTACTTCTGTTTTACCTACACCAGTTGGTCCTAAGAACAAGAATGATCCAATTGGTCTATTTTGATCTTTTATACCAGCTCTTTGACGTAAAATTGCATCACTAACTAATTCTACTGCTTCATCTTGACCGATAACACGACGTTTTAAAGTTTCAGCTAAATGTAGAACTTTTTCACGATCACCTTTCATAATTCTTGAAATAGGAATGTTAGTATTTTTAGAAATAATCTTAGCAATCATTTCTTCTGTAACAACTTCAGATAATAAATTATCTTTCTTTTCAGAATTTTCAAGAGTATCTAAGCGTTTCTCTAATTCTGGAATTTCTTTATACTTTAATTCTGAAGCTCTCTTATAATCTCCACCATTAAATGCTTGAGTCAAATTAAACTTTGCATTTTCTAGTTTCTTCTTTACATCTTTAGCTTCATTAATTACATTCTTTTCTTCTAACCATTTGCTATGTAATTTTTCCTCTTCAACTTTCAATTCTTTCAATTCATCTTCAAGTTTCAAAAGTCTTTCCTTACTAGCGGCATCCTTTTCCTTAACAAGAGCAACCTTTTCAATTTCTAATTGAGTAATTTTTCTTGTTATTTCATCAAGTTCAGTAGGCATTGAATCAATTTCAACTCTAATTGATGAACAAGCTTCGTCGATTAAATCAATGGCCTTATCAGGCAAGAATCTATCTGTTAAATATCTGTTAGATAATACAGCAGCATTTACTATTGCACCATCAGTAATCTTTACACCATGATATGATTCAAATCTTTCTTTCAAACCCCTTAAGATACTTATAGTATCTTCAACAGTTGGTTCTTTTACTAGAACTTGTTGGAAACGTCTTTCCAAGGCACGATCCTTTTCAATATACATACGATATTCATTTAAAGTAGTTGCACCAATACAATCTATTTCGCCCCTAGCAAGCATTGGCTTTAACATATTACCAGCATCTAAAGCACCTTCAGTTTTACCAGCACCAACTATCAAGTGAATTTCATCGATAAATAATATTATTTTACCTTCGCTTTCCTTAATTTTATTTAAGACAGCCTTTAATCTTTCCTCAAATTCACCACGATATTTTGCTCCAGCTACCAAAGCACCCATATCCAATTCATATATTGTTTTATTCTTTAAAGTTAGTGGTACATCATCTTTAACAATACGGCATGCTAAACCTTCTATAATTGCTGTTTTACCTACACCAGGTTCACCAATTAAAACAACATTATTTTTAGTCTTTCGTGCCAAAATCTGAATTATCCTTCTTATCTCTTCGTCACGACCAATTACAGGATCTATTTTTCCCTTTTTTACATCTTCAACAATATCTCTACCAAACTTTTGAAGAATGTCCTTGTCTTGACTGTAATCTTGCATTTCCATATTTTTTCACCTCCAAAAATTAGCACTCTCACTACATAAGTGCTAATATATTATAACTCTTTATAAATGTTTGTCAATAGTTTTTATAAATTTTTTTTATTTTTTTAAAAAAGATTCTTTAAGGAGACTTAAAGAATCTAATTTTATTTTAATCATCCAAGACCGTATAAGCCTAAGAATTTATTTTCGTAATTTTCATAGTCTGCAGCTTGTTCAGTCATATAGTCATTACCGCTAACTACAATGTTATATGCATTACCAGTTAATGGACATCCGCTAATTGAATCAAAGAATAAGTGGCAAACATCAACGATTGCTTTATCAACTTCATAATAGCACATTGCTTCAATTGATTCAGGATCATCAATCTTTTGAGAAATAACTTGTTGTCTAATTAAATCAGAATCAAAGCTTGGATCTTCTTGTAAATATTTACGAGTTAATCTAAATAAATCTGTCATTACTCTGTATAAATCTTCTTCAGTTGCATAAGTTGGTCTAGTTCTTTGAGTAGCAATTGTCCATACTACTTCTTCTCCACCTGTACCAACACGTGAAGCTTCTTTACTGCTTCTATCAGGCCATGGGAATGGAACATAACCAAATCTAGTATCATCGCCCCAAACATCTGACGCCCAACGAGTTTCAGATTTACAATACCATCTAAATCCAGTAGAACATAATGCTGTCCCAGAAATAAACGCACCATCAGATTCAGCCCAAGTAGGTGTTTTTTCAAAGCTACCGCTTAAATAAATTGTTCTTAATAAATCAGCTGAATTGATCGCAGCATCATCATAAATATTAACTTTACCAGTTACAGTATCGGCAATTTTAACACCAGCAGCGTTTGTTAAACCTATCCAATAGTAATATGGATGACCAGCAAGTACAACATTTCCTTCTGGAAGTAAAGCTTGCGCAGATTCAACCCAATTTTGGAATGTAGTATAATTCCAATTACCTTCATTGAATAATTTCGCAGGTGATTCAATCTTTAATTTTTCTAACATACCATAGTTGTAATAAATACCTAAATCAGCATAAATTGCTGTAGTATCAGTACCTTCACTAACACCATATAATTTTCCTCTAATAGTTGAAGCTTGTTTTTGAACAGGTGACATTTCTCTCTTTCCCCATCTTGAATAATAAGTATCCAATTGAGCAATAGCATTACCTGTAATCATAGAATCAAGCCAACCAACTGGAACTTGATAGAAATCAGCTTGTGCTTGACCAACTTCAGCTTGAGATACTATCCATTTGTAACGATTAGGACCCCAACTAGCATCTGCAGGGAATGATTGTTCTAATAAGTCACAGTTATAACGTTCTTTAACTACATCCCATGCTTTTTGTCTAGCAAGTTTATCAGTTCCACTATAGTTTTCTCCATAAGGGTCAAATTTTGTATTAATCATACAAACAATTTGATAACCTTGTAAATCAGGATATACGATTGAAATTTCATCATCTTTTAAGATCTTTAATTTTAATTTTGAGCTTGAAACACTACCAT
The DNA here is from genome assembly GCA_001940985.1 of Mollicutes bacterium Phil14. Lineage (GTDB taxonomy): Bacteria > Bacillota_I > Bacilli_A > ML615J-28 > CAG-698 > Tener-01. Next base: position 197,343 of record MSHB01000022.1, read on the forward strand.
CTTCAGAATGAGCTACAAAATATGCAGTTCCTTCTTTTATACCTGTTACCAATCCTTTTTCATTAACTGTAGCAACTTCAGGTCTTAAAGCTTCCCATACTACATTTTGATTAGCACCTAATGGATAAACAGTGGCACGTAATTGCAATTTGCTATTTTCATAAAGTTCAGTTTCAGAAGCTGTAATTTCAATACTTGTTGGTTTTACATAGTCTTCTTTCTTTTCAATAACTTTAATCTTATATTCAGCTTTTACTAAAGGATTTAATGTTGATGTAGCTGTGATTGTTACTTCTCCTAATTCTACACCTTTTACTATTCCATTGTTTACTGTTGCTATACTTTCATCACTACTTGACCATGTTGCTTCTTTATTTGCTT
>MSHB01000023.1 GCA_001940985.1 Mollicutes bacterium Phil14
GATAGTGACTTAGTAAATGAAAAAGGTCAAGTAATAAAATTCCCTGAAACTGATACATTAGTAGATTATTCAGTAAGAATCACATCTGAAAAATATGGATATGATCAAACTGTTAATTTACAAACTAAAGTTCCAGCGTATCTTGGTGATTTAAAGAATTAACCATTACTAGTAAAACTTTTAAAAAAACCTTGCTTTTATTTAATGATTAGTGTATAATAACAAGGTAAGACAAATTAGGAGGACTAGTTATGCGCGTAACTTTCTTAATGAAGTGTACAGTTTGTGGAGAAGAGAATTATTTAACAGAAAAAAATAAAAAGAACACTCCTGACAGAATCGAACAAATGAAGTTCTGTCCTAAATGTAGAAAACAAACTTTACACAAAGAAAAGACTAAAAAATAAAAAAGGCATCATAGATGCTTTTTTTATTTGCAAAAAGTACATATTTTTCTTTTTTCTTCAAAAAGTGACAAATGAAAGTATTAGAATATATTACAAGAGGTAGTATATATGGCAAAAGAGAAGAAAAGAAAAGTTGATGAAGTAGAAAAAAAAGAGACTTTATTTTATTATGAAATTATTGGTGTAATATTAATAGTATTTTCAACTACCGTTCTTGGCAAGTTTGGTAGAATTGGTAGTTTTTTTACATTATTATTTAAGACTTGTTTTGGAGATTGGTACTGGTTATTTATTTTATTTGTTTTATTTTTGGGTATTTATAATTTGTTTTTACATAAAAAATTTGATTTTAAAAGTAATGTTTTTATAGGCTTTTGCTTTATTAGTTTATCAATTCTTTTAATGTCACATTTTCCATTACATAATTATGCTGCTAAAGAAACAAATAATTATTTTTCTAAAGTATGGAGTATATACAAAACATATTTAAATGAAAAAACTGCTGATTATTTAGGTGGGGGAGTGATAGGAGCTTTTTTGTTTTATTTGATTTTTTATCTTTTTGGAAAATATGGAGTAATTTTATGTGCTATTTTAATTTTTATGTTAGGATTTTCATTGTTTATTAACAAGCCTATTATTGATATATTTGCATTTTTCACGAGTAAAGCTAAATATGTAAAAAAATATACAGGAAATTTTGCTAACTTTTTTAAATATGAATTAGGTAGTGATAAAAGAAGACCACATAAAAATAAAGAAAGTATATTTTTAAGAAATATCTCTTTGCCTATTAGATTATTTGATGCTAATAAAGCTGATGCTTCATATGTTATGCAAGACAAAATTAGTGGTGAAAATAAAAACTTAATTTTATCAATTTTAAATACTTTTGGTGCTGAATATAAATTTATTGATATGAAAGTTAGTTATAAAGTAACAACATATAAAATATTGTTATATACATATCTAGATATTAAAATGGTAGTTAAAAAATTACAAGAAGTGATTGTTGAGAACTTTTTTTATAGTAAAATAAATAATGTTTTAACTATTCAAGTTACAAATCAATATGAACAGATTTTAACAATGAATGAAATTTTATTAAAACAAAATAGTTTACTTAATAACTATATAGTTCCTATCGGTATTTCCAATTGTGATTTTTTAATAGAAGTAGATATTGCCAAGAAACCAAACTTTTTAATTGTGGGTAGTGAAAATAGTGGGATAAAAACTTTTATAAGTGCAATACTATCTATCCTTTTTTCAAAAGTTTTAGTTTGTAATTATGAATTAGAAATATTTGATATTTATAATGATTTTGAAAAGTATAATGATATTATTGATATAAGACGTGGAAGCATACTAGAATTTTTAGATTTATTAATAGATGATGTTAATAGTAGATTAGACACATTTAAAAAATTTGAGATATTCAGTTTTACAGAATATAATCGAAAAATTGAAATGGGTTTATTAAATGAAACTTATATGAAAAGAAAAATTATTATTATAAATCACGTTAATATGAATAAAGAAACTTTTTCTTTTTTTGAAAATAAAATTATGTATATAAATCAATCAGCTATAAAGTCGGGTATAAATATATTTTTAATATGTAGAAATTCTAGTATTATAAATAATGTTGTATTAAGTGTTTTTGAAAATAAAATGTTTTTTAAATGTGAAAAAGAAAAGTTTGATAATAATATTATAAAAAATGATAATAGCTATTATTTATTAGGAAATGGAGATGCTATTTTAGAAAGTGATAATGAAACAACTAGATTGCAGACACCTCTTATTACTAGTAAAGAGATAGAAAAGGTCATAAAATTTTTGTTAAATTAAAAAGGAGTTAAATGATAAATATCATTAAGATAAATATCATTTAACTCTATTTTTTTTCTTTTGCCTTTTTGATAGCCTCATATCTTTGTTTTAAGGCTTCTTCATATTTGCCTGTAGTTTTTGGTGTGTAATATGTACGATCTTTAATTACATCAGGTAAATATTGTTGGTTTACCCAAGCACCAGGGTAATCATGAGGGTATTTATAAGGTGTTTGACGCTTATCAAAAGAATAAGTGTTTTTCAAGTGCAGTGGAAGATTTCCACTATGTCCTTCCTCAATATCTTTAATAGCGGCTTCTATTGCTAGATAACTTGAATTTGATTTAGGAGATAGAGCCATATCAATTACTATTGATGCAAGAGGAAGTTTGGCTTCTGGCATTCCTAATTCTAAAGCTGCTTCACATGCGGCTTTTACTTTAGGTCCCATAGATGGATTTGCTAAAGAAATATCTTCATAGCAAATGCAATATAATCTTCTAATAAGGGGAAGAAAATCTTCACTAGAAAGTAGTTTTGCTAAATAATGCAAACTAGCATCAACATCACTACCTCTAATTGATTTATGTAATCCACTTAATGTATCATAGTAACTATCTTCATTTTTATCGATTGATATATTAGGCTTTAGAATGATTGACTTAGCAAAATCTAAATCTATTTTATCAATATCACCTTTTGATAAATATATACCTTCAATCATATTGATTAAAGTTCTGATTTCTCCGTTGGCCATATTGATTACATAGTTTTTTGCTTCCTCAGAAAAAGAAGTAGAGTCATTGTAATAAGCACAGGCACGATAGAATATCTTCTCTAAATCTTTAAATTCAAATTCATTCAATTTGAATACTAAACAGCGCGATCTAATTGCTGGAGAAACTGAATGATAAGGATTAACAGTTGTAAGACCAATTATAGTAACAGTACCATTTTCAACATATGGCAATAAGAAGTCTTGAATATCTTTTTTCATTCTGTGAATTTCATCAACAATCATAATAGTTTGTTTATTAGTTACTAACATAGCATCATCAATCATAGATTTTAATGTTGCTTTATTATCAGTAGAAGCATTGAATGTAAAATATTTTACATCTAAAGTATTGCATATAACAAAAGCAATTGTTGTTTTTCCAATACCAGGATTACCATAAAGAATTAATGATGGTATGTAGCCGTTTTTCATCATTTTTGTGATTGCTCCATTTGGACCAATCAAGTGATTTTGTCCAACAATATCTTCAATTTTTTTAGGACGAAGACGATAAGCTAATGGTTCCATATATTCTTACAAGTTGATTAATATACTCAACTTTTCCTTTCGACTATATTTATTTTACCATATAACTTATAAAATAACAAGAGGAAAGCCAAATTACATTAAATATGCTCTTTGCTTACCTTTAATATAGGTTTAAAGTTAACACCAATTATTCCGCCAGCACTAGCAGCGATTAAATATGTCACAGTTTTTATAAAGTTTTTATTTATAAATGGTACATCAGTGAAAAAATTTATTATTAGAGAAATCAGTATTATTACTAAGGCAGCTGTTAGTCCTTCTAATAGTCCATTCTTTTGAGCACAGTTCCCAGAGATTATACCGAGAATTAAAAATAAAACTACACCTATTATAAACGAATATGTGTTAAACGTCTTTCTTTCACTACTGATTTTATTTGTATAGATTAAAAAAGAATAAATACTTGCAAAAATGGCAAGAATAAGAAAGAAAAAGAAGTAAACAATAATTTTTTGTTTGATTATATTTTTCATAATTTATCACCACTAAATTATATGAATTACACTTTGTTTTAGAACATGAAAGGATTTATATGGGAATACATATTTTAATTAAAACAGCGCTTGTATATTTTTTTATTTTAATAGTTTTAAAAATAATGGGCAAAAGAGAAATTGGTCAATTAAGTTTGTTTGACTTTGTTATTTTGTTAATGATAGCAGATGTAGCAGTAATGGGAATAGATAATGAAGAAATTCCCTTTTACTTTTTTTTATTAGCAATTACAATCTTAGCTGTCATTCAAAAAACTTTATCATTTGTGCTTTTAAAAATACCTGGATTAAGAGATTTCTTTGATGGTAAAGAATCTGTTATAATAATTGATGGTAAAGTTAATATTAAGGAAATGAGAAAACAAAATTATAATTTTAACGATTTGGTAGTGCAATTAAGATTGAAAAACATCAGATCATTATCTGAAGTAAGATATTTAATATTAGAAACAAATGGTGAAATAAGTGTTTTTAAATATGATGAATTTAATAATACACCATCAGTGAACATAAAAAGTAAAACTAATGATACTACTGCAACCAAACAATTAACTAATCAAACAAGCGACAAAGATATTTATCCGTTTCCTATCATTTTATCAGGTAAAGTATGCAAAGACAATATTAAATTGCTTAATATCAGTGAAAAATGGATTATAAAGAAAATTAAAGAAAAAGGATATGAAGAAATAAATGATATTTATTATGCTACCTATGAGGATGGAGATTTATTTATACTAGAAGTCTATAAGTTTTAGTATTTTTATATAAATGATTGATAAGATTCCACTTATAATTGATGCGATAATAAAATTATTAATTTTAAGTTTTAATAAATAAGTAGTTGTTAATATTAATATTATTAAAATTATTATACTAATTAATTTTTGTGATTTGAATTTTAGATTAATAATATTTTTTAGATAAAATAGTGTCGTTAATGTTACTAGAACAGAATTTAATACCATAGCGATAATTAAACTATGATAAAAGATTTTATTAATAAAAGTTAATGAAAAAATTAATACAAGCTTAGTAATATTAGAAATAATAGAAAAAATAAAAAGTTGTTTAGATTTTCCTATAGCTTGTAAAATTGATATTATAGGTGGTTCAATATAAAAAAGCAAAAATGGAAATATAAATAATTTTACATAGTTGCTACCAATATTAGTGCCAAATATTAATTGCATGTATTCTTCACTAAAATTAAATAAAATAGAAGTTATTAATATTCCAGGTAAAATTGAAAATAATAATGATTTTTCTATTAAGTTTCTAACTATATCATATTTTTTATCTGCGTAATTTTGAGAAATGCTTGGAATTATGCTTGTAGCTATGGATGTAGAGACAAAAGAAAACATAGTAATTAAAGGAATTGCATAGGCATTAACTTCACTATATTTATATATAATATTATTCTTTGAATAACCTGCTAGTGTTAATGCTAAGGTAAATATGATTGGTTCAAGAAAAGTAGTAAAACTAGTTATTAATCTAGAAGCGGTTGTTGGAAAGGATATTGATAAGATTTCTTTTGTTGGTGAGCTTTCGCCTTTAACATGAATAATGTTTTTTTTCAATAAAACTATTTCATATATTAAAGAAATTATTTCTCCAATCCCCATAGAAAATATTGCCATCGTTACAGAAAAAACAATTCCATATTTTGATAATAAGATTAAAATCAAAGTTGAAAATGCTATTCTAGCTACTTGTTCAATAACATTAGCATATGCACTGATATTAACTTTATTTATACCATTGTAATATCCTCTCATAATGTTATTACATACTATAAAAGGTAAAAATATGATAATAGATATTATTGGGTAAAATGTATTTTCTTGTTTTAGCCATTCAGTTGTTAATGGTTTAATAATTAATAATAATATTGTTGTTGCAACAAGCGAAGAGATAATTCCAATAAATAATGATTTTTTTAAAATAGTTTTATTACTATATTTTTTAGTAATGAGATTTTCAGAAACTATTTTAGCTAGGGCAATGTTTAAAGAAAAACCAGCTATACTCATAAATAACATTACTGATGGAAGGGCTATTATGTATAATGATATTCCATCATTTCCAAGCAGTCTAGTAAGGACAATTCTGTTAAATAAACTTAGTCCTTTAACAAGTAGACTACAAATAATCAAAATAATTGTATTCCTGACTAGGGAATTTTTAAATTTAAATATATTTTTTTTCATATTAAACAATATGTTCATTGTAATAATAAATATGAAATAAATTAATAAAATTATTAACAAATTATTTGTTTTGTGATATAATTCACTATGTTAAGAAAGAAGAGGTGTAAGTTATGAATTACAAAGATTTTATTGCCGATGTTAAAGATTTTCCTATTGAAGGAATTCTATTTAGAGATATTACACCACTTATGTCAAATGGTGAAGCTTTTAGAAGTGCTTGCTCTGAATTGAAAGAATTTGCCAAAGAAGTAGGTGCTGAAGTTATTGTTGGTCCTGAATCAAGAGGATTTATTTTTGGTTGTCCAATAGCTTATGATTTAGGAATTGGATTTATTCCAATTAGAAAACCTAATAAGTTACCACGTGAGACAATTAGTGTTTCATATGCGCTTGAATATGGAAAAAACACTTTATGCATGCATAAAGATGCTATTAAACCAGGACAAAAAGTATTAATTATTGATGACTTATTAGCCACTGGTGGAACTGTTAAAGCTACAATTGATTTAGTAGAAAGTTTAGGTGGTAAAGTAGTTGGTTTAGGATTTTTAATTGAACTTGTTGATTTAAAAGGTAGAGAATTATTAAAAGATTACAAGATGAAAACATTGATTAAATATTAAAATGATAATTAGTTAATTTTATCGAGAGGAGGTTAATATGGAAAGTAAAGTTACTATTGATGATGTCATAATCAAAGCTAGTGAATATCTTAAAAAAGAAGATAATCTTAACATAATAAGAGAAGCTTATGAAGTAGCTGAAAAGCAACATGATGGTCAATTTAGAAAATCAGGCGATCCATATATTCAACACCCTCTTGAAGTTGCATACATGCTAGCAGAGATTCATGGTGGTCCTTCAACAATCGCAGCTGGTTTGTTACATGATGTTTTAGAAGATACTGATATAACAAAAGAACAATTAGAAGCAAAATTTGGTAAAGATATCACGAGTATCGTAGATGGTGTAACAAAAATTAGTAAATTGAAGTATATGACTCAAGAAAAAGTTTTAGCTAAGACGCATCAAAAAATATTGTTTGCAATGGCAAAAGATATTCGTGTTATTTTAGTAAAACTTATTGATAGAGTTCATAATATGAGAACACTAGAATTTCAGTCTCCTGAAAAGCAAAAAAAGATTGCTAAAGAAACACTAGATTTATATGCTCCTTTAGCACATCGCTTAGGTATGTATAAAATCAAGTCTGAACTTGAGGATATTTCTTTCAAATATCTTGAACCTGAAGAATATGCTGAGATGGAAAAAATGATTTTTGATCAAAAGCAAGCTCGTGAAGAAGATATTCAAAAAATGAAGGATATATTAACTAATGTTATGAATGAAAATCATATTAAAGATTTTTCCATTAAAGGCCGAATTAAAAATATTTATAGTGTTCATAAGAAAATGGAAACTAAAAATCTTCAATTTGATGAAATTTATGATTTGATGGCTCTTAGAGTTCTTGTCCCAACAATCGAAGATTGTTACCATGTCTTAGGTATTGTTCATGGTGAATGGAATCCTATTCCTAAAAGGTTTAAAGACTACATAGCTACACCAAAACCAAATCTATATCAAAGTCTTCATACTACGGTTGTAGGTAGTAGTGGTAAGATATACGAAATTCAGATACGTACTTATGAAATGGATAAAGTTGCTGAATATGGTGTTGCTGCCCACTGGTCATATAAGGAAGCTAATAAAAATTATACACCAGAACGTGAACAAGAAGAAATGTCTTCGAAAATGCGTTGGTATCGTGAATTGTTAAGTTATGCGGAAATGGGTGAAGATGAGGATAGTGATCCTTTTGATAAGGTAAAAGAAGATATATTTAGTGCTAATGTCTACGTTTTTACTCCACGTGGAGATGTTTTAGATTTTCCAACTGGTGCCACACCACTTGATTTTGCATATCGCGTCCATACTGAAGTTGGTAACAAAACAGTTGGGGCATTGATTAATGGTCGCATTGTTCCCCTTACGTATCGATTAAAAACAGGGGATGTTGTTGAAATTAAAACATCAAATAGTTTTAATGGACCTATTGAATCATGGTTGAAAATTGTAAAAACTACTCATGCCCGTCATAAGATAATCTCTATTTTAAACAAACTTAAAAGAGATAAATTTATTTTACTTGGTAAAGAAGAATTTGAAAGAGTTTGTAAAAATGAGAATTTTACAAATATAAAAATAGATGATAAAATTGTTCAAACTGAATTTGGTAAGTTTGGTGTCAATTCTTTAGATGATTTTTACTTTGAAATTGGAAAAAAGACTTTATCAGCCAAAGGCGCTGCTAATAAATTGGCTGGAAATATCGAAAAACTTGATGATGAAGCATTAATTAAACATTATGCTGATGTTGAGGAAAAAAATAAAAAAAGACATTCAACTAATGATTATGGAATTATTGTTGATGGTCTTGATAAAGCTCAAATTAAATTAGCAAGTTGTTGTCATCCGGTTTTAGGTGATAGTATAGTTGGATATGTTAGTAAAGGTCATGGAATAGTCGTTCATAGAAGTGAATGTCATAACTGTGTTTCTGGTGAACAAGAGAGATTTATTAATGTTTTTTGGGATAGCGATTACAAACATAAAAACTTTGACTCCTTACTATCAATTATTTCTTTTGATAGAAAAAATATTATTAGTGATATTATTGATATTGTTAATGGTATTAATAATGTTTCCATTACTTCTATAAGTTCTAGTAGGAATAAAAATGGCGACTTATTAACTAAATTAAAAGTTAGTGTTGATAATGTTGATACTTTAGATAATTTAATTACTAATTTGCATAAGATATCTGATGTATACGTTATAGAAAGGACTATAAAATAATGAAAGTTATATTGCAACGAGTGAAATTTGCTAAATGCACAGTTGATAATAATGTTACTGGTTCTATTAAAGATGGTTACATGCTATTAGTTGGTTATACACATACCGATAATGCTGAAACAAATCAAAAAATGGCGAAAAAAATTGCTAACTTAAGAATATTTGAAGATGAAAATGGAAAAATGAATCTTGATATAAAAAAAATAGGCGGTAACATTCTTTCTATTTCTCAATTTACTCTATATGCAAATACAAGCGAAGGAAATAGACCTTCATTTGTTAATGCTATGAACCCTGTTGATGCTAATGAACTTTATCATGAATTTAACGATTGCTTGCGTCAATATGGCTTAATAGTAGAAGAAGGTATTTTTGGTGCCCATATGGAAATAGAACTTTTGAATGATGGTCCAGTAACTATTTGCTTAGAATTTTAATATGTAAATAATGCGGGTATGATTATATCTGCATTTTTTTATTAACTTTTTTGATTAATTATGCTATAATCTATGTAAAGGAGAAAGTTAAGTATGGATGTAAAAGAAACTTATTATTCTTTAGTAACAAGGAATTTGACAATTAATGATATTGATTTAGTAATTGGACTTAAGTCTGAATGTAAAGCCGAAAACAATTATGAATATTTTTATTTAACAAATTTGTTAATTATAGATATTTATATTAATGCTAATCTATATACTGATGCGTTAAACATTGCTTATAAAAACTTTGATGATTTAGATAAGAGCTTATATACAAATATTTATGTTTCTTTGTTAGAAAGATTAATTTATATCTGCATCCAAAAAAAGAATTTCTTAAGTGCTTGTAGATATGCGAATGAAAAAAGACTTTATTTAGATATTAATGATAAAAATGCTGTCAATAGATGGTATTTGGAAATGGCTTATATTCATGATGCTCTTAATGAAAAAACAAAGGCTTTGAGCGATTTAAATGCTATTTTAGAAAATGATCCATCTTCAGATTTAAGATTAATAGTACTAAATAATATTACTAAACTTTATATAGATAATAAGAATATTGAATATTCAAAAAAATATTTAAATGATTCAATAGAATTAGCATACAAGTTAAACGATATGGATAGTCAAACATATTGCCAATATTTAAATGCTAAGTTATATGTTCTTGAAGGAAAAAATCATTATGCTTGTAAACTATATTATGATATTTTCAGGGGACAAAATTTATTAAATGATGAATATCTAGGATATTTAAATGAATTTTTAACTCTTTTAAATGAGATGAAAGAATATGGTGATGCAAAAAAACTAGCCAATAAATATATAGATAGTGCTAATAAAACTGAAGATTTATATTTAAAGAAAGACTTTTATAAAAATTATTTGCAAGCTATAATTTTTCTAGTTCCTAGTTTAAGTGATGAAATTAAGAGAAATTATTTATATATTGATAAAATTGAAGATGAAATTAGAAAAACAAATGAATTAATTACTTTAGAATCAAGTGAGGATGACAAAATCTCACAAATTAATTCTAAACTTAAAGAAACAATCGATAGATTAGAAAAGATAACTAATATTGTAAATTATGCATTGATTGCTAAAAACGAAAGAGAATGTTTGTATGATTTTTCTAAAAATTTAGAAAAAGAAGTAAACTTTAATAATGCTGTTTTTGTTGTTTTTAATCGTGCTACTTTTAATGCTTATCCTAAGTTTTTAGATTCATATAGTAAAGTATCAACGTTTGAATATAAAAAAGAAAGAATGTATGAACGTGAGATTAACTATACTGATTTAAATAACACTATCATTGAGATGGTAGTAAAAGGCAATAAAGATATATCAATAGATTTTAGTGAAACAAAGGTTCCTGTGTGTGATATAATTACTGGAAAATCATATTTAGATTTAAAAGTGAAATATTTATATGCTACTCCATTTATATACGATAATGATCTTTATGCTTGTGCAGTTTATACTTCTAATAATGTAGATATAACAAAACAAGAATCAGTGGTTACATTAAAGATTGCTAATAGTCTTTTGGAATCAAAACTTGTTAACCTATATTATCAAGAAAGTTTACGAACTCAAAAAGATATTCTTGAAGTTGCTATGGATGGTCTTCAAGAGGGATTGTATTATTATGATGTAAAAAGAAAAAAGATATTTTTATCTGAACAGATGAAGAAGTTCTTAGGAGTTACTCGTGATGAAGTTAGTGAAGCTGATTATTGTCAAATTATAAAACAGGAAGATATAAAAGGTTTCTTGTCGAGGGATGATGAAATTAGTGCTGGAAAGAAATATATGTTAGAATATAGCATAACAATCAATGATGAAGAAATTTTATTACAAGATAAAGGAAGTCCATATTTTTCTAAAAATGGGACAGTAAGTTTTTACATTTGCACAATTAACAGAATATTGTCAAATGAAACTGTTTTGAAAAAAGAAAAAATGAAATATTTATCTGTTTTAGAAAGAAAAGACTTAGATGAATATCTTTTGAAAAAAGTAGATGATTCATTTGCACTCCTTGTAATAAAACTTGATGAATATGATAACAATTTATTTGAAATTTTATATCACTATTGTTTGGGAATTAGTAATGATTTGTATTATTTAAATAGTAACATTTATGCACTAGTAATAGATAGTAGCGATGAAAGAGCAATAGATCATTATGCTAATGATATTATTAGTAAAATTTCTAATTGCAAAGTTAGTGTTGTTATGTATCCTAAGATGTTTAATAATATCAGTCAATTAATAGAATTAGCTTTACTTTCTTTAAATAGTAAATTGCGTTATCAAAAATTAGATGATGCAATTCTTTCAAAGTATAATCAAAGCAAATATATTTCAAATTGCATCAAAAAAGCAATTAATGATAATGAAGTAGAATTGCTATTTGGTCCATTATATTGTATGGAAAAATTAAAAGGATATTATGTTGATTATAATATCAAAGGTATTACTAATAGCAATAATATTAAAACTTCTTTAGAAAAAAATGATAGAGTTGAGTTTGATACTTTTGTTATAGAGAAGTTATTAGAATTAAACAAATATTTCTATGTAGACATTAGTTTAGATACAATTTTATGGATGAAAAAAAATGATTATATAAACGAAAGAAATATGTTGAAATTTAGAAAAATAGCATTTTGTATTACCAAATTTTCTAGTCAATTAGACAATATTATTGATTATTTGACAAAATTTGAAATGAAAGTTTTTGTAAGTTTATCAATTGCTACTGATATTTCTTTTAAGACATTAGTTAGTGATGCGATAAAAGGAGTACTTGTATTAGATGACTATGATCTTAATAGTGAATTTATCAAATTTATTTTAGATCATAATAAATTGATAATAAGTGATAATTATGAAAATGATAATAGATATATCTTTTTTGATGGAAAAATGTATAATGATATAAAGAATATTAACGAAAAAGATTAATTCATCATATGACAATTAAATTATGTTTGTATTAAGGTAAAAATAAAAACAATTGAAGTAAATGACATTTTGTGTTATACTTTTTAAATGAGGTGTACTTATATGAAAATTGTTAACTTTTTAAAATCGCTTGTATCGCCAGTTAGAATGGTAAAATATAAATATATGTCAGTTTTAATATCAATATGTATATTTGTATTGGGTTCTTATTTGTTAGCTGTTCCAGCTCGTCCTTATATTGTGAAAAATATGGATAAACTTGTTGAAAATGATAATTATTTGTATTTGCAATCATTAACCAAAATGCCTGTAAACGATGAAAATAATTTAGTTTTTAAAGAATTACAAGACAAACAATGTGCAGCTGATGAAACTGGAACACTTGTGTGTAAAAATATGGGAACTGAAACTGTCGATGGAGTAGAGGTTGAAAAAACACTATATAAAACTAGTTTAGAATATACAAATAAGGATGGAATGATAATTCATTTTGATTTTGTTATTGATTTGTTTGATGAAGATAATAATCCTCAATATTATCCAGAAAGAGAATTTGTTTATTCAAATGAAAAATTTCCAGATGTTGATAAAAAAGAGTATTATTTAATTGTTTTTTGGAAGGATTCTATTTACTATCAAGCCCATCCATTTAACATAGCATCTGCTAATGTGGTTCATGATGATGTTAAAATTTCAACATTAAGTCAAAAAGCTTTCTTTGGAAACATTAAAAGTTTTGATTTTTCTGAATTTAAGAATGATACTTTCCATGCTAAAAATTATTTAGTTGAAAGAATTAAAGTTGGTCATATCCCGAATTTTGTTGGACAATATTCTTTATCAACATTTATTTTCTGTGTTATCTTTACATTAGTAATATCATTATTATTCTGGTTAATGTTTAGAAAAACAGGAAGATTAAAATCTTTCAAAGAATATTATAATATAGCTGCGATTGTAAGTATTTTACCAACTTTTTTGGTATTTGGATTAATGTGGATACATATTAATATGGTATCATATTATATCTTTGTATTTAGTATTTATTATTTATTTGTTTTATATAAAATAAATAATAGTTCAAGAATCATGTAAATTTAATTTAGAAAAAAGTAATATTAACAGTCTCATCTGCATATAGTTTATTGACTATGGAGGGTGAGACTTTTGTTAAAGAAAAATCAATTAGTTTTAATATTATTAACTCTAGTTTTAATGTTAACCGTTTATTACATTAAATCACCATTTGATAAGAGTAATAATTCTGTTAAAGAACCTGAAAAGGAAAACACAACTAACGTATCTGGCAGATTAGAAGAATTGCAAAAATTAAGAGTCGTTCTTAATGAGGAGAGAACTACAACAGTATTAGGTTTAGATAGTATAATTGCCGATAACAATAAGACTGTTGCTGAAAAGAATGCTGCTTTAGAAGAAAAAAGGTATTTAAATAGCTTAACAGAAAAAGAGCTTTTATTAGAAATACAAATTATTAATAAAGGATATCAAGATGCCTTTGTTCATGCTTCTGATCAAGGCGTAGAGATAACTGTTGTTTCTAGTGAGCATTCTGTAAAAGCTGCTAATGAGATAATTGTCATGGCTATGGGTGGTTTTGACAAAGTGTTTGATAATGTTAGTGTACAATTTCAAACTACAGAAGAAGTTATGGGAAAAGTGACTAGTAAATAGTCACTTTTTTTTGAAAAAAATAGATTATACTTTCCTTAATTCAAAAAATGTGATAAAATAATTAAAGGTGAGAATTATGAAAAGAATTAATAGTAGGATAAAAGCATTAATAGTACTATACGACGAAGACTTATTGAAAAATCATGTTGATGAAGAAGGCATTGATAAACTTTTGAAAGAAGATGATGAAGATTTTTCATATGATGTTAATTATTACAATTTGATAGTAAATGGGGTAAGAGAAAACTTGTATGCTATTGATAAACTTATATCAATTTGTTTGAGCAATTATACTTTAGATAGACTATCATATGTTGATAGAAATTTAATACGCATTGGTGCATTTGAAATGAAATATACCGATACTCCTAAGAATGTTATAATCAATGAGATAGTTAATCTTTCACACGAATATTCAGAAGTAAAGGGATTTGAAAGTAGTAAATTCAATAATGCACTATTAGAAAAAATATCACAAAGGATAGAAAATGGAAAATAAAAAATATTTAACAGTAACGGCCTTAAATAAATATTTGGCTTATAAAATTGATACTGATATAAATTTGCGTAGTTTTATTATTCTTGGTGAAATTTCCAATGCGCGTCTTTCAAAAGGACATCTATATTTTGTCTTGAAAGATGAAGATTCAGAAATATCAGCTGTGATGTTTGCAAATTATTATAATAGCTTATCATTTACTCCTAAAGATGGTGTTAAAGTGCTTGTAAAATGTTCTTTACAACTTTATCAAAAAAAGGGAACTTATAATTTGCAAGTTACTAATATGAGTGAATATGGTTTAGGAGCTTTGTATCAAAACTTCTTAAAATTAAAAGAAAAGCTTTCTAAAGAAGGATTATTTGCCGAATCTCATAAAAAAGAAATTCCTATGTATAGTGAAAAGATTGGTTTGATAACTTCTGACACTGGAGATGCAAGGCACGATGTTGTTTCAACTATTGAAAAAAGATTTCCAATTGCGACAATATTTTTATATCCAGCTTTAGTTCAAGGCGTTGATGCTCCAAAATCTTTAATTAAAGCAATTAATCGTGCAGAAAGTGATAATGAAGTTGATTTATTGATTATCGCTAGAGGCGGTGGAAGTTTTGAAGATTTATCTTGCTTTAATGACGAAGAACTTGCTAGAGTTATATATGATTGTCATATTCCTATTATTAGTGGTGTAGGTCATGAAAGTGATTATACTATTTGTGATTTTGTTAGTGATAAAAGAGCTCCAACGCCAACAGGTGCTGCGGTCCTTGCAACAAGTGACAAAAATGTATTGATAAGTGAAATTAATAATTATTATAATAAAATTTGTCAATCAGAAAAAAAGATTATAGATAATAAAATATATGAATATAATATTATTGCATCAAATCATTATTTGAAAAATTTTGATGATATAATTAAACGTAAAGAAGAAAACTTGTTAAATCTAGAAAAAATATTATATTCTAATTCACCAACAAGCAAGTTAGAAATTGCTGAAGAAAAATTACAAAATCTAGTAAATAGTATAAAAAAATATAATATTCAAGAAAAGATTTTAACTAGATTAGAAGAAGTTAAAAATATTGAAAATAATATGTCTAAGATTATTTTAGACAAAGTTGATTATGATAACAATTATGTAGATAATTTAATTGATAAACTTATTTTGCTTAATCCATTAAATTTAATGAAAAAAGGTTACACGTTAACTTATCAAAATGATCATTTAATTGGTACAGTAGATAATTTAAATGTTGATAATCCAATAGTCACTAGATTTATGGATGGATTTGTTGAAAGCAAGATTTTAAAAATTACTAAGACAAATATTAAAGAGGAAAAATAAATGGAAAAATTTGAAGATCTTTTAAAAGAATTGACGGAAATTGTAAATGAATTAGAAAAAGGTGATTTATCTTTAGATGAATCAATAAAGAAATATCAACGTGGTATTGAATTAAGTAATCTTTGTAAAGAAAAACTTCTTAAAGCAAAGGAAATTGTGGTTAAAACATTAGAATAACAAAATATATAGAAAGGTGTAAATATGATTAACAATAAAGAAATTGTCTCAATTAATGAGATTAAAAATTTATCTATTAAAGAACTTGAGGAACAAGCTGATTTAATTAGAAATTATATAATTGATAATGTTAGTCATACAGGTGGCCATCTTTCTGCAAATTTAGGAGTAGTTGAATTAACTATTGCTATCCACTATGTTTTTAATAGCCCGACTGATAAAATCATTTTTGATGTTGGTCATCAGGTTTACACACATAAAATATTGACTGATAGAAAAGAATCTTTTCCAACATTAAGACAATATAATGGCTTGAGTGGATTCCCTAAAGTTAGTGAAAGCATACACGATGTTTGGGAAACTGGGCATTCATCAACAGCATTAGGAGCAGCCTTAGGAATGGTTGAAGCTAAAAAACTTGATAAAAGTATTGGGGAAATTATAGCTTTAGTTGGTGATGGTTCTATTCAAAATGGATTGTCTTTATCAGCGCTAAATTTTTTAGCAAGTAAAAAAGATGAAAAAGTAATAATAATATTGAATGACAATGAAATGTCAATATCAAAAAATGTTGGTGGTTTATCAGATTTCTTCAATAAATTACGAATTAGAAAATCGTATAGTTTATTTAGAAGAATTACTCCTAAATTCGTTAGAAATACTTTTAAAATGTTCGTATACAAAAACGATAATTTATTTACTAATTTAGGTTTTAAATATTTTGGTCCTATTGATGGTCATGATTTGAAATCTTTAATAAAGTATTTAGAATACGCTAAGAATTATAATAAATCTATAATCCTTCATGTTAAAACTACAAAAGGTAAAGGTTATTTACCATCAGAAATGGATTGTGTTGGTAAATGGCATGGAGTTGGGCCTTTTGATAAGGCTACAGGTGAGCAAAATCAAAAGTATCTAGATGGATATTCTAGTTGGAGTGAAGAAATTGGCAAGATTTTATTAGAAGAAGTAGAAAAAAATAAATCTATTAAAATAATATCTCCGGCGATGATACATGGTAGCGGATTGGATTTGATAAATGAAAAAATGAAAGATTCGATAATTGATGTAGGTATAAATGAAGAATTGGCTTGCTTAATGGCAGCAGCTATGAGCAAAAATAAAATCATACCAATTGTTTCTATTTATTCTACGTTTATTCAAAGAAGTTATGATATATTAAATCATGATATAAGCAGAACTGATGCACATGTGATTTTCATGATAGATCGTTCAGGAATAATTAGTGGAGATGGTAGTACTCATCAAGGAATATATGATATTAGTATAACATGTGGATTGCCTAATTTCTATATTAGCATGCCCCGCAGCATCAAACAAGCTAAAGAGTTATTAGATAAAGCAATTTTAACTCCACATCCATTTATCATCAGATATCCAAAGGGTAAGGTATTACTTTCTAATGATATAGATAATGGTTTTACAATTAATGACTATAGTTGGGAAATAATGCTACCAATTGCTAGTGATGTTTGTGTTATTACATATGGTGATGATGCCAATGAATTTTATTATGCTATTAAAAATAGTGGTAAAAATATTGGTTTAGTTAATGCGTTATTCATAAAACCTATTGATTTCGAACTAATTGAAAAATTAAATAATAAAAAAGTTATTGTTTATGAAGAAGTTATTAAAAATGGTTCTTTGGGTAGTATGATTTCTGAATACATCTTAGAGAAAAAACTATCTATTGAATTCAAACATTTTGCTATTGATGATGTAATAGTACAAGAAGGCAGTGTCACTGATTTGAAAAATAGTTGTGGCTTGAATATAAAAGAAATAATTGAAAAAATTTAGTGAGTGGTGAAAGATATGTTAAAATCAATGCTTGTTAAAAATTTTGCTATAATAGATAATATCGAAGTTGATTTCTCAAACAATATGACTGTTTTAACTGGTGAAACTGGTGCTGGTAAATCGCTAATAATTGATGCTATAGGTCTTTTGTTTGGCGATCGTGCTAGTTCAGAAATGGTTCGCCATGGTGAAAATAAAGCCATTATTGAAGGAGTTTTTGATAATAGTAATGAAGAAATTAATAATTTATTATCAAGTTTTAACATAGATATTGATGATTTTCTAGTCATTAGAAGAGAAATATATGAAAATGGTAAAAGTATTTGTAAAGTTAATGGAAATACAGTGAATTTGAATTTCTTACAAGAGATAAGCATATACTTGGGTAATATTCATACACAATTTGATAATGAAAAATTAGTTAATCCTAAAAACTATTTAAGTTTTATTGATGATGACGAAAATAAAAAGTTGCTTCTTGATTATGAAGAAAAACTAAAGATCTATAATAAAATAAATAAACGCTATACAGAATTAATAAAAAGTGAAGACGAGAATAATCAAAAATTAGATTTTTATAAATTTCAATATAACGAATTAAAAAAAGCTAATCTTAATTCTTCTGAAGAGGAAGAGTTAAAGAATCGTCTATTAATAATGAATAATCATGAAAAAATAACATCATCAATTAATGAATTTTTAGATTTATATAATGCAAATGATTTATTAGATAAAATTTATGAATCTATAAATATTTTAGAAAAACTTTCTAAATTTGATGAGAAATATCATGATTATAAAAAAACTATTGAGGAAAACTATTATAGTATTAATGATGTTTTAGAAGAAATTAATTTGAATTTTAAAAATCAAGATTTTGATTTTGATGAATTAAATGAAATAAATGATAGATTAGGCGTATATTCTGATTACAAACGTAAATACAAAATGACTACTGATGAAATAGTAGAATATTTTCAAAATATTGCTAATGAAATCGAAAAAATTGAAAACTTTGATACTTTATCAGTTCAGTTAGAAAAAGAAGTTGCTATAGCTTATAATGATGTTATTAAGATTGCAGAATGTTTAAGCGAAAGAAGAAAAACAATAGCTAAAAATCTTGTTGAAGAAATAAGAAGCAACTTAATTGATTTGCAATTAGAAAATACGATTTTAGATATAGTTATTTCTACTGATAAAACAAAATTACAAAAAACTGGTATTGATGATATTGATATCTTAATTACTTTTAACAAAGGCGAACCTTTAAAACCTTTATCGAAAGTTGCTTCAGGAGGGGAACTTTCACGCTTTATGTTGGCTTTAAAAACAATTGCTTCGAACAAATTTAACAATCAAACTCTAGTATTCGATGAAATTGACAATGGTGTTAGTGGCGGTGTTGCATATAGCATTGCTAATAAAATTAAAGAAATATCAAAACATTGTCAAGTCTTGTGCGTAACACATTTGGTTCAAGTTGCAGCAAAAGCTGATCATCAACTATTTTTATCAAAATCAATTGATGAAAGTGGAAGAACTAGTACAAGAATTAAGGAATTGAATTATGATGAGCGCGTAGAAGAGATTTCAAAAATGGCTTCTTTTGGAAACTCTAGTGAAGCAAGTATAAATCTAGCAAAAGAATTGTTAAAAAATTAAGCATCATTACCATTTAATGATGCTTTTTATATCTTACTTTTTGGGAACAATAATTAATGTAGCCAAAAAGGAGGAATTTTTATAAAAATTTTTAAAAAAATTTTGTTCGTATACCTTTTAATTATTAGCGTGCTTTTGATAAATGTAAATGTTTCTGCCAAAACAAGTAAAAGATATGTTATTCCTGGTGGTGATTCAATAGGGCTACAAATAAACACAGGAGTAATAATATCAGGAAAATTTGAAGTAAAAACAAATGATGGAAAGAAACAACCTTGGGAAAATAGTGATATTCAAGTTAATGATACGATAATTTCAATAAATGGGAATTTAGTTAATACAATAACTGATATTCAAAAGATTATTTCTAAAATGAAAAATAACGAAATTGTTGAAATGGTTTTATTAAGAAATGGAAAAAATATTAAAACTAGTATTACATTAGTTGAAAGTTTGGATGGAAAATTATCATTTGGTCTTTACGTTAAAGATAAAATTTTAGGTGTTGGAACACTTACATATATTGATCCAACGGATAATACGTTTGCATCTTTAGGTCATTCTGTATATTCCAAAAGTAGTGGCCTAGATAACAGTTCATTAAGAAATATTAGTGGTGAAATTGTTTCGACTCGTATTAGCGGAATAAGAAAAGCTGTACCTGGTATACCTGGAGAAAAAAGAGCAATATTAGATGATGATATAAAGGGTATAATTACAAATAATAATGATTATGGCGTTTTTGGAATTTATACTGATCCAGAAATAAAAAATCATAAAACTGTTCCTGTTGGACAAATATCAGATATAAAAATAGGAAAAGCCACTATCATAACAGTAATTGGTGAAAATGTAAAAGAAAATTATGATATTGAAATTATAGAACTTAAAAATCAAGTTATACCTGATGTCAAAGGTATAAAGTTTAAAGTAACTGATGAAAGGCTTATTAATGAAACGGGTGGTATAATTCAAGGCATGAGCGGAAGCCCTATTATGCAAAATGGTAAAATTATAGGTGCTGTTTCTCATGTGGTTGTAGATACACCAGAGTATGGATATGGTGTATATTTAGAGTGGATGCTTAAAAACAACTAATTTTTACATATAACTACATTATTCGACAAAATAAATGTTTTTTTCTGCCAAAAATCATTAAAAAATTAGTTTATATTTGAAATATTTTGTTTTTTTTGAAAAAAAATATTGCAAAATTTGGGAAAAAGAAGTAAATTATAGTAGATGGAAAATGGAGGATGTTATGGAAAATAATTTAAAAGTAATTCTTTGTGAAGATAGCAAAGAATTGTCACAATCATTACAAAATTTTTTGAATAGTGAAAAAGGTATTGAAATAGTAAGTGTACATAGTGATGGAACAACTTTATTGAATACTTTGCGAGTAACACAAGTAGATGTATTATTACTCGATATATTTATGCCTAATTGTGATGGTATAAAAGTTTTGCAAGAATTAAAAAACAAAAAAGATATTTATAAGACACCTAAAAATATAATTGCTATTACGGCATTTGCTAATGAAAAAATAATGAATAGAGTTGCTGAACTTGGTGCAGATTACTTTATGGTTAAACCTATTAATTTTGGTAATTTAGCAGAAGTCATTGCTGAAGCAAAAAATCAAAGAAATGTCGTTTCAAAAGGAAACAATGTTATTAATTTGTCAATCCCATCATTGGATAATGATTTAGACTCAGAAATCACTACTCTATTACATGAGATTGGTGTACCTGCTCACATTCGTGGCTATATGTATATTCGTGAATCTATTAAGATGGTATATAATAATATTGATATTTTAGGTGGTATTACAAAAGTATTGTATCCAGAAATTGCCAGAAAGTTTAATACTACATCTTCAAGAGTAGAAAGAGCTATTAGACACGCTATTGAAGTTGCCTGGGTAAGAGGAAATATTGATGCAATTAGTGATATATTTAGTTATACAATCAGTTATCATAAATCAAAACCTACAAATTCTGAATTTATTGCAATGATTGCTGATAGACTTAGATTAATTCATAAAAAGGTTCGCAGAGAATATTTATCAAAAGCTATATAAAAAAATAAAATAAAAAACGCAGTTTATGAACTGCGTTTTTAAATTTTCACATAAAAAAGCCTTGAATTAACAAGGCTTATTTTAGACTTTTTACTAATATAATCTTTGCATTAATTTTACTAATAGATAGATTAATGAAATTAAACTAACGCCAACTGTTAAAACAGCAATTAGTATGGCAAAGAATTTACCAATATGTGTTTCATTAGGACTTTTTTGTAATTCGACTTCTATGCCGCCATTAGCTTTTTGTCTAGTCTTAATGAATTTTTTTTCTTCAGCAGTTTTTTTGTTTTTTTTAGAATTTCTCACTTTTAACACCTCAACATTTATGATATAATAATAACATTAGTATTATAGCATAGTTTTTTAAAAAAGGAAAGAAAAAAATGAAAACTTCTAGAATTATTTTTCATATTGATATGAATTGCTTCTTTGCTAGTTGCGAAATTGCTCAAAATGAAGATTTAAATGGCAAGCCAGTTGTTGTTGCTCATGATGATCCGTTGCAGCGTGGAATAATATTATCACCTAGCTATGAAGCAAGAAAATACGGCATTAAAACTACAATGAAAGTAAGAGATGCTTTTAGACTTTGTAAAGAAATTATAGTAATAGAACCTGATATGCGTTTGTATTCTGAAAATTCAAAACTGTTTCACAAATATCTTCTTACTATAACTAATAAAGTAGAAATGGCTAGCATTGATGAAGCATATTTAGATGTCACAGATTTGATTATGAGTAAAGGAATGGATGCATTAAAACTTGCTAATGACATACAACAATTTCTTTTAAATACATATAAACTTCCATGCAGTATTGGAATTGCTCCTAACAAATTTTTAGCTAAAATGGCTTCTGATATGAAAAAACCTTTAGGCATTACGGTTTTACGAAAAAGAGAAATAGACAAATATATGTGGCCTTTACCAATAACTGATATGTTTGGTGTTGGTAAAAAAACAGCTCCTAAACTTCAAAGTATCAAAATTGAAACTATTGGTGATTTAGCAAAATTTTCTAATTATGAATTACTATCAAAAACAGTTGGAGAGCATTCAGCAAAAGCACTTATAAATTTAGCTAATGGTAATGACGAAAGTGAAGTTTGCTATTTACCTAGCAATGACTATTCATCAGTTTCTAATGCTCAGACATTTGATAGCAATATTTATGATTCTGCTGTAGTAAAGAATACATTAAAAGTTTTGTGTGGAACTGTTTCATATAAACTTGAAAGTACTAATAGAGTAGCAAAAACTGTAGGTATATTAGTGAGATATGGAGACTTTCAATCTTTTAATAAAAGTAAAGGATTAGAGAAAGGTATATCAAGTTCTAGTGATATATATGATATTATTGAAGATTTGTTTGATGATTACTGTAAAATAGATTTTGGTGTTAGACTAGTTACAGTCTATGCTCAACGAATTAGTGAAAACAAAGAAAAGAATCAACAAATTAGTATGTTTGATGATATGACAGAAATTGAAAAAGAGGAAGAAGTTAAGAAGATATTAAATCAAGTTAAAAACAAATTTGGTTCAGATGTTATAAAAAAAGGATATTATTCTTATAAAAAGGATTAATCATCTAACAAATTATTCTTAACAAATACAAATAAATGTGATATACTTATACCAGGAGAGAAATTATGAGTTTAGGACATATAAATAAATTTAAAGTTCTTAGAGAGACACAACTTGGATATGTCATTGGCGAAATTAAACAGGCTGATGTATCTAATGACGAAAATCTTGAAAAAGAATACGTAGAATACTTTTTACATAGAAATGAATGTGCTGGTAAAACACCGATTGTTGATCAATACGTTGAAGCTTTTATTTATGTTGATAAAAAAGGTCGTGAAGCAGCCACATTACATATTCCAACTATCACATGTGATTCAGTTGGAATTGGTGAAATAATTGATGTTAAAAATGATTTAGGAGCATTTGTTAATATTGGTATAAGCAAAGATATTTTACTTAGTAAAGATGACTTGCCAATAAATTATCGAGTTTGGCCAAGAATTGGTGACAAAGTAGCATGTTCTATGAAAATTAGAGCCAAAAAACTGATATTAAAACTTGCTTCAAAGAATGAAATTTTGAAAAACAAAAATGATTATGAGTTAGCTGAAGGCGAGAAAGTAGATGCTTATGTTTATAGAATCACTGATGATGGAATTAATCTAGTGACAGACACTTTGAAAGTCATATTTGTTTATAAGACAAACTACAGAGGTAATTTCCATTTAGGACAAAAAGCTTCAGTTAAGATAATCAGGAAAAATCTTGAAGATTATTCAGGTTCACTAATTGAACAAAAAGAAGTGCAAATTCAAGATGATAAAAATATTATTTTAGAATATCTAAAAAACCATAATGGCGTTATGATGATTACCGAAGATAGTAGTCCTGAACTTATTAATCGTTTGTTTAAGATGAGCAAAAAAGCTTTTAAAAATGCTTTAGGTGGTTTATTGAAAAATAATCTTATCGAAATTGAAAGTGACAAAATAATTTTGATTGAATAGTTAGTTTTAATTGCCATTCTTGACTTTTAACCAAAATTCAATTATAATTATTTATGTATTAAATTTTATTAATCGATGAAATAAGAAGAGTAAAAAAAATGTTTTTTCTAGAGAAAGTATGGTTGGTGAAAGTACTTAAAAAGTTTTTTTGAAAGACACTTATTAGATCCTGTAAAGGCGTGCTTCTGCGTTAAAGAGTTGAGTGCAAAACTTTTGTTTTGAATTAAGGTGGTATCGCGGAAAAAATTCGTCCTTAAAAGTTAGAAATATTTCTCTTTTAAGGACTTTTATAATATTGGAGGAAAATATGAGTTACCAAAAAGTAAAAGGAACATTAGATTTTTATGGCGAAAGTTCACGAAAAATTCGCTATGTAGAAAATAAAGTTAGAAATATAGTTAAAAATTATGGATTTGAAGAAATAATTACGCCTATCTTTGAACATACTGAGGTATTTGTTAGAAGTGTTGGTGATTCATCAGATATTGTTAATAAAGAAATGTACACATTCACTGATAAATCTGATAGAAGCATAACTTTAAGACCTGAGGGAACGGCAGCTGTTGCTCGTTGTTTTGTAGAGAATAAATTGTATTCTACTCCAGAAGTTAAGAAGTATTTTTATTGTGGACCTATGTTCAGATATGAAAGACCCCAAGCTGGAAGATATCGTCAATTCAATCAATTTGGTATAGAAGTATTTGGTGATAGTAGTCCATTTTTAGATACGGAAGTAATTGTATCTGCTTATCGAGTATTTAAAGCATTAGGTATTGAAAATATTAAATTAAAAATCAATACTATTGGTGATTTTAAATCTCGTCAAGATTATGCTATTGCTTTACATGATTACTTTGAAAAGCATCTTGATTCTTTATGCTCAGATTGTAAAAATCGTTATGAAAAAAATCCAATGAGAATCTTAGATTGTAAAGTAGATCGTAACAGTGAAGTATTACTTAATGCTCCAAAGATTAAGGATTTTTTAACAGATGAATCAAAAGAATATTTTAATAAAATTCTTAAGAGCTTAGATGTGTTAAAGATACCTTATGAAACTGATGAAAGTTTAGTTAGAGGTTTAGACTACTACACTGATACTGTATTTGAATTTGTTATTTCTGGTAACAGTGAATTAAATGGCCTTGCAATTTGTGCTGGTGGTAAATATGCCGAATTAATTAAAGGGTTTGGTGGCCCAGACATTCCAGGTGTTGGATATGCTTTTGGATTAGAAAGAATTGTCAGCGTAATGGAAAAGAATTCACTATTTCCAAATTTAGTAAACGCTGTTGATGTTGTTATTATTTCTCTAGATGAAGATTCAAAAATTGAGTCTTTAAAAATTGCTAACGAACTTAGAGATTTAGGATTTAATATTGATTTGGATTATAAGAATTTTTCATTCAAACCACAATTTAAATTAGCTGATAGAGATAAATGTAAATATATCATGATAATTGGAGAAGAAGAAAGAAAGTCGGGTATATATACTATTAAAGATGTTCTTAATAAGACTGAAGATAAATTAAGTTACGATGAAATTGTGAAAAAATTATATAATTAAGGAGAATTAAAAATGAGAACACATTATAATGGTGATTTAAGAATAGAAAATGTTGGAGAAAATGTTGTTTTATGCGGTTGGGTTGCCAAAAAAAGACACCTTGGTGGTTTAATATTCGTTGATTTACGTGATCGTAGTGGTATTATTCAAATAGTTTGTAAACCAGACAATGAAAATTATCAAATTTTGGATAATGTAAGAAATGAATATGTATTAAAGGTTGAAGGAAAAGTATTAGAAAGAGAAAGTAAAAATAAAAACATTCCTACTGGTGATGTTGAAGTTGAAGCACTTAAAGTTGAAGTTTTAAGTGAAGCTGAACAAACTCCACTTATTATAGCTGATGAAACTGATGCTTTAGAAGATTTAAGAATGAAATATCGTTACTTAGATTTAAGACGTCCTGTAATGCAAAAAAATTTAATTTTACGTCACAATATTACAAAATCTGTTAGAAATTATTTTGATTCTTTAGGATTTGTAGATGTTGAAACACCTGTATTTGGTAAGTCTACTCCTGAAGGTGCCCGTGACTACTTAGTACCATCACGTGTTCACCCTGGAAAATTTTATGCTTTACCTCAATCACCTCAATTATATAAACAATTATTAATGGTTGCAGGATTTGATAAATATTATCAAATTGCTAAATGCTTCCGTGATGAAGATTTAAGAGCTGATAGACAAATGGAATTTACACAAATAGATGTAGAAATGAGCTTTGTTGATGAAGAAGATATTTATAAAGTTATTGAAGGATTATTATCAAAAGTTCTTAAAGATGTTAAGGGTGTTGAAGTTAAAACACCATTCATTCGTGTTCCTTATGAAGAAGCTTTAGATCGTTTTGGATGCGATAAACCTGATATGCGTTTTGAAATGGAATTAGTAAATATCACTGATTTAGTTAAAGATGTTGATTTTGCTGTTTTCCAAAATGCAATCGCTAATAAAGGATTAGTAAAAGGACTTAATGCGAAAGGCGCTGCAAGCAAATATTCACGTAAAGAAATTGATCGTTTAACTGAAGCCGTTAAGAAGTACAAAGCTAAAGGATTAATGTGGTTGAAAAAAGAAAACGATGTTATTTCAGGTTCAATTATAAAATTCTTACCAGAAAATGTTATTAATAGTATCTCTGAAAAAATGAATTTTGAAAATGGCGATTTATTATTATTGATTGCTGATACTAAAGATGTAACTAATGCAGCTTTAGCATATTTAAGAAATACACTTGGTAAGGAATTGAATTTGATTGATCCAAATAAATATTGTTTCTTGTGGGTTAACAACTGGCCTTCATTTGAATGGAGTGAAGAAGAGAACAGATATATAGCTGCTCACCATCCATTTACATCACCAAAAGATGAATGGAAAGATAAACTTTTAACTGAACCTCAAAATTGTTATTCAAAATGTTATGATATAGTATTAAATGGATTTGAATTAGGTAGTGGATCTATTAGAATTCACGAACAAAAGGTGCAAGATTTAATGTTTAAAGCTATTGGTTTAACAGAAGAAGAGATTAAAGTAAAATTTGGTTACTTTGTTGATGCATTAAAATTTGGAACACCACCTCATGGTGGAATAGCTTTAGGTTTGGATAGATTAGCAATGTTATTAACTAATTCTCCATCACTTCGAGATATAATTGCCTTTCCAAAGAGTGCTAATGCTATTTGTCCTATGAGTGAAGCTCCAACTGAAGTAAGCGATTTTCAATTAAACGAATTGAAGATCAGTATAAAAAAATAAATATGAACTCATTTTTTCAAAGACTAGAAGCACTTTTAGGAATCGAAAATTTAGAAAAATTAAAAAATTCTAGTGTAGCAGTTGTAGGTCTTGGTGGTGTTGGTGGTATGGCGACTATCTCACTAGCAAGATCTGGAATTGGCACCATAATTATTCAAGATTTCGATGTCGTTTGTGAAAGCAACTTTAATCGCCAAATTATTGCGAATGTTGATACTATCGGCAAAAAAAAGGTTGATGTAATGGAAGAAATGATATTAAAAATTAATCCTAATTGTAATGTCATTAAATTAGATGAAAAATTTAATTCTTCAAGTCGATTATTTGAATACAAATTTGATTATTTGATTGATGCAATCGATTCGGTTGATGATAAAATTCTTTTAATTGAATCTTGTTTGAATAAAAAAATTGATTTTATATCTAGTATGGGAACTGCTAAAAAAGTAGACATAAAAAAATTATCTATAACAAAGATTAACCAAACTGCTTATGACCCATTAGCCAAAGTTGTTCGAAGAAAATTAAGAGATAAAAATATAAGTGATAATTTTATGGTGCTTTCATCTAATGAAGAACCTAAAAAAACTACTATATTAGGTTCATATATGCCAGTTACTGCTAGTGCTGGTTTAATGATATCTGATTACATAATTAAGATGATTATTGAAAAAAATTAATAGTTACACACAAGGAGTGTTTATGAAAAGAAATGATTATATATCATGGGATAAGTATTTTATGGGTGTTGCTGCTTTGTCAGCTATGCGTAGCAAAGATCCAAATACTCAAGTCGGTGCTTGCATTGTGAATCAACAAAAACGAATAGTTGGCATTGGATACAATGGTTTACCATACGGATGTGAAGATGATAAATTTTCTTGGGAAAGAGAAGGCTCATTTTTGAATACTAAATATCCGTATGTTGTACATGCAGAACCAAACGCTATTCTAAATGCTATTTCCTCTTTGGAAAATTGTGTTATATATGTTACTTTATTTCCATGTAATGAATGTTCAAAATTAATAATTCAAAGTGGTATTAAGGAAATAGTATATATGGATGATAAGTATAATGGGACTGATAGTGATAAAGCTGCAAAATTGATGCTAGATGCGGCAGGAGTAAAATATAGAAAGGTTAGCAAAATATCGCTAAACATTGAATAAAATGAATACACTTTTTAAACACTTAATAGGAAAAATAAAAGAGGCTACTCTTTTGAAAAAAATATTATTTATAATTATAATTGCTATTTATGTTTTTATGATGGTGATTTGTTTTAAAAAAGTTAATGTTGAAGTGGTAACTCCTGGTGTGATTAATAATCCACTATCTGCAGTTACTATTGACACAGAAGAAGAAAACAAGTATATAGGTACAATCGGTATTTATACTTACAAAAAAATATCTTTAATTCAATATTGGTTATCAAAAAATGATGATCAGATGACTTTGTATGATATAAACGAAAGTACAAACCTTAGTTCGAAAGAAGAACTTAATCAAGGTATTATCACTAAAGACAATAGCGTTATAAATGCTTTGATTGTTGCCTATAGAGAAGCAGCAAAATTTGATTCTAATATTACTATTAATGAAGATGAACTATACAAAGGTGTTACAGTCAATGCTATATATAAATATGCTAAAACGGATCTTATAGTAGGAGATTTAATTAAGACTGTTAACGGAGAAACTTTTAAAAATTTATCAGAATTCAATCAATTATGTTCAAAAAACAAAAATGAACATGATTATATTAGATTTTCTGTTATCAGAGGTAACACTGAAAAAGAAATTGAATGCTATGCCAATATTATAGAGCGTACAGTTAATGGCGAAAAAGGTAAATATTTAGGTATTAGTGTCGATGATTCATATTTGGCACCAGTTACAAATCCTACATACACAATTAACAATGATCATACTTCAATTGGACCAAGTGGTGGAGCTATGACAGCTTTAGCATTTTATAATAAATTAGTTTCTTTTGATGTTACAAGAGGAAAGAAGATTGTTGGTACTGGTACTATTGATGCATATGGCAATATTGGAAGAATAGGTGGAGTTGAACAAAAAATAGTTACTGCCATCAATTATAAAGTTGATATATTCTTTGTTGATGCTTATGATTATGAAGACGCTAAGAAGGCTTATAATAAACATAGTGGAAATTTTGAGTTAGTTCCAGTTACAGTTTTTTCTGATATTTTAGACTACTTAGAAAAAGTACAAGTTACGGAGGCAAAATAATGGGTGTTGAAATAAAAGAAAGTTTATGGCGCAGAGGAAAATCAGAAACAAAGAAATTTTATAGAATAAAGTTATCTAAGAAAACTAATTTTATTACTTTCTTTTTGGGATTGATATTCGCCGCAATCATAGTTTTCCCATTTGCCTGTTTAACGTTTGAAGTTGTTGAATTGTATTGGTATAATCAAAAATCAATGGTAATTTTCTTGGCGGTTGCATGGGGATTATTAATGGTAGCTAATGGATTATCTAATTTTTTCACTGTGAAATTGTGTAAAATTATGGAAAAAGAAATGAATGATTTGCAAGAAATAAATGAATATGCTATTCTACTTTACCAAACATTTAATATTGGTTTTGGTTTGTTTATTTTTGCGGTATTACTATTTTTTGGAGTGTCAGCACTATGAAACATAAAGAAATTTTTATTTCGATTGTTATAATCATTATTTTAATTATAATTGATCAATTAACTAAATTAATAGCTTTCAAAAATTTAGAATACGATGTTACTTATAAATGTGTTCCTGGACTTTTTAAAGTACAATTAGTAAAAAATACGGGAGCAGCTTTTGGAATTTTAAGTGGAAAGATGTGGTTTTTTAATATTATTACTATCATCTCTTTATTTATTTTCGCTTTTTTAATGAAGGATGTTAATTTTGCTAAAGCATCAATATTTACTGTATCTTTATGCATGATAATTTCTGGAACAATTGGCAACTTTATTGATAGAGTATTACTAGGTTATGTTAGAGACTTTTTAACATTCGATTTTGTTAATTTTGCAGTATTTAATTTTGCAGATGTATGCTTGACAGTTGGTGTCGTGTTATTAATATTTGACTATATATTTGGAGCTACTGGTGAGTTATGGAAAAAAAGTATTTAACCTATGATTTAGAAGAAGCATCGCGAATAGATAAATATTTATGTAGTGAAATTGAAGAAATGTCTAGAAATTCAATCCAAATTTTAATTAAAAATTCACAAGTTCTTGTAAATGGTGAAGTTGTCAAGGCTAATTACATTTTAAAAACTGGTGATAATATTTCTATTACAATTCCCGATCCTGTTAGTGATGATATTTTACCTCAGGATATTCCTTTAGATATTTATTATGAAGATAGTGATGTTATAGTTGTTAATAAACCAAGTGGAATGGTTGTACATCCTGCTGTTGGTAATACTAAAGATACTTTGGTAAATGCCTTAATGTATCATTGTAAAGATTTATCAGCTATCAATGGTGTTATTAGAGCCGGAATAGTTCATCGTATAGATAAAGATACTTCTGGGTTGCTTGTTGCATGTAAAAATGATTTTGCTCATCAATCTTTAAGCGAACAGTTCTTTAACAAAACTGTTAAAAGAAAGTATTAT
The DNA here is from genome assembly GCA_001940985.1 of Mollicutes bacterium Phil14. GTDB lineage: Bacteria > Bacillota_I > Bacilli_A > ML615J-28 > CAG-698 > Tener-01. The sequence continues at coordinate 31,399 of MSHB01000023.1, forward strand.
GCTATATGTTATGGTGAGATAAACCATAATTTGGGTAAAATTGATGCTCCAATTGGAAGAGACTTAACTAACAGACAGATGATGGCTGTAGTTGATAATGGAAAAAGAGCTGTTACTCATTTCAAAGTATTAGAGCGCTTTAATGGTTTTACTCTTTTAGAATTGATTTTGGAAACTGGTAGAACTCATCAAATTAGAGTACACATGAAATATATTGGTCATCCATTATTAGGCGATCCTATTTATGGACCAAAGAATGTTGTTGGAGATCATGGACAATTTTTACATGCTAAAACACTAGGATTTATTCATCCAAGAACAAAAGAGTTTTTAGAATTTGAAAGTCCGTTACCTGATTACTTTGAAGATAAGTTAAATGAATTGCGAAATAATAATTAATAAATCTATTTATGCCTAGAAAGCTTAATTTCTGGGCATTTTTATTTAACATCTTGCTTTTTCTTCAAAAAGTGATAAAATAACGTGTAGTGAAAAATTGATTATTTTACAATTGTTTGGGTAGGAAGGGATGATTTTTTTAATGAAACCTAGGAGAATTGTATTTTTTTTGTTATGTATATTTGCTATATTTACATTTACTGCTTGTACTATCGGAGATAAGAATAATAACAGTGACCACGAGCCGCTATCTATTGTGTCTATGTTTCCGAACATAGACTTATTTATTAAAAAGGTAAATGAAAAATATCCTGAGAGTAGATTTAAAGTTATTCCATATCTTGGTTCTAATTCATCGGCATATTTAAATGCGCAATTAGAGTCAGGTGATATGCCTGACATCTATATTAAAACTAATTACGCTCCTGGAGCAAGAGATTTAAAAGGAAAATTGCTAGATTTATCAGAATATAATTTTACTAGTAACTTTTCATCAGCTCTTTTACATGAAGTTTCTGATAATGGAGCAATTTATTTATTGCCTACTTATTATTCATGTATTGGTATTACTTATAATAAAACTCTTTTAGAAAAAAATGGTTGGACATTGCCGACATCATTTGATGAATTATGTGCTCTCGCTCCAAAAGTAAAAGAAGTTGGTTGTAAGTTAGCTTTGGATCAAATTGCCCTACCTAGTTATGGTTTTCAATATATATGCAATATTTTAGATACAGGATGGATAGGAAATATTAAAACAGTTACTTTTACAGGTCCAAGAATTAAAGAAATAGCTAGAATGGGATTTAATCGTGCTAATCATGATGTATATTTTCCATATGAAATTATTGGTCCAAAAGGATTAGTAATTGAAGATGATAAAGTCTATTCTGTTGTTATAACTGGTGTTACTGATGAAATTGCCAATGAAGGTAAAATTATTGATACTAAAATACTGGGTTTAATAACAGCCCAAGAATATTTTAAACAATTTAAAACATTTTCAAAAGATGATATAAAGTGGGAGAAAATAGAATGCCTATATCGATTACAAACGCAAGAATAATACGAAATCGTAAAAAATATTTGTTGAAATTTATATTTGTTTTTGTTTTAGCAATTTTAATTAGTATCCTTGCATTTTTAAGATACTATAATAATTCAATAGATACTATTCTTTATCGTGAACGTCAAAAACAGATGAAGGAAGTTACAAGTCAACTTTTTGAAAGTATTGAAGAAGTAACACAATTTTGGTGGAAAGATACAGATGTATTATGTGCCTCAATTGAAAGAGAAGAAATTATAACACTTGATGATTTACGTTCTTATATGAATGTTTTGGCAGATTTACATAGTATAAAAAAAGATCATCGTGAATTAATAGCAGTTGATGAAACAGGAAACTATCTATCAAATAATGGTTGGGAAAGTACCTTGACAGAGATTGATCATTTAATAGGTCTACCTGATAAAGTTAATTTTGTAAATAGCACGATTAACGGAAACGATAATGGTATGTTTTTCTTGAAAAAGTTAAATAAGCCAATTGAAATAGTTGAGAATAACTTTACAAGAGAAATTATCTATTTTGGTTTCATTTGCAAAACTACTGAACTTGATCCTTACTTCACATGTGAAGCATACAATAATAGTAATAGTGTCTACATTCTTGATAAATTTGGAAGCTGTATATTCAAAAGTGGTAATGAAAACATGTTTGGATATAACGCTTATAACACATTAAAAAATATGGAATATCTACATAACACGTCTTTCAAGATAGCTAAAGAAGAACTGGAAGAGAAAGGTTTATCATATTCAAATGTGTTTTATAATGAACAAGAATATTATTATGCATTAAAGAAAATGGATAATGCAGAATGGATAATTTTATTTATTGTACCATCATTATATGTAGCCCAGGAGGTTATTTCCTTAGTTGAAACAACTGCTACTTTAATATTGGTTTTTACTGTATCATTGTCACTTATATCAATTCTAGCTATATCTTTTATATTGTATAGGACTCAAAAACGAACACTTACAATTGAAAGAAATATTAATGATAAACTTACCATCGTTAATGATGAACTTGATAAAAAGAATATTGCTTTATCAGAAACTGCTAGATTAGCAGACATTGCCACAAGCGAAGCAATTGCTGCAAGCAAAGCTAAAAGTGACTTTTTAGCCAACATGTCACATGATATTCGTACTCCAATGAATGTTATTGTAGGAATAACTGGCCTTATGGGAAAGGAAAAAAATTTATCTGAAAAAATGATAGATTATATTAATAAGGTTAATGTTTCTAGTCATCATTTGTTAGGACTTTTAAATGATATATTAGATATGACTAGAATAGAAGCCAATAGAGTTAACATAATTAGTGAGTCTATAAAACTAGTAGATCAAATAGAACAACTTGATACTATCATTCGTCCTCAAGCTATAGAAAAACAACAAAACTTTAAAGTGATTGTTCATAACGTTGTTCATCAATTTTATTTAAGTGATGGTGTTCATTTACGTCAAGTTTTATTGAATATATTATCTAATGCTGTAAAATATACACAACGTGGTGGTACTATAACTATGGATATTACGGAACTAGATAGTGATATTTTTGGTATGGCTAAACTAAGTTTTGTAGTAACTGATAATGGTTATGGAATGTCGAAAGAATTTTTAGAACATATTTTTGAACCTTTTGTTAGATCAGAAAATTCGATAACTAACAAAATTCAAGGTACAGGACTTGGAATTAGTATAGCTAAAAGTATAGTTGATCTAATGGGAGGAACAATTAATATTGAAAGTGAACTTGGAAAAGGAAGTCGCTTTGAAGTAATACTTACAGTTCCGATCGATAATGATATTCAATGTATAATCGATATTGAAAATATTTTAGTAATTACTGATGATACTTTATTAATTGATAATGTTATGGCAATGGTTGAAAAAACTGATATAAATGTCTTCACCACTGATGATGTCAAAAAATCAAAATCAATATTTAAAAATCAAAGGATTGATGTTGTATTGTTATCAGGTTATTTGTATAATGATAATTTACAAGAAATAGTTGATTCACTCCGCAATTATGCTAATGATAATGTTTTAATTTTCTGTACTGATTATGTTGAAAACGATCGCAAAGAACCAATTGAATATGGTGGAGCAGATGGACTTATTATGAGACCTTTATTTCTATCTCGCTTAGCAGATGCAATTAAACAAGAAAGAAATAGCAGTCTTATTTCTGGTAAGAGTAGCGAATCTATTTTAAAAGGAATGAAATTTCTATGTGCTGAAGATAATGAACTTAATGCCGAAATATTAACTGCAATATTGGATATGTATGGAGCTACATGTGAAGTTTATGAAAATGGTGAAGAATTAGTTACTGCATTCAGCAATGTTCAACCAGGTCAATATGATGCAATATTAATGGATGTACAAATGCCAATAATGAACGGACTAGAAGCAACTAAAGCCATACGCAGTGGAAAGAACTTACTTGGTAGGACTATTCCAATTATAGCAATGACAGCTAATGCGTTTGCTGAAGATATTCAAAAATGCTTTGATGCTGGTATGACTGCTCATGTTCCAAAACCAATAAATATCATTGCTCTTGAAAAAGTTTTAATTAAAGAAAGAAACAAAACAAAAAAAGTATATTAATAATTTTATAAAATGAATTTAATCGATTGTTATTATGAAAAGTTGATTAATAATATAAATTATAAAAATAGAAAGCGTTTGCTTTTTTGTGAAAGTATGATATAATTTTCTTGAGGAGGAAATTGTTTTATGAAAATATTAAAAATTAGTGCTATTAGTACAATATTTTTATTAGTAACAATATTTATTGCTACTTTACTGGTTGGAGATAATTTTTTCATGGGAAATTCACTGATTTACAATCAAAATTTAACAAACGATTTGCTTGAAAGAAATTATACTGATAACAAATCATATTTAAATAATTCTAATCAAAGTGAAGCAAATAGTGAATTAGAGAATAATGAAAAAAAATATTTTTTGGAAGATTTCTTAAAAGAAATTCGTGGTGAAAAAGGAAAAATCGAGTATATTAGACAAATGACATTTAGATGTGATATTGCTGGATTAGATAAACTTATTTTCTTTGAGGAACATTTAAAATATTTGTTAAATATATTTAATAGTGTTGAATTTGCTGATAAACTTGATAACGCTGAATTTACTAATAGACTTGATTTAGGTACATGTACTAACATGCACATACAAGAAATTAGATTTTATTTTACTAATTTAGATAGCAGGGAATACTATTTTCAAATAGTGTTACGCTTAAGACCAGATGGAATTTTAATATTGGAGATAAATAATAAAGAATATTATAGTTTAGAAAAAGTTGACTACGATTTCTTATTAAATAAAATGCAAATGTTTTACGAAGATGAACTGTTGATATGCGAGCTAGAAAGGAAAAAACATTATGAAAAATAAATACAACTTAATAAAATTATTTTTTGCATTTTTTTTCTTTATAGCCATTTTATTATTAATGAAAGAAGTTTTTTCATCTTCAGGCATCTACACACCAAACGGAAGTAACGTAGGACATCATGTAATTAACGATGAATTGTCTGATTATCAGATTCAGACAAGAAGGCAAGAGATAATCGATGATGGTTGGGAAGTGATGGAGATAGCGGCTCCAAGCAAGCGATATAATTGCCACTCGTATGCATGGTATTCACAGGATTATGAAAATAATAACTATTGGATAGATAATCCATACATATATATTTCTGACGGCAGTTATGTAACAGGTGTAGGCGAAGTTGGAGAAATAGTCGTTTATTTGACTAATGGATACGGAAATTTAGATAATAATATATTGCATTCTGCAATTATTGTATCAAATCCAGATGAAAAACCAGCTCATTTGGGAAGAAACTCGATAACAGTAATCTCAAAATGGGGAGATAAAGGTTTATATCAACACAAACTTGGAGTATATGAGGAAAATTATTATGATATTATTTCATATCGACCTGCAATAAATGACACTCTGCTATTTAGTGAATCAAATGATTTTTTAAGTAAAGATGAAACGATAATGGAAGGGGCATATAGAAAATATAAATTGATAATAACAGATGCTAGTTACTATACTATTAATTTAACAGGGACGAATATTAACTCTATTAAATTATTTAACTCTAACAATATTGAAACACTGAATATTGATGATTGCTTTACTATCGAAAGCAATAAAATACTGAATACTTTTTTAAATTCAGGCACTTATTATGTTGAGTTTTCTGCCATTGGTGATGTAACCTTTGCTATGAGAAAAAATAATAATATTTATGATAGTACTTTGATTGATCCAGGTGAAAATTGGTTATGTGGTTCTGAAATTAACATTTTAAACAATGGCACTTACAATTCTACTACTATAAATGAAGGATTTACTAGAATAATATATTTTGATAGTTCAAGAGTAAGCAATTTATCTCGACTTGATTATTATTGGTGGTCAAGTGACTCAAATGCTGCTGTAACTGATTATGGAACAGTTTTAGCTTTACCTACTAATACTGAGCAGAGCGTTACAATATATGCTGCTTATAAAAATGATCCAACAATAGTATATTGTACTAATTTCTTGATAAAACCATATTATGGTTCGATAATCACAATAGATATTAATTTAAATATAAATGTAGCTGATAGTCAATATCTATCTATAGGTGAATATTTACCTTATAATTGGCTCCAATATTATGAATGGACAAGTAGCGATAGTAACATTCTAACTATTAATAGTTTAGGTAAATATCAGGCGTTGTGTAATGGTAATGTAACAATAACTGGCATTTACTCATTAAACAAAAGAATTAGGATTAATATATCCATTAATATTTTATAAAATAACTAGTTGTAGGAGGAAGTTATGAAGAAAATTAAACTAATATTATTTCTAGTATTTACATTTTTTCTTTTATCTGGATGCGAGAATAATAATGAAATTGTTGCAAAGTGTTATTTAGATGATAATGTTTATGATATAGTTGTAAAGGATGGTTATATCAATTTGTCTGATATACCTGAAATAGATAATATCAAATATTTAGGTTTATATTATGATAGTGACTATAAGCAAGAATATAAAAATGAAAAATTAACAAAAGATACTACCTTTTATATTAAATATGAGAAAGAATATAAAGTAACATATTATATAAATGGTGAAAAATATGAAATTACAATTAATAAAAATGCTTTTTCAATAACTGATATTCCTAATTACAAAGATTATCTAATTGAAAAACTGTATTTGGACAATAATTTTACTAATGAGTTTGATGGAACAATAAATTCTGATATCACATTATATGCTAAATGTAAAAAAAGTTATAGAGTCACATTAGTATATAATAATTTAATAAAAGTAATTAATGTATCAAAAGATGTAGGCGTATTCTTAATTGATGACGTTCCTAGATTAGATAACTATGAGATTTTAGGATTATACTTAGATTCTGATTATAAAACAAGTTTTAATTATTATTTAAGTGATGATACAGTTATATATGTTAAATGGCGTGTATCTTATAAAGTAACTTTGATTTTTGAAAATGGTGAAAGAAGAGGAGTATTCTATAACAAAAAGACTTTGTCAATCGAAGATATAAAGTTAGATAATAAAAGAAATGATAAATATGAATATAATTATTATGGTTTATACTATGACTATAATTATACTGAAGAGTTTTCTGGTGTTTTAAATGAGGATATTACTCTTTATGTAAAAAGAGCAAAAGTTAACACTTTAACTTTGATTTATAATGATGATACAAAAGAAATAATAAAAACTGAGAAAAAAATTTTAAGTTATTTTGACATTCCATATAAAAAAGGATATGAAATATTGGGCTTATATCTAGATAAAGAGCAAAAGATCGCTTTTGATGGAACAGTAGATTCTGATTTAACTTTGTATGTAAATTATAAGAAGCATGAAGAGATTTTAACTTTTGAAGAATATTTCAAAAAAAATTTTAATTATGAGATTGACAGTATAGATGCGATTAGTTTTAAAACAGATGATGCACTATATGGAATAGAAAAATTTATAACTAACTTAGATACAATAAAAGAAATAATAAATTTATTTGACTATGATTACGGTTATAACAAAGATACAAAGCGTCTTGGAAATGAGTATATCACTATTAAATTCTATGTTAATAGTAAGTATGTTACATCATTTATATTGACTGATGTAGGACAACTTTATTGTCCAACTATTAAGTATGTTAGTTTATCTAAATTAAATTGTTATGATATAAAAGAAAAATTAATATCATTTTTTAATCGTGATAATGATATTGCTTTGTCTGATACTAATAAAAAACTTTTACTAAAAACTTATCCAGAAATACCTTTATATTCAATTACATTAGTTTACGATGATGGCGCTATTAGAGATTATTTGACTAACAAAAATAAGTTTTCTCTACAATTCGTTCCTAACGTTAAAAATTACAAAGTTCTTGGTCTTTATCTTGATGAAGATTTTACAAAACCATTTGACGGTAATGTATACAAAACTAATTTGATATTATATGTTAAAGGAATATATACATATAATCTGACAATTAATTATAGTGATGGAGAAAAAGAAGACATAATTATTGAGGGAAACAACTTTTCCCTTGATGATGTTAATAAAAGTCCTTTATACAATTACTATGGAATGTACACGGATTGTGATTTTACAACTATTCATAATGGCGAAGTAGTCAGAAATATGAATTTATATGTTTTAAGAAAGAAAATAAAAAAAATTACTTTCATACTTGATTCTCACAAAGAAGAAGTGATAACTGATAATGACTATATCCTTTTATCAGATGTTCCTAGCTTAAAAGGATATGAAATTTTAGGTATTTATTTAGATGAAAATTTAGAAATAGAGTTTAATGAAAAATTATTAAATGATATTACTCTGTATGTTAAAGTGAAAAAATGGGATAATACATATTTATTAGAAGATGTTTTTAAAACTGTACATAATGACTTTGAAACTGATTATTCAAGTCTGCTTTATGTATCTTTTTATCCAATTTCTAGTTCAGTTGAAAAAACAATTAGAAATAAAGATAGTCTAAATGAAATTTTGAATATGTTTAATTTAGAATATTGTACTAAAGATTATATAGATTATCCTTATGATTCTATTCCATTAACATATCAAATTGTTTTTCATTATGAGAAATATGATATTTATTTAAAACTTCACAACAGTGGGCACTTATCATTTGCTTTATATAAAGAGATGGATGATGGAAGTCGTGATGTTGAAACTGAATTTATTGAATATTGTCATGTATGTCTATCCAAAATAAATTATAATGATACTTTAAATAAATTATATGAATTGTATACTAATGAATAAAAAATGGCAAACCAGATGGTTTGCCTATTTTATTGCTTTTTCTAAATTTTTAAAATTTGTCTTTGCAATATTATCAAAGAATTTAATATTATGATTTTTCAATATTTTTTGAATTGCTAAATCAACCTTATTTCCTGCTCCTTTTGGTAATTCAAAATTAACAGTTTTTGATAGTTCGTCCAAATGCTTTAGAAAGATATATCTAGCAATAATACTGCTTACTGCTACACAAGTATACTTATTTTCAGCTTTTTCTTCAAGCTTTACATCTTTTAAAACATTTGTTGTGTCATTTAAGTAATCGAAATATTTATCTTTTGTTGTAAAAGCGTCTATAATGACACCATCATATGTGGTGATTTTTTTCTTTAAGTTTAATAATGCACTATTGTGAAGAAGTGCTTTTGTTTTATTCATATTGAATTTTCTTACTTTTGTGAAATAATTATATTTTATGTCATCAAGCAAATGAATAGTATGAGGAATTTTTTTTATAAGAATAGGAGCTATTTCATTTATTTTATCATCACTCAATTCCTTTGAATCTTTGACACCTAATTTTTTGATAGTAGAGATCAATTCTTTAGGAACGAATGATGCCACAACTACTATTCCCCCAAAGAAATCACCAGTTCCAACTTCATCACTTCCCATAAGCGATAAGTCAATTGATAAAGAAGCATTTGAGTTTTTTTCTCTATTGATTACTATATTTGCTAATTCACATATTTCTTTTGAGACTTCATCTTCATTAAGTCCTTGAAATAGAATGGTGTTAGTTTTAAAAATTGTTATTGTACATCCCTTGTATTTTGCGCGAAATAGTGTATAATTGTTAGTAAGTGGTAACTCATAATCACTATATTTAGTTATTATTTTCTCTATATCAGAGTTTTTAAGATTTGTACTGTAACTCATATAATCACCACTTTAATTATATCATAAAAAAATTTTTTAGGAAAGAGAAAAAATATGAAAAAAATTGCAAATAAATATTGGAATATATTAGAATTTGACAAAATTATAGATGAAGTGAAAAAAGAAGTTCGCTTGGACTATAATAAATATATTTTGGATAATCTTACTCTTTTTGAAGATGAAGAAGAGATAAGAGATTATATGGAAAAAGTTGATGAGGCTAGTAAACTAATTTTGCGATTTGATAGATTTCCACTTTTATTTAATAGCGATATTGATTATATTTTAGAAAAAACTAAAAAACATGGTGTTATGTCTATCGAAGAATTATTAGAAATTGGGAAGTTTTTTGATACTATTAAAAATATAATTATATATAATGAAAATTTAGAAAATGCTTTAATTAGCCATCCGTATTTTGAAGAAAAGGCGAACAAATTAATTTATTTTAAAAATGTTAATTTAAGAATAAAAGAAATTGTATCTCCGTTTGGTGAAATTTATGATACAGCTAGTTTAACATTAAAAGATATAAGAAAAAGAATAATTGAAACAGAAAAGAATATTCAAAGTAAACTTCAAGAAATAATATCAAAAAACAGTTCCAAATTAACTCAAACTATAGTTTCTATACGAAATGATCGTTATGTTATTCCCGTTAAAAATGATTTTAAGAATACAATAAAAGGTATTGTACATGATCAATCTTCATCTGGTGAAACTGTTTTTATAGAACCACAAATTATTTGTGATCTAAATAATCGCTTAAATCAATTGAGAGAAGATGAGAAAAAAGAAATATATGAAATTTTAAGAGCAATTTCTTTAGAAATCGCCAATATTAATTGTGAATTAAATGATGATTTAAATATTATAATTGAATTAGATATGATCTTTGGTAAAGCAAGTTATGCTAACAAAATAAATGCTTCTAAAGTAAATATTAATAGTAACGGGATAGTAGATTTAATATCTTGTAGACACCCATTGTTAAAAGTAGAAAATGTGGTTTCAAATAATATTTCTATTGGCAAGGATTATAAAGGTATAATTATTACTGGACCAAATACTGGTGGTAAAACAGTTTTATTGAAAACAATTGGTTTACTTGCATTAATGACAAAGGCAGGAATGTTACTTCCTTGTAGTGAAGAAAGCACAATGATGGTTTTTGATGAAGTATATGCTGATATTGGTGATGAGCAAAGTATTTCGCAAAATCTTTCAACGTTTTCATCTCATTTAAAAAATGTTATTGAGATATTAAATAATGTTACTCAAAATTCTTTAGTTGTTTTAGATGAACTTGGCTCAGGAACTGATCCCGTTGAAGGTTCATCACTTGCAATTGCCATTTTTGATGAATTAATTAGTAAACAATGTCTTGTAATTGCTACATCACATTATTCTGAACTTAAAGTTCATGCCTTTAATCGTGAAGATATAATAAATGCAAGTGTCGAATTTGATATCAATACTTTGCGTCCAACATATAAACTTTTATTAGGTGTTCCTGGACAAAGTAATGCATTAAATATATCACGCATTTTAGGGTTACCTGAAAATATAATCAAAAAAGCTAAAGATTATTCCTCACAAAACAGTGATGATGTTGATATATCATTGAAAAAATTAATTCGTCAAACTCAAGAAATGGATAAAAAGTTAAAGAAAATTAATATTAAAAAAGCCGAATGGAATAGAAAGATTGCTGAAGTTGACGAAAGATTAGAAGAAATAAATGATGAAAAAAATAAGATTTTAAAGAAAGCCGAAGAGGAAGCTAAAAAAATTATTGAAAAGAGCAACAAGAAAATAGAAAGCATTCTCGAGGAATTAGAAAGTATGAAACTTCGTGAAGTTAAACTTCATGAAATATCAGATGTAAAGCATAATATAAGAGAAACTAAAAAAGAAGCGCATATTGAAGAAACATTTATTTCTAAAAATGAAGATATAAAAGTTGGAGATACTGTTTTTATACAAAATTATGGCTGTAATGGTATAGTTTTAAAAGAAATGAAGAATGATAAATATAGTGTTCAAATGGGAAATGCTACAATTACAGTTGATAAATCAAATTTAAGGAAAAATTCAAAACCACAAGATAACATAAAAAATGAATTTGTTACAAGCAAAAAATCAAGTATTACTGTTCCTACGAAAAGCGTTAAAATGAGTTTAGATTTACGTGGAGAACGTTATGAAGATGCCGCAATATTAATTGATAAATATTTAGATGATGCAATATTTGCAGGTTTCAAACAAGTTAGTATTATTCATGGTTTTGGAACTGGTGTTATTAGAGAGCTCGTTCAGAAAACTTTAAAAAATAATAAAAATGTTGAAAGTTTTCGCTATGGAGGAAATGGTGAAGGTGGACTTGGGGCAACTATCGTAACTTTTAAAGACTAAAAAAGGAGTAAAAGAATGGTAAAAAAAATCAATTTAGAAGAATTTAAAAATATTAATGAAGAATTTATCTTATTGGATTTATATGCGGATTGGTGCGGACCTTGTAAGATGCTAGCGCCATTCATTTCTGAATTATCTGAGGAAATTTCTAATGTGGCTTTTTTTAAAGTCAATGTTGATGAAGAAGAAGAGTTAGCCACAATGTTTGGTGTTCAAGCCATCCCAACAATCATTTTATTGAAAAATAAGCAAGAAATTTCCCGTAAAATAGGTTTTGTTCCTAAAGTTGGATTACTTAATTGGATTAAAGAAAACACTAAATAAAACAAAATTTCGCATATTGTAACAAAAAGTTGCATTTAAACCTCTTATTTTAAGAGGTTTTTATTTATGGAAAACGTTTATATTAATTGTAAAAATGATAAAAATAGGTAAAATAACTAACATTTAAGGAGTGTGATTTTAATGATTCTTGATGTTAAAAATTTATGTATTAAATTTGGTGAACAAGTTGTTTTTAATGATGCAAATTTTTGTTACTTCATTTACTAAAATAAAAAATAGTGATATATATATTTATTCCCTTGATAAAATGTCTCTTAACATTATTGATCAAGATAATGATTACAACTATGATTGTATAAAAAAACATAAATTATATACTTTAGATAAAAAATATAGTTTCATACCTCACTATTTAACAAGTGATGAAAGAAGCATCCATATTGATTATGTTGGTATTGCTGATGAATATTATTTTAATGGATTTAATAGCCAACTTGAAGAAAATGAAATAATTATTTCTGATTTGCTAGCTGAATATTTAAAATTAACTATTGGTGATACACTTAGAAGCTCTAATTATATATTAAACTCTAGTCCTGTAACTGATACATATACAGTAAAATGGATATATAAAACTGATTTTTACAGCGATTTGGGTAACCCAAATTCTGATAACATCAACCAATATGATTACAAATACAAAATAGCTTTTATATCACAAAAAAAATTTGATTATTTTGAAGATTTATGCACAAATGGATTACTTGGATTGCCACTTGATTCAGATAAAACTATTTCAAAGTGGAAACCTGAATTTGATAATAATACTTCCAGCCCTAAACCAAATTTAAACGATGATGAGTTTTATGCAGGTATAGCTTACCTATATAATTTAGGTTATGACATAGATTTTGCTTTTGATGGAATTGGAGAAACAGTAGAAGTCGTTTTCGCTTATAATGGTAAAAAAATAACAAAGAACTTAAAATATATGGGAATTATTGATGATTATAATAATCGTGTAGCGGTCTCTGATAATGTATTTAATGAAATTATTGAAGAATTTTCATATGCTGATATATTCCAAAATTATAAGTATTTTAATACTATTAATTTTAAAGAACATGATTTTGAAAATTCCTGTAAAGAATATTTAACTTGGGAAGATGCAATATCATTTGCTAATAAATCAGTAATAAACCAAAATTTTGCAAAAAAATCGACATCAGGTGCTATTATCAAAAACAATATTATATACTTATATTTCTTTGGCTTTATATTTTTATTAGTTAGTGTTATAAATATAATAAAAATTGAAAAATATTCTTTTGTTATGTTAAAAGAAAAAAATTATAATGTGAAAAATGCAATTTTTACCAATAATATGATTAAAATATTTGTTTGGTTATTCATATCATTGACACTTTATTTCCTGAATTCATATGCAAAGGAATTGCTAATAAAAATATTATACAAATGATTCTTAAAATTAAGAATCATTTTTTTATTCTTGCCAAAAAAACAATTATAATGTATAATGAAGATGGAAAAAGGGAAAAAAATCCAAATATTGTGTTTG
>MSHB01000024.1 GCA_001940985.1 Mollicutes bacterium Phil14
TTATAAAGATAAAAAGTGTGAATTATTATTTGAAATTTATCGTCAAGGATTAATTTCAGATTATAGTTTATATCAAATACATAGACTTTTTTGGTTTGCAAGTCATGGAGATCTTTTATAAATGAAATAATTATTATTTTACTTTTTTGTTATCTGTTTTATAATTAAAAGAGTGTTATGCTTTTATTAATAAATAATAAATTCAGTTTTTATAGTGTAGCTATCTAAATAGGTAGTTACACTTTTTGTTTATTTGTAATAACTAATAACATTTTTTTGATGTCATTATAATATATTTTATAGAGGTGATAATTTGAATTTAGGTAAGATTTTTTCTTTAATAGCTCAAAACAATATTGATCCAGAGAAAGTGTTTGCTATTGTTGAAAAAGTGAAAAGCAGTGATTTGAAAGATGAAAAAGTTATTCGTGAATTGATTCAAGAAATCAGTGTTGTAGCAAATAAGAAAATTGATAAACAACAAGAAGATCAACTAGTTAAGAAAATAATGTCAGATGGCGTTAGTGAAGATTTGTTTTCTATGATTTAAACAATGTAATTAAAAAAATATTCATATTTAGTTGTCAAATTGAATATTCTTTATTAGAAGTATTAGAAGGTGAGGATAAAAATGAGTGATAGCGTTATAAGAGATGTCGTATTTAGGACCAGTGGGGAAATGTATATAGGAGTTGTAGGCCCAGTACGTAGTGGAAAATCAATGTTTATTAGAAAGTTTATTGAAAATAAGGTTATGCCATATGTTGTTGATGAAGATACAAAAAATAAAATTTTAGACGATCTTCCTCAAAGTGCTGAAGGTAAAACTATTATGACTGTAGAACCTAAGTTTGTCCCTTCAAATAATGTATATATAACAGTAGAGAATGAATTGAATTTAAGTGTTAGATTGGTAGATTGTGTTGGTTATATTATTCCTTCCTCAAAAGGTTATGTCAATGAAGATGGTGCTCCAAGAACTGTTAAAACTCCTTGGTTTAGCGATGATATTCCTTTTGAAGAGGCTGCTACTATAGGAACTAAAAAAGTAATTGAAAATCATTCTCACATTGGAATTTTGTTAACAAGTGATGGAAGTTTTGGTGAATTTAGTCGTAACGATTATGAAGAAATTGAGAAAAAACTTGTTGATGACTTAAAAAATTGCAATAAACCATTTGTAATTGTTTTAAATACTAAACTGCCTCAAGCTTCAGAAACATTAAAACTAGTTGAAAAGATGGCAGAAGCTTATGATGTTTTAGTTGTTCCTGTTGATGTGAGTGAATTAAGTGATAGTGATATTGATACAATATTAAAGGCTGCTTTGAATGAATTTGATATTAGTAAGTTGGATATAAAAGTTCCAAGTTGGATTTCTTCATTAAATGATGATAATGAAATAAAATCAAAATTTAATGAGATTATTGATAATGTAACTGGCGAATTTAGAAAATTTAAACATGTCGATATGATTAGAAGTAAACTTTCAGAATGTGAATTATTTGAAAGTGTAATTATTACATCATTAGATAGCGGAACAGGAGAAGTTGAAATTGAAATCAATTGCGAAGAAGAATTGTATAATCAAATTTTAGCTGATATCGTAGGTGAAGCTATTAATGATAAAGGAGCATTTATTGCTTTATTACAAGATGCTATGAATGCAAAATATGAATATGATTCATTAAAAGGCGCTCTTGAAAGTGTTAAAGCAACTGGCTATGGCATTTCAACTCCAAAAATTGAAGATATGACTTTAGATACTCCAGAAATTATAAAACAAGGTTCACGTTATGGAGTAAAATTAAGAGCTTTAGCCCCTTCAATACATTTGATAAAGGTAGATGTAGAATCAACATTTGAACCGATAATTGGTAGCGAAGAACAATCAAAGATTTTGTTAGATAAAATAATGTCTGATTATGAAAATGATCCAACAGGAATTTGGGATTTGGAAATCTTTGGAAGAAAACTTAGTGAAGTTGTCAATGATGGTATAAAAGCAAAATTGTATATGTTGCCTGACAATGTACAATATAAGATAAAGGAAAGTTTAGAGAAAATTGTAAACAAAGGTAAGGGTGGAATTTTAGCCTTTATTCTATAAAATGAACTTTAACAAATTAGTATGAGAGTGAAAAACTTTCATACTTTTTTTCTTGTTAAGTTATAATAAAAATGGTATACTTAATCAAAGGTGAATGCTATGAAAAAACAAGAATATATAACTAGAATCAGTGAAAGACTTAATCTTACAAAAAAAGAAGTTGAACAAGTTACAGATGAGTTCTTGAATGAACTTGTTTTTAATTTAGAAAAGAAAGATACAGTTATTATTACTAATTTTGGCACTTTTAAGAAGACCATTATTGACTCATATGAATATTTTAGTCCGATAAATGGTGAAAAAAAGGTTAAACATGGTGTTGTAAAAGTGACTTTTTCCTTAAGTAAAGAATTGTCTAAAAAGTTATCTAAAGGAGCAACAAATAATGAATAATATGTACATGAAATATGAAAATATTGGAGATATGAAATCAAATGATATATTTGAAGCTGCTCTAAGAAATGATTGTAAATATGTTATTCGTTATTATGAGAATAAAAGCGATATTAATATCATTGATAAAAAAGGTGAAAATTTATTACATAAAGCTAGTAAAAATAATAATTATGAAATTATTGATTTACTAATTAAAATGGGAGTTTCAGTTAATAAAGAAAATATCTATGGGGATACACCACTTCATTTTGCTGTTCAATTCAGGAATGATGAGGTTGTTGAAAAATTAATCATTGAAGGGGCAAATGTTGATCATAAAAACAAAAGAATGATTACGCCACTACATATAGCTTCATCTATAAACAACCTTAATGTTGTAAATATGTTATTGAATCATGGAGCAAAAATTAATGATTCTGATGAAAATGGATTACATCCAATTCATTATGCCGCAAGATCCGGACAAAAACATGTGATTAGGGTCCTGCTTGATTGTGGTTCGAGTTTGCTTGATTGTGATAATAGGAAAAATAATGTTTTGCATTTTGCTTGTGAAAATGGTGATGATGATTTAGTAATGTATATATTACGAAATATGCTTGTTACAGATTTTAGAAATATTTATGGACAAACTGCTATGCATATTGCTTCAATCAATTGTTCTGTAAAAGCGCTAAAGGCTTTATTGCTTTCAGGGTTCAGAGTTGACATTAAAGATAATGATGGGCAAACTCCATATGATTTAGCTTTAATCAATGAAAAATATGAAAATGCTAATTTTTTATTAGAATATCTTAATAGTCCTGATTATCGTAAATGTTTTGGCAAATATAAACTTCATTATGAAGTTTCAAATGATAATTATCAATATATTTATGAAAAAGTAACTATAACAAATGTTAATGATTGGGATTATTTTGGTCGAAGTTTAATGTATTATGCCCTTATTAATGGCAATTTGAAGATTGTTAAATTATTGTATGAAAGATATGCTAGAATTAAAACTGTTGATGGCTTTAATCAATCTGCTTTATTAATAGCTATTTATAATGGTAACTTGGACATAATTCACTTTCTTTTAGAACATGGAGCAAATCCTAATGAGATTTTCTATAATAAAAGTTATCTTTATCGAGCAATACTAAGTGGTAACATTAAACTTGTTAAAATTTTGATTGATTATGGTGCTGATATTGATTATATTGATAATAAACATCGAACAATATATTCGTATGCTTTAGAGTTCGGTAATGATGAAATATTAGAATTGCTTTTAAGTAAATATGATAAGAAGTAGAGGCATAAAAAATAATTTAATTCATATTATTTAGTATGAAAAAATATTATAGTCGTTTTTTATTCTTTATTTGTTTGTTGCTTTTTTCTATTGTTTTTATTATTATTAATAAAGAACAGAGTTATGGAGATTATGAAGTTGAGCTGGTAGATTCTATTTCTGATAGAAGTGAAAAAATTAAAATATGTTTGTTAAATGAAAATGATAAATTAGAAATAGTTAATGTAAATGTGAAAAAAAATGATAATTATGATGAAATAATATTTTTAATTAAGCTGTTTGATGAATATAGAAATAGTTTACCAATCAATTATAAAACAACTTTATTTGAAAGTATAAATATCAAATCACTAAAAAGAAATAATGATACATTGTTCATTGAAATTGAAAAAATAGGCTCGAAAACTAATGTAGAATCTTTTTTAACGTCATTGATGTGGAGTTATAAGTATTTAGGAATAAAACATTTAGAGGTGAAAATTGGTAAAAAAATATTCAAAATAGATGCTGATGTCAAGATTAATCCAGTCATTTTTTCAACAACTTCAACACATAGTGTTATTTATTATGAATTTACTGATTATGGAATGATACCACATACGCTTTTTCATAACAAAGGCGATTTAGAAGTGCTTTTAGATATGCTAAGTGCCAAAAAGAATATTATCAGTGAAAATAACTTTAAATATTCAATCGATAATAAAAACAATTTGAAAGTTTATGTTGAAGAAAAACTATCCCAACAGAAGTTAGAAGAAATTAAGTATAACCTTAGTTTTTTGGATTATAACAGCATAAGTATTTTTGTTAATGGAAAATTAGAAGAATCTGTTAGTTGACACTAATGGATTTTTTTATTGCTTTTTATGAAGAAATGTGGTAATATTATATAATATTAAAGGTGATAGATATGAAGATATTATTTGCAAGTCACAATAAAGACAAACAGGAAGAAGTAAAAAAAATATTGAAAGATGTTGATATCGTGACATTAACTGATTTAAACGACAATGATGAGGTAGTAGAAGATGGTGCCTCATTAGAAGAAAACGCCTTTTTAAAAGCTGAGCATTATCATAAAAAATATGACATACCTGTAATTAGTGATGATACAGGACTTTTTGTAAAAGCTTTAGGTGGTGAACCAGGTGTTCATTCTAGTAGATATAGTGGTGAGAATGCCACATATATTGATAATAATAGAAAATTGTTATCCGAGTTAGAAGGTGTTGCTAATCGTGATGCTTATTTTGAATGCGTTATTTGTTATATCGATAAATCATCTAAAGTAAGGTATTTTCATGGAAAAGTTAATGGAAAAATTACCGAAGACACTACTGACTTTGATAAAGGATTTGGATATGATTCATTATTTTATGTAAACATGTATAAAAAGACATATTATGAATTAACAAAGGACATTAAAAATAAAATATCTCATCGCTATTTAGCATTAAATAAATTTGCTAATTATTTGCGTGAACAATCATGGCTACAAATGGTTGAATTTTATGCAAACAATATTTTAGATCACAATGATGCTAAAATTGAAAGTAGATTGATGGGAGGAATGAGCAATTATACATATGTTGTTTCAAGTGATGATGAGCTATATACAATTCGTTTTCTTGGAGAATATGCTGAAAACTTTGTTAATCGCGAGGCGGAAGCAAGAAATATTAAGATAATGGAATCTTTAGGTGTGACTAATAAAACTATTTACTTTGATATTACATCTGGTGTCAAGATGTCTCATTATGTTCAAGGTAACTCTCTTAACACTTTAGAAGGTAAATATGATTTATTAGCTGTTTGTAAAATATTAAAGAAAATCCATCAAAGCAAGGAATTGTCTAAATATGATTATAATCCGTTTTTAAGAATTGAAAAGTATCAAAGTCTTTTAGATGATTCTGATATAAAAGAAGAATATTTAATACTTAAAAATGAATTTATGAAATTTAAAGAATATCTAGAAAGTCAAGAAAAAGTCTTAACTCATGGTGATAGTCAACCATCTAATTTTATTGTTTTAGATAATGGTGAATTGATTACTGTTGATTTTGAATTTTCTGGAAATAATGATCCTGTTTATGATATTGCTTGTTTTGCAAATATTAAATTAGAAGATGGTTTAGATTTATTAAATGTTTATTATGAAAAAGTCGACAATGATAAGTTAAAGAGATTTTATTTATGGAAAACTTATCAATGCTTACAATGGTATTTAGTAGCTAGTTTCAAAGAAAAGATGGGAATGAGTGAAAGTTTATCCATTGATTTCAAAAAAATAGCTGATAACTACTTAGATCAAGCCTCAAAGATTCTAGAAATTGCAAAAAAAATATAAAAAAAAATAATAATTTTCTTGTCTTTTTATATTAAAAGGTGTATAATAGTGTAGTAATTATGAGTGCGGAAGGAGGGAAACGAGATGCCAAAAACCATAGTTAGAGAAAATGAAACAATTGAAGAAACTCTTAAACGCTTTAAACGTGATGTATCTAGAAGCGGAACCCTTCAAGAAGCACGTAAAAGGGAACATTTCTTAAAACCAAGTGATATTAAGAAAATGAAAAAAAGAGCTGCTAAGAAAAATCAATATCGTCGCCCTAATTGATGATATCTTAAAAAGTGGATGTAAATCCGCTTTTTTATTTTTCAAAAGTTGTTATTATTTTATTAGTTTTTTCACATATAATGTATGTGATGGAAGTGATTTTTAATGAAAAAAAATATTGATAGTAAGACTAAAAATTCAAAAATAAAAGTGGTACTATATTCTAATAAAAGAGTTGTGATAACTAATTATCTTGCTTTAAAAGAGATACTAGAAAATGAGATTAAAGTAGATAAAATAACAATTTTTGGGTCAAATTTAAAATTAAAAGCTATGGATAATTATATGATAGAAGTTGTTGGGGAAGTAGAAGGGGTTAAATATGAAGAGTTATAAGGTTGAAATTGATAAAAAAGATCTTAATTTAATAAGTGGTTTAGATATAAAAAATCTTGTAGTCGGCGATGAGAAAATCACGTTTGTGACTGACAAAAAAACCTTAAATATACTCAAAAATAATTTTGACAACGTTTATTTTGTGAATATTTTATTTTCAAGGATGAAAGAAGTCGTTTCTAAGCATTTTGTGACGTTGATTGGCGCTTTTGCCTTTTCATTTGTAATGATATTTATATCAAAAACTATAACAGAAATAACTTTTGTTGATTCTAATACATATGATTATGAAGTAGAAAATTATGTTATAAGTAAAATGAAAAAGGTCGGCCCATTTTCATTTTTGAACGATGATCTTAATGATATAGATAAGGATTTAAAAAAGAAATTTTATCATTATGAATGGATTGGTATTAGTAAAAAGGGTACAACATTATTAATTGAGATATCACCATCATTTTTAAATCCTGATGATGATAATAGAAACGATAAAATTCCTGGTTACTTATATGCGAAAAAAGATGCTATTATAAAAAAGTATCATGTAGAAAAGGGGATAGTTTTAATTCAAGAAGAACAATATGTTAAAAAAGGTGACTTATTAATTAGTGGGGATATTTTACATTATGATCAGAGTATAGAACGTATTCATCCAAAAGGATATGTCATTGGTGAGGTTCTTGAATATTACGAATATACTATTCCAAAAATAAAAAATGATAATGTTCGTAATGGAAAAGTCAGTTATCAAGATTATTTTTTTTATAAAGATAAAATGATTGGAAAAGATAAAAATACTGATAATGATTATGAAGAAACGGTAGTAAAGAATTTTTTTGATTTATTTTACATTAAAAGAAGATATTATTATGAACGAGAAAATACAAAAACTGTTTTAAGTTATGATGAAGCTAATAATTACGCTAAAACATTAATATACAAAAAGTTTTTAGCAAATAAAACTAATAAATTGGAAAAAATAATTTATATAAAGTTAGCTAGAAGTAGTGAAGATGAAAATAATTATTATTTTAGATTTGTTGTGAAAAGTGAAGAATCAATAGAAGAATTCTTAACAAATTAAAAAAAATATGATATAATCTTTATAGGAGACTTTTTTATGGATTATGAATTAATTTATGAATTGAATAATTTTGAAAATGAGGCGAAAATTGTAGGTCCAAATAATATTTTCCTTAATTATATGGAAACTTTTTTTAATACTGAAATTTTGATTAAACAAGGTTCTATATATGTTTTGGAAGATTTTGAAAATGCAAAGGATGTTGCTATTTTTATAGAAGCACTCGAAAATTTGTTTAATCAAGGTTTGGAACTTAATGAAGCTGATTTTTTAAGTTTATTGAACAATATGGATTTTAATCATTCTCAAGATATAGTTGATTTATATCTCAAAAAACAAGTTATATATTCATCTCCTACGGGGAAAACGGTTTTTCCAAGAACTCTTAATCAAAAATTATATTTAAAGAGTATGGAAGATTACGACATCGTATTTGGATTAGGGCCTGCTGGAACTGGTAAAACATATCTAGCTGTTTTATATGCTTTAAATAGGTTGAAAAGTAACAAGGCTAAGAAAATTATTCTTGTTAGACCTATAGTTGAGGCTGGAGAAAAATTAGGATTTCTACCAGGTGATTTCAAAGAAAAAATAGATCCATATTTAATTCCAATTTATGATGGTTTGTATGATGCTTTAGGAAAAGAAACTGTTGATAGGATGATAGAAAGAGGAACGATAGAGGTTGCACCTTTAGCTTATATGAGAGGAAGAACTTTGGAAAATGCTATAATAATACTAGATGAAGCCCAAAATACCACTTTGTCGCAAATGAAGATGTTTTTAACTCGTTTAGGATTTCATTCGAAAATGATTATTACTGGCGACGTTACTCAAATAGATTTGCCAAATCGCAACAATTCTGGTTTGATTGAGGCAGTTACTTTATTAAAAGATATAAATGAAATAAAAATTATCCAATTTGAGCGCTTTGATGTTATGAGACATCCATTGGTTTATAAAATAATTGAAAAATACGAAGAAAGTGGAAAATAAAAAGTATATGATAATTAACCTTTATGATAATTACAGTAGCGATGATAGAAGAATTGAATTTGATTATAAAAAAATAATTGAAATAGTATCAAATGGAATAAAAGAGGATAAAGAAGTGTCATTAATATTGGTTGATGCTAGCGAAATACATCGTATGAATAAAGAATATCGTGGATTAGATCGTCCAACTGATGTCATTTCCTTTGAAGAAGATGATGAAGAAGATGACACTTATTTAGGAGATATTTTCATTTGTATTGACAAAGTATATGAACAAGCTTTAGCATATGGACATAGTAAAGAAAGAGAATTTGCATTTTTGTTAGTTCATGGTATTTTACATCTTTCTGGTTATGATCATATTCAAAAAGAAGATGAAATTATTATGTTTGCTAAACAAGACGAAATATTGAATAATTTAGGTTTAAGGAGAGAAAACAATGAAGCTAAGTAAAGAAATGGAAGAATTATATGAAAAAGCTTATGAAGGATATTTGAATTCATATTCGCCATATTCAAAGTTCAAAGTTGGTGCAGCAATATTACTAAAAAATGGTCAATATATTATTGGCACTAATGTTGAGAATGCATCATATGGCTTAAGTAATTGTGCTGAAAGATCAGCATTATTTCAAGCTTATTCTTTAGGTTATCGAAAATTTGACATTCTTAAAATAATGATTATAGGTAATACTGAACAACCTGTTTCTCCTTGTGGAGCTTGTAGACAAGTAATCAGTGAATTGATGAGACCTGAATGTGATGTAATATTAACAAATTTATATAAAGATATTAAAATATTAAAAGTAAAAGAATTATTGCCATATTCATTTAATGAGGATAATTTGCATGAATAATGTTCATAAATCAGGTTTTGTAGCACTAATAGGTAGACCAAATGTTGGTAAATCAACTTTTGTTAATAAAGTTTTAGGAAAAAAAATATCAATTATTAGTAATAAACCCCAAACAACTAGAAATAAAATTCAAGGAATTTATACTACTGATACAGAGCAAATCATATTTATTGATACTCCAGGCATTCACAAGCCTCATCATCAATTAGGAGAATTTATGAATAAGGAATCTTTATCAACTTTAAATGATGTTGATATGATTTTATTAATAATAGATGGGACAAGTCCTTTTGGTAGTGGTGATGAATTCGTTATAAAAGAGTTAAAGAATGTTAAAACACCAGTATATTTAGTAGTAAATAAAATTGATTTAGTTAAAGATAAGAAAAAACTAATTGAAAATGTTGTTAAATTTCAAGATGCATACGACTTTTGCGAAGTTTTTTACATTAGTGCTCTAAATGGAGAAAATGTTAATCTTTTATTAGAAAGCATGGTAGAAAATTTAGATGAAGGACCTGAGTATTATCCAGCTGATCAGATTAGTGATCATCCAGAAAGTTTTGTTATTTCAGAAATTATTAGAGAAAAAGTACTACAATTAACTAAAGAAGAGGTTCCGCATTCTGTGGCTGTTGCTTTAGATAGTATGAAAGTTAACGAAGATGATAATAATTTAATAGATATACACGCTACTATTTACGTTGAGCGTCAATCACAGAAAAAAATTATCATTGGACATGGTGGTCAGATGATTAAACAAATTGGCACTTTAGCTAGAAAAGAAATTGTAATGCTTTTAGGTCAAAAAGTTTACTTAGAATTATGGGTGAAAGTTGAGGATGATTGGAGAAATAAAAAAGCTCAACTTAAACGTTTAGGGTATTTTTTGGAAAAAAATTAATTGAGGTATAAGTTTTTTAAAAAATGTTATGATATTTGTTAGGAGGGCTAACAAATGAATAACAATAAAATGGAAAAATTTATTAAGAGTGGTAAAATTAGTGATTATTTAGATTATAAGGCTAATAAAAAATCTAAAAACGAAGAAACTTCTATGGAGTTTATTGCTAAGGGAGAAAAGAATGCTAACACAAGAAGGGATTGTCATAAAGACAATTAAATATCAAGAAACATCTAAAATAGCATTTATATTAAGCGAAAATGGAATCAAGTCTTATTTAGTTAGAAATGCTAATAATTATAAAAGCAAAAACTTTAGTTATTCACAAGAGTTAATTAAATTATCTTTTGATGTTGCGAAAAAAGAAAATAAAAAAGATTCTTTCGAAATAATTACGAGTGGAAAAGTGCTAGATAATTATTCTAATATAAAAAATGATATTGATGCTTTACTTAATTCTATAGAAATTCTTGAAATTATTTATTCTTTGAGTATGCATACAAATGATAATCATACTCTTTATAGCTTCTTGTCTAAAATTTTGGATTTAATAAATAAAAACATTGCTTATAGAAAATTATATTGTTTAATATTTAAAACTAAATTGCTATATTTATTGGGAATTGCTCCAAATTTTTCTCATTGTAGCAAATGCCAAACTAAAGAAGATTTGTATTCTTTACAATTAGATTCGGGAACTTCTTTGTGTAAAAAGTGTTTTTCTTTAAATGAGGCAATTATTTATGGTAAAAGTTATAACATTTTAAGATTTTTATACTTAACAAAAGTAGAACAATTTGATGAAAAAATAATAAAGAAAATTATTGAAGATGAGAAATCAATAAACGATATAAATGAATTTTTAGATAGATATTATGACTATTATTTAGGCTATAAAAGTCAAACAAAAAAAATTGCCAATAAGATTAAAAATAATTGAATAAAAATACCTTCTTTTTCCATAATAATCATGAAAGAAGGTTTTTTATATGAAAAAAAATAATTTTAAATCACTAATTAAAGAATTTGTTTTTATTCCTATTTTGATGTTGACGCTTTTTTTGTTAATTTTAAAGTTTAAGATATTTAATAACGAATTTTTAACTCTTAATTACTTTTGTTCGATATTCTTATCATTTATAATTTTAATTTTGTTAGAAACTTTTTTAATGTTTGATGTTCCTAAAAATTTAGTTTTTTCTCGACTTGTTGGTATTTCTTCTAGTTTGTTAAGTTATTATATTTTCTCAGTTTTTTTATCTAACAAATTATATCCGTTAATATTAATAGTTATTTCAATTATCATAGGTCAAATTGCTAATTATATATTTCAGAAATTTGTTGCCTTTAGAAGAAGTGGAATGGTTTCTTTAATATTGATAGTTATTATGAGTATGGTGCTGACATTTTTTGAGTTTTTTAGATAATGTTTTTCTTGTTTTTTGAGTTTGATTGGTATAAAATATATTGGTAAAAAATGATACTTTTTATAATAATCAATTTGAAAAGGAGAAACTATGGAAAGATTAGTTGGAACAGTTGCTAGGGGAGTAAGAGCTCCTATAATTAGAGAAGACGATGATATTTGTCAAATCGTTACTGATAGTGTTATTAATGCTAGTTTGAGTGAAGGATTCAGCTTGCATAAACGTGATGTAATTGC
Source organism: Mollicutes bacterium Phil14 (assembly GCA_001940985.1). Taxonomy (GTDB): domain Bacteria; phylum Bacillota_I; class Bacilli_A; order ML615J-28; family CAG-698; genus Tener-01. The sequence continues at coordinate 12,264 of MSHB01000024.1, forward strand.
TGTTACTGAAGCTGTTGTTGCCCGTAGTCAAGGAAATTATGCTACGACTGACGATATAGCAAATGATATTTATAATAAATTTGGTGATAAAACAATAGGTGTTATTTTCCCTATATTAAGTAGAAATAGATTCGCAATTTGTTTGAAAGGAATCTCTAAACGTGCTAAGAAAATTGTTCTAATGTTAAGTTATCCATCAGATGAAGTTGGGAATCATTTGGTTTCGCTAGATGACTTAGATAAAGCAAAGGTTAATCCTTGGAGTGATGTTTTAACAGAAGAAAAATATCGTGAATTATTTGGTTATAAAGAACATTATTTTACTGGTGTTGACTATGTTAAATATTATCGCGATTTAATAACTGCTAGTGGTTGTGAATTAGAAATAATTTTTGCAAATGACCCTAGAAATATTTTGAAATATACAAAAAATGTTTTATGTTGCGATATTCATACTCGTGAAAGAACAAAACGTTTGCTTAAAGAAAATGGTGCTGAATTAGTTTATGGGTTAGATGATATAATGACAAAATCAATAAATGGTTCAGGATATAATGAAAAATATGGTTTATTAGGTACTAATAAAGCAACTGAAGATAAAGTGAAATTATTCCCAAGAAATTGTTTTGAAATTGCAAAGAAAATACAAAAAATGATTTTTGAAAAAACAAATACCGAAGTGGAAGTAATGGTATATGGTGATGGTGCTTTTAAAGACCCCGTTGGTAAAATTTGGGAATTAGCAGATCCTGTTGTTTCTCCGGGATATACAGATGGTTTGATTGGTCAACCAAATGAAGTAAAATTAAAATATTTGGCTGATAATGATTTCGCCCAATTAAAAGGAGAAGAGCTTAAAGCTGCTATTTCTGATTATATTCGTAAAAAAGATAGTAATTTGAAAGGGCAAATGGTCTCACAAGGAACTACTCCACGTAGATTAACAGATTTAATTGGTTCATTATGTGACTTAACTTCTGGTAGTGGTGATAAAGGTACACCTATCGTTTTAATTCAAGGATATTTTGATAATTATACTAATGAGTAATACTGCTTTAGCTTTTTGCTGAAGCTTTTTTTAATAAAAAAAGAATTTTTAATTTGAGTATATTTACTGTATGGCTCAATATTTAGATATACAAAAATTTCCCTATTTACAAAAGAAAAAAATTATGTTATCATATAGGGTAAGTGAAAAAGGAGAGATATATTATGGCAGATATGACTATGGAAAAATTTGTTTCATTTTTGAAAAACCAAGGATTCGTTTATCAAGGTAGTGAAATATATGGTGGTCTTGCCAATGCATGGGATTATGGCCCATTAGGTGTGGAATTAAAAAATAATATTAAACAAGCATGGTGGAGAAAATTTGTTCAAAATTCTCCATATAATGTTGGTATAGATAGCGCAATTCTTATGAATTCAAAAGTATGGGTTGCAAGTGGCCACGTTGGTGGATTTAGTGATCCTCTTATGGATTGCAAAAAATGTGGAGCTCGTTTTAGAGCAGACAAGTTAATAGAAGAACATTCACATGGTGAAGTAACTGGTGATGGTTGGACTAATGAGCAAATAATGGATTATATTAAGGAACACAATATTGTTTGTCCTGAATGTGGATCTAACAATTTCACTGATATCAGAAAATTCAATTTGATGTTTAAAACTAATCAAGGTGTTATTGAAAATGAAAAAAATGTTGTTTATTTAAGACCAGAGACAGCTCAAGGTATTTTTGTTAACTTTAAAAATGTTCAAAGAACAACAAGAAAGAAAATTCCTTTTGGTATAGGACAAATTGGTAAAAGCTTTAGAAATGAAATTACACCAGGTAACTTTATTTTCAGAACTAGAGAATTTGAACAAATGGAATTAGAATTTTTCTGCAAGCCTGATACAGATTTGGAATGGTTTGAATATTGGAAAAAATATTGCTTAGATTTTCTTGATTATGTTGGCTTAGATAAAAATAAAGTTCGTTATCGCGATCATGAAAAAGAAGAATTATCTTTCTATTCAAAAGCCACTACTGATATTGAATTCTTATTTTTCTTTGGTTGGGGTGAACTTTGGGGAATTGCCGATAGAACTAATTATGATTTAGGTGCTCATCAAAAGGCTTCTAATGAAAATTTGGAATATTTAGATCCTGAAACTAATCAAAGATATTTACCTTACGTTGTAGAACCAAGTGTTGGTGTTGAAAGATTATTATTAGCAATTTTAACTAGCGCTTATGAAGAAGAAAAATTAGAAAATGGCGATACTAGAGAAGTTCTACATTTGAAACCTTTCTTAGCTCCAAAAAAAGTAGCTGTATTACCACTTGTAAATAAGTTAGGCGAAAAAGCTACTGAAGTATATAACATGTTAGTCGATAAATTTGCTTGTGATTACGATACAAGTGGTCAAATAGGTAAAAGATATCGTCGTCAAGATGCTAATGGTACTCCATTCTGCGTAACTGTTGATTATGATACAATGGAAGATGGTTGTGTAACAGTTAGAGAACGTGATACTATGACTCAAGAAAGAGTAAAAATAGAAGATTTAGTTAATTATATTAATAATAGATTATAATTTATATTATACGAGGAGGAAAATATATGTTTATACCTGATGCGACAATAAAACAAATTTTAGATAAAGCAGATATTGTTGCGGTAATAGGAGAACATATTAAACTAGAAAAAAAGGGAAATGATTATAAAGGGATATGCCCTTTCCATAATGATAGTAATCCTTCTTTATCTGTTTCACCTAACAAAAAAGTTTTTAAATGCTTTAGTTGTGGTGAAACTGGTAATGCTATTACGTTTGTTCAAAAGTACAAACATGTATCTTTTCCTGAAGCTGTGAAAATTGTTGGAGAAAAATGTGGGATTGATGTTAAACTAGGAAACAATTCTCGTCAACAAAATTTTGAAAAACTCTACAAAATTATGCAAGATGCTACAACTTATTATGAATTTTATTTAAAAAATTCTATTGAAGGGAAAGTTGCATTAGATTATTTGCATAATCGTAAATTAGATGATCAAATAATAAAAAGATTCAAAATCGGTTTAGCTAGCAAAGAAAATAATCTTCTTTATGAAGCAATGACTAAAAAAGAAGAGCCATATTTACCAATTGATTTAATTAAATGTGGTTTGATTCATGAAAAAAATCATTATGATATGTTTAGAAATAGAATTATTTTCCCTATTGATGATCAAAATGGTAATATTGTAGGTTTCAGTGGTAGAATATTTCAAGAGTCTCAAAAAGGTGAACCGAAATATATTAATACAACTGAAAATGATATTTTTAAGAAGGGTAATATTCTTTATAACTACTCATATGCATTAAATGATATCAAAAAGAAGAATAGAGTATATATATTTGAAGGTTTTATGGATGTTATTGCTGCTTATCGTGCTGATGTTTTAAATACTGTTGCTACAATGGGCACTGCTTTAACTGATAATCATATCAAAATGATTAAAAAACTTACTTCTAATATTGTTTTGTGCTTTGATGGTGATACTGCTGGTGTTACTGCTACTAAAAGAGCGATTCAATTATTCTTAAAGGAAGGTATGAATGTCAGTGTTATGCTTTTACCTGAAGGAATTGATCCTGATGAATATCTAGAAAAGTATGGGAAAGATTCATTGAATCGATTTTTGGAAAACGAATATATTAGTAGTATAGATTATTTATATTCTTTAGAAAAAAGAAAATTAATATTAAGTGACATTAACAGTGTTGAAAATTTTAAGAAAAATATATTTTTATATTTGAAAATGTTTAATTCTAAATATATTGAAAATCAAATCTTTAAAAGAATGAGTGATGATTTGGAATTAAATAGTAAAGAGTTGAATAATGATTTTGAAAATGCTGTTTTTTCAAACGATAGTATGTTTGAAAAAAATAGTAAAGATGAAGATATTGTTGAACTAAAAAGCAACTCGAAATCTCGTTACTTAAAGGCTGAACAAATGTTGGTTTGTATGGCTTTTCAAAAAAAAGAATATTGTGATAAAATCGCAAGATTGTTGCCATTTACATTAAATCTTTATGTTGACAAAGGAAATCGTGATTTGTTTTTAAGTATTGTTAACTATTATCATCAAAATCATCAAATGATTTATGAAGAATTTTGTAATTCTATTGATGTTGATGAAGAAACAAAAGAAAGATTAGACAATATATTGAGAGAAACAATAATTGGCGATGATAACTTTGTTGATGATCTGATAAAAGAATGTACTGAAATGATATTTAAGTATGCGAAAGATAAAAAACTTGACATGTTACGAAATAGTGAAGGTGATTTAGATATAGATCATTTGCGTGCTATTAGTGAACTTAAGAGGAAAACTATAAAAATAAAAGACCGAAATAAGGAGTGATTTTATGATAAATGAAGAACAACAAGCTCTTGTTGATAAAGTTGTTGAAGAAGGAAAGAAAAAAGGATATGTGGCAGTAAAAAAAATTCTTGATATTGCTGACGAAGACAGTGAAGATTTTAATGAAATCACTAAAAGATTAGAAGATTTAAATATCGATATTGTAAGCGATGATGATGATCTAGAGAGCTGTGAAGAAGATGAAGATGGCGATTTAGATAAATTGGTAGATGATTTTGATGGATTTATTGGTGAATTAGAAGGTGATACTGAGTTTAATGAATTCAGTAGTGAAATTGAAAATGATTTAAAGACAAAAGATATAGATGATATTGTTTCATCTATTGGTACTCCTAGTCAAGCTGATGATCCAATCAAAATGTATTTAAAAGAAATAGGACAAATTCCTCTACTTTCTACAAATAGAGAATTAGAATTGTCTCGTACTGTTCAACAAGGCTTAATTGCTGAAGATATTTTAAATATGGTTCTAAAAGGAAAGAAAGAAATGTCTGAAGAAGAGCAAGCAAAATTAAGAGCATGTGTTGAAGAAGGACAAGATGCAAGAGTTATTCTTATCGAATCAAATTTACGTTTGGTTGTTTCTATTGCTAAAAGATATTTAGGACGTGGAATGCAATTGCAAGATTTAATCCAAGAAGGAAATATGGGATTAATGAAAGCTGTTAATAAATTTGACCCTACTAAGGGATTTAAATTTTCAACATACGCAACATGGTGGATACGTCAAGCAATAACTAGAGCTATTGCTGATCAAGCACGTACAATTCGTATCCCTGTTCATATGGTTGAAACTATTAATAAGTTAGTTCGTATTCAAAGAAAGTTAACTCAAGACTTGAGAAGAGAGCCAACACCTGAAGAAATAGCAGCGGAAATGAAAATTTCTGTTGAAAAGGTCCAACAAATCCAAAAGATTGCTCAAGAACCTGTTTCACTAGAGAGTCCAGTAGGCGAAGAGGAAGATTCTACATTAGGTGATTTTGTTCATGATACTGAAATGCCTAATCCTTTAGATTATACAATTAATGAAAAATATAAAGAAGAAATTGATGTTGTTTTGAAAACTTTGACTGCTCGTGAAGAAAAAGTTTTAAGATTGAGATTTGGATTAACAGATGGAAAACCACATACTCTTGAAGAAGTAGGAAAAGAGTTTGGTGTTACTCGTGAACGTATAAGACAAATAGAAGCTAAAGCTATTAGAAGATTGCGTCATCCTACTCGTCAAAAGAGACTTAGTCAATTTAAATAATAATTAATAGTGTCTACAAAACTTGAAATATTCAAGTCGTGTAGACTTTTTTGTTTGAATATTTACTTTTCTTATTTTTGACAAAACGCACCTTTTAGTGTAAAATTACTATAGAGGTATGCTATATGTTTTCTAAAAGAATTTGTGAAATTGCTAAATTGATAAAGCCATATAAAATAATTGCTGATGTTGGATGTGATCATGGATATTTAATAATTGAATCATTTTTAAATTCTGATGTATCAAAAGCAATTGCGATTGATAATAAAATTGGTCCTTTAAATAGTGCTAAAAAAAATTTAGAAAAATATAATTTTAATGTTCGCTTTAGTTTAAGTAGTGGCGTTAGTGACATTGATGATGATACAGAAGTAGTTGTAATATCTGGTATGGGAGGCCTATTGATTAGTAAAATTATCAGTGATGATTTAACTAATAATAAAAAACTTTATAATGTTAAAAGATTGATTTTACAAGCTAATAGAAATAATTTTGAATTGCGTAAGTTTTTAATGGAAAACAATTACCAAATTATTGATGAAAAAATAATTTATGAAGATGATAAATATTATGAAATAATCGTTTGTGAAAGAGTAAATGAAAAGATAATTTATACTTTTGAAGAATTGTATTTTGGTCCAATGTTATTAAAAAGAAAAGATGATATTTTTATCTCAAGAATTAATTCAGAACTAATAAAGTTAAAAAAATTAAATAGTGATTCTTTAGAAGTTAAAGAAAAAATAGATAGATTGGAGAAAATTATATGCTAGTTAAAGATGTAGTTAATTATTTAGAAACAAGATTTCCGAAAAGCCTAGCTTTAGACTTTGATATTCCTAGAATTGGTTTGATTATTGGAAGTTATAATATTGAAGTCAATAATATTTTGTTGACTTTAGATTTGACGGAACAAGTGGTTGATGAGGCTATTGAAAAAAATGTTAATCTGATTATTTCTCATCATCCATATTTGTTTGATTCACTATATAAAATAGATTTTGATAGTCCTAAAGGAAAAACTATCAGAAAAATGTTTGCTCATAATATATCTCTATATTCAATGCACACAAATCTTGATACTGGTCTTGGTGGTGTTAACGATGTTCTTGCTAGCAAATTGTTTATAAAAGATCCTAAAGTTATTAATGGTGAGATTTCTAAAGGCAATTTGTTAAGATATGGTAATGTTGAAAAGCAAACTGTTCGTGAGTATGCTCTAAAAGTAAAGGAAAGTTTAAAATTAAGTGGTGTTAGAGTTAGTGGCGATTTAGATAAAATTATTGACACTGTTGGAGTTATTGGTGGCAGTGGAGCTCATCCAAGTGATTTACAAGATGCAATTAATAATGGTTGTAATTGCTATGTTACTGGAGAAGTAAAATTAAATAACGCTATTGATGCTTTTGATAATGGTTTAACAATTATTGAAGTTAATCATGGAGTAGAAAAAGAAGTTTTTTATTCATTATGTGATGAACTTAGAAAAAATTTAGATTTTGGAGGTGAAATTTCCGTTACAATCGTTCAAACTGATCCTTTCCAATCACTATAGGAATTTTATTAAAATGCAACATAAGGCCAAAAACCTCGTATAAAAAAGTTTTTTATAAAAAAATTTAAAATACATATAATATAACTGAAATTATTATAGAGGTTTTTTGATGTATTTTAATTATCATGGTAACATAAAGAAAAAAATAAAAGAACAAAAATTATCTCATTATGAGTTTCGTGATGATTATAAAAATTTGGGTTATGTATTGTTGTTATATTTTAATGATGGCAAAGTTTATCCGATTCGTAAGGAAAATATCGTGCTTTATATGGAATATATTGAAAAATATGCTAAAAATGAATAAAATAAAAAAGTGCTCGTTTGAGCACTTATTTATTGCGATTATTTTTCAATAATAGCTTCTGCTGGGCATCCTTCTTGGCAAGAACCGCAATCTATGCATTGATCAGCATCGATAACATAGATATCGCCTTCTTTTATGCAATCTACTGGGCATTCAGAAGCACAAGTACCACAAGCGATACAAGCATCAGTAATAAATCTTGGCATATTGAGAATCCTCCTTATCATTATCACGGATATTTTATCACAAAAATGTTTAAAGGTAAAGAGGGAAAGAAAAAAAATATAATAAAACTAATTTTATTTGCATTTTTATATTATTTATAGTAAAATATAGTAAGTTGAAGGAGCGTTATTAATTATGATGGAAATTAAAATATGGTTATTTATAGTAATTATTGTTCTTGCACTAGTTGTAGCATTTTTTGTTGGTTTCTTTGTTGCAAGAAAAGTATTTACAAAATATTTGGAGAAAAATCCTCCTGTAAATGAAAAGATGATTCGTGCAATGTTCCAATCTATGGGAAGAACACCATCTGAAAAACAAGTTCGTCAAGTTATGGCATCTATGAATCAAGCTAAATAAAGTAAAATCGACTTTTTTGAGTCGATTTTTTTATATCCAAGTAACTTTTGATTCTTCCTTATTAAAAATTCTAACAATGTTTTGTTTATGTCTGAAAAAGATAATTATAGTAGCAATAATGATTGATAGAAGAAAATAAATATCTATATTAAGACTTAAAAAGTCTAATTTTATGATGTATAAAATTATAGTACCAATAGTAGCTATTAAACTAGATATTAAAGAACCTAATGAAACCATTTTTGAAATTCGTAAAGTCACAAAAAAAGTTATCATTACAAGAACAAAAAGTAGAGGACAATATCCAAAAATCAGACCACAACTTGTGGCAACTGCCTTTCCTCCTTTGAACTTTAAAAATACTGAAAAAGTGTGTCCAAGTACTGCTAATAGTCCATAGATTGCTGGAGAAATTAGCATATATGTTGAAGATATAATTTCAAATCTGAAAAGAAATGTAAATAATGCTCCCTTTAGAAAATCACAAAAAAAGGCAATAATTGCGTATTTCTTTCCTAAGACTCTTCCAGTATTTGTGGCACCAATATTTTTACTACCGTGCTCTCTGATGTCTATACCTTTTGATTTTCCTAATAGATATCCAAATGGTATAGCTCCGATTAAGTAAGATAAAAGAAGAAAAGTACATTTTAAAATAACTTTTATCACAATATAACACCTCTAAACAAAGAAAATTATATCATTTTTTTTATTTTTTTCAAGTATATATTACATTTTTATTAAAATATATTTTATTAACAATATATTCGTTTATTATAGTCAAAAAAAACATTTGAGTATAAAAAAATAATAAAAATATGTTTTACTTTTTGTTTAATATATGCTATAATAAATGATAAGGTAGAAAGGTTGATGAATTATGGCGAAAAATAAAGCAAATTCTTATACTAGTGATGAGATACAAGTCTTAAAGGGACTAGAGGCGGTTAGAAAACGTCCTGGTATGTATATAGGCTCAACAGATTCTAAGGGATTACATCATTTAGTTTGGGAGATAATAGACAATTCAATAGATGAGGTTTTATCCGATTATGCTAATCAAATTAGAGTTATCATCCACAAGGATAATACTGTTGAAGTTCAAGATAATGGACGTGGTATTCCAATTACAATGCATAAAGAAGGTGTTCCAACACCACAAGTTGTTTTCTGTATGTTACACGCTGGTGGAAAATTTGATGATTCATCATATAAAGTTGCTGGTGGATTACATGGTGTAGGTGCGAGTGTAGTTAATGCTTTAAGTGAATGGATGACAGTCACTATTTGTCGTGATGGAAAAATGTATACACAACGCTTTGAAGATGGTGGAAGTGTTATAAAAAAACCGAAAATTATTAATGACAATAGTAAAAAGACTGGTACTACAGTTCATTTTAAACCTGATTCTTCAATTTTTTCAACTACAATTATTGATTATAAACAATGTGCTCAACGTTTAAAAGAAGCTGCTTTTTTAATAAAAGGTTTAAAGGCTGAATTGTTTGATGAAAGAAATGGGGTCAGTGAGACTTTTAGATATGATTCAGGTATCGTAGAATATGTTAAAGACCTTAATAAAGGTAAAGAAACAATGAATGAACCGATATTTTTAACAGGAACAGTCGGTGGTATAGTTGTTGAAGCAGCTTTACAGTATACAGTAAAAACATATAATGAAAATATTTTATCATTTGTTAATAATATTAGAACTAGAGATGGTGGAACTCACGAAACTGGTTTTAAATCTGGTTTGACTAAGGCTTTTAACGATTATGCTCGAATGAAGGGATTGCTTAAAGAAAAAGAACCTAATCTTGAAGGTATAGATATTAGAAATGGATTGACTGCTGTTTTATCAGTACGCATTCCTGAAAATATATTGCAATTTGAAAGCCAAACAAAAAGTAAATTAGGTACAGCCGATGCTAAAGTTGCTGTTGATCAAGTAATTACTGAACAATTGAAATTCTATTTGGCTGAAAAAGGTGAAATTGCTAATGTATTAATTGGAAATGCTATTAGAGCCTTTAAAGAGCGTGAAGCTGTTCGTAAAGCCCGTGATGAAATAAGAGAAGTTAAAGATAAAACATCTAAACCTATTAATATGAATGGTAAATTAACACCAGCTCAAACTAAAAATCCAGAAATAAATGAAATGTTTTTAGTTGAAGGTGATTCAGCTGGTGGTAGTGCAAGACAAGGTCGTAATCGTCGTTTCCAAGCTATTTTGCCACTACGTGGTAAAGTAATAAATGCTGAAAAAGTTAGATTAGAAGAACTTTTAAAAAATGAAGAAATAGTTTCAATTATTCACAGCATTGGAACAGGCATTGGAAAAGATTTTAATATTTCTAAGTGCAATTATAAGAAGATTATTATTATGACCGATGCTGATACTGATGGTGCGCACATTCAAATATTATTGCTAACATTCTTCTTTAGGTATATGAGAGGTCTTATTGAAAATGGTAGAGTTTATATAGCTTTACCACCACTTTATAAAATTTCAATGAAAAACCATGTTGAATATGCTTGGACTGATGAAGAACTACGTGAAAAGATTGGTAATAGTAAAAATGTAACTATTCAAAGATTTAAAGGTTTAGGTGAAATGAATTTTACTCAACTATGGGAAACTACAATGAATCCAGAAACTAGAACCTTAATAAGGGTTGGTATCGAAGATTTTAGTGAAGCTGATAATAGAGTTTCAATATTAATGGGAGATGAAGTAGAACCAAGGCGAGAATGGATAGAAAACAATGTTTCATTTGACAATGAAGACAATTTTACGCTTGAAAATATCGAGGTGATTGGCGATGAGTAAAATTAAGGGCAAAAAAATTAAAGAAATAGAAAGTTTTGTTAACGAAAGGATTTTATCAAACAATCTTGAAGATATAATGGGAGAAAGATTTGGAAGATATTCTAAATATATTATTCAAGATAGAGCTTTACCTGATGTGCGTGATGGATTAAAACCTGTTCAAAGAAGAATTCTTTTCGCAATGTATCGCTTAGGAATTTTCTATAATAAATCATATAAAAAATCAGCACGTATCGTTGGTGAAGTTATTGGTAAATATCATCCTCATGGTGATACATCAGTTTATGATGCCTTAGTAAGACTTTCACAAGATTTTAAAATCAGATTACCACTTATTGATATGCAAGGTAATAATGGTTCTATTGATGGTGATGGTGCCGCTGCGATGCGTTATACTGAAGCAAGATTATCAAAATATGCTGATTATTTACTAAAAGATATTAATAAAAAGACAGTTGGACTTGTTCCAAACTTTGATGATGAAGAATATGAACCGGTGGTACTACCAGCGTATTTTCCAAATTTGTTAGTTAATGGTGGAACTGGTATATCTGCTGGTTATGCTACAGAAATACCTCCACATAATATTGATGAGATAATAAATGCTACTATTTATCGTATAAACAATCCTAATTGTACTTTGCAAGAAATAATGAATATTGTTCAAGGGCCAGATTTTCCAACTGGTGGAATTGTGCAAGGAATCGAAGGAATAAAAAGTGCTTTTGAAACTGGCCGTGGCAAAATCATTGTCAAATCAAAAACTGAAATCGTTGAATTTGATAAAAAGTATCAACTAGTAGTAAGCGAAATACCATATGACGTTAATAAATCAATGCTAATTAAAAAAATGGGAGATGTTGTAGAACAAAAAAATGTTGATGGTATTATCGATATCAGAGATGAGTCAGATAAAGATGGTTTATCAATTGTTGTTGATATTAAAAAAGATGCAAATCCTGAATACATTAGAAACTTTTTCTTTAAGACTACAGAATTACAAGTTAATTATAATTATAATATGGTTGTTATTTGTAATAAACGACCTATGCAACTTGGTATAATACCAATTATTGATGCGTATATCGATCACCAAAAAGAAGTTGTTACTAACAGAAGTAATTTCGAGTTGAAAAGCGCTAAAAAAAGACTTCATATAGTTGAAGGATTAATTTTTATGACATCAATTTTAGATGCTGTTATTCAAACTATTAGAAATTCTTTGAATAAAAAAGATGCTAAAGAAAATCTTATTTCTCTATATAGCTTTACTGAAGAACAAGCTGAAGCAATTGTTATGCTACAATTATACAGACTAACAAATACTGATATTGTTGCTTTGATGGAAGAAAAGAAGAATTTAAGTGAATTAATAAAAGAATTAGAAAATGTTCTTTCTGATGAGGCTGCATTACTTAGTTTGATAAAAAAAGAATTATTAGGTACGCTTGAAGAACTTTCTACACCAAGAAAAACAGTAATTGAACATGAAATTGATGAAGTTAAAGTAGAAGTAAAAGAATTAATTCCTAAGGAAGATGCTGTAATTTTAGTAACTAAAGATGGATATATTAAGAGAATGACACCTAAGAATTACAATCTTCAAGAAGATGAAAAATTAAAAGATAACGATGTTATTATAGGGAAATACAACGTTACAACTTTAGATACATTATTGATGTTTACTAATCGTGGTAATTACGTATATTTACCTGTTTCAAAAGTTCCTGATTGCAAACATAAAGATTTAGGAAGAAATATCAGTGTTCTTGCTACAATTTCGAGTGATGAAAAAATTATTTTCACAGTACCAATTAGCAATTTCGAAGATGACAGATATTTGCTTTTCACTACTAAAAATGCTTTAACAAAGAGAACTCATATAAGAGATTTAGATGCCACAAGATTTTCTAAAGCTTTAAAGGCTACAAAACTTCGTGATGGCGATGAACTTGTGAGTGTTGATATTTGTGATGGTGACAAGGGTGAAGTAATTATGGTTACTAAAGAAGGATTTATTACTCGCTATGATGCCAATGAAATTAGTTTGTTTGCTCCAGCTTCATTTGGTGTAAAGGCGTTAGAAATGAAAAATAGACCAAAGGATGAAGTTGTTGGTGGATTGTATGTTGGTGCAAAAGACGTAATAATCTTATTAACAAATAAAGGTGTTATTAAACGTTTTAAAGTTAATGAAATTTTAAAAGGACATAAAAATCATGTTGGTAAGCAATATGTTACTTCTAGCAAGAGCTCTTATTCATATATAATCGATGCAAAAATAGTTCATAAGAGTAATATTAATGAAAGTTTTGTTGAAAGTTATGTAGTTGGAAGTAATGCGACTATGCCTGTAGATTTAGGTCTTGTTAAAGGAGCAACAAAAACTGCTGCTAGTAATTTAGATATTGGAAAGATTGATTCTTTATTGTTAGTAAGAAACGATAATGATTTCAATAGAAACTAATTGTAGAGGTAAGATTATGAGTTGTGTATTAAATATTAATAGATTTATTATTCCTAATGACGTTATAGTATCTTTAACAGAAATTTATAGGAATATAGGAGAAAATGAACTATTATTAAAGGGAGTAGGAAATGATATTAACTGTATCGTTGAACAGACAGTAGAACGTGATGCCTACTTCCTTTCAAGAATTTTAAAACTTGATATTAGTGATACTAGAACAAGATTAATTATCACTAAAAATTCTTTACCTAGGAATAAAGAAGAGACAACATTAAGTAATTTGAAAGATATGCTTAGTTTGCTCCAACAAGACTATAAAAGATATAGCATTCAAAGTAATGATCTTTTAAATATGATTAATTCTGTTTTCTCTCATTGTGCCAATATTAAGTATGATTATGTAGCTAGTAGAAAAAGAGTCATTTTACAATCTGATGGAGCTAGAAGCAAACGATTGATTATTGATGAAATAAATGATGAAATGCAAAAAATTATTAATGGCAAACGCTATGAAAAACTAATTCTTTATTTGCATTTTTTTATAGATTTTTATAATATTCAACCATTTACTTCTCAAAATTTAGTTGCTTCATATATTTTGTTATATCAGTTGATTTTAAAAGCTGATATTGAAGCTTTTAGATATGTCAGTTTTTTTGAAATGATTTATAATGACTATGATACTTTTTTAGAAGAATTAAAAAATGTTGTTTTTAATTGGGAAGAAGGCTATGCTCAAACATTAGGTTTTATTAGATTTATGATGAAAGTAATTACTAATGGTTATATAAGAACAAATGAAATTATGAAAGATTATAAATTTGATAAGAATTTCAAAAAACATGAAAATATTGAAAATACAATAATGAGTATGCCAGAGATATTTACTAAAGAAGAAATAAGGTTGTTACAACCATATGTAAGTGAGTCTACAATAAATCGTGCCTTAATTAGTTTAAGAGATGAAGGACTTATTGAGCCGTTAGGAAAAGGACGTTCTGCTCGCTGGAGAAGATTAGGAAAGAAGTATAGTAATGGATAAAAATATTAAATTGAAATACAATTATCATACACATTGCTATTTGTGTAATCATGCAGAAGGTTACCCCCATGATTACATAGAAAGAGCAATTAAATTAGGGTTTCGTGGCATTGGCATCAGTGATCATGGACCACTAAGACCTGAATGGACACATAGAATGAGTTATGATGATTTTATTAATATCTATTTAAAGGATATTGATGAATCTATTAATAAATATTCTGATTGTATTGAGATTTATAAAGGATTAGAGATTGAATATTACGAAGAATATACTTTTTATTACCATACATTACTAACTAAACTTGATTATTTAATTTTAGGACAACACGCTTTAAAAATAAATGGAAAAATTGTTGATGTTTTTCAAAAAATGACTAAAGAATACATTTATGAATATGCAAATGAAGTTGTTGAAGGATTAAATAGCAAATGCTTTAAAATTCTTGCTCATCCAGATTTGTTTATGTATAAATATGATGGCAAATGGGACAAGGATTTAGAATTAGCATCTAGAAAAATTATTGAAGCTGCTATTAAAAATGATGTTTATTTAGAATTAAATGTTAATGGTGCAAGAAGAGGTTTAATAAAAAATTTCTTAGGCGAAGATACTTGGAAATATCCATATTTGGATTTTTGGAAGTTGGTTACTAAATATAAAGAGACAAAAGTTGTAATAAATGCTGATTGCCACAAACTAGATTATTTATACGATGATGTAACAGAAGAAGTTATTGACTTTGCTAAGAAATTAAATTTAAATGTTATTGAGAGGTTAGAGTTATAATGAAAAAAAATAGATTTTGGTGTTTCGTTATTAGTTTATTAGCAATGCTATTTCTAATATATGCTCAGTTTGCGAATATTTTTAAACAAACAAAATCAGATATAGTATTTTATTTATTAATGATACTTATTATAATTTTAAATCTTAGATTAAGAAATAATGAAAGAAGACAATTCGTAACTATAATGAGTTATTATGCTATGAATTGTGACGCGGGAAAATATTTGCATGATTTAACTGAATACTATAAGAAATGTTACTTTACAAAGCAAAATAAACGCTATCATTCTATGATTTTGGCTATGATTAACATAGATTTAGGTGATTTTGATACCGCAAAGAAACTTTTACTTTCACTAAAAGATTACGTAGATAATTTCCCTGATTTTCAAAAATATACTTATTATCGCGCTTGGACGGGATACTATTATGAGTTTGGTGAAACGGAAAGATTCAGAGTTTTACTTGAAGAAATGAAGAAAATTGTTGAAAGAGCCAAAGGGAAATTACAATTACAGCTAATATCTAATTACAATTTGGTTGAAGCAAAATACTATGTTTGTAGTAATATATTTCTTGATGAAGCAAAAAATGTTTATCAAGAAGTGTTGAGTTTGAATACTGTTCCGATTCTTAGATTAAGCTCACATTATTATTTAGGTGTAATTTATTTTAAGAAAAATGATTATAATAGAGCGCTAGAAGAGTTTAAATATGTCGCTTGTAGTGAAAAAAATATTCATATAGTAGAAAAAAGTAAGAAATATTTAAATATTTTGTCACAATTATTAGAAAAATAAAAAGACAATAATATATATTTTGACTTTTTTTAAAAGCAAATGTATAATAAAATTGAAGTGAATGCTAGCAATTGCGAGGTGTATGTATGTATAAAATGATTATAGTTGATGATGAATTTGATGTTCGTAGTCGTATAGCCCAATCTATAGAAAAAGCTGATTGCGGTTTTGAAATAGTTGGAACATATGAAAACGGCTTGGATGCCTTTGAAGGTGTAACCCAATTCAGTCCCGATCTTGTAATAACTGATATTCGCATGCCATTTATGACTGGTATAGAGTTAATAGAAAAAATTAGAAAAACTAAGCCATTAACTAAAGTTATAATCATAACTGGTTTTGATGAATTTGATTATGCAAAACAAGCTATTGATTTAGGCGTAATTGGTTTTTTAACTAAACCTATTACTGGAAACGATTTGCAAAGCATTGTGAAAAAAGCAAAAGAAGATTTAGATGAAGAATACTATCGTAATACTAGTTTAGCTAACATGGAGCAATTTATTAAAGAATCACTTCCAATTATAAGAGAAAATGATTTGCATAGATTAATTAACCTTTCAACAATCGATGAAAAGTTTGCTAAAAAGTTAGAACATGATGGAATCTTATTAAATTATAAAAATTTTGCGATATGCATTTCTGATATTGATACTGATGCTACTAAAGATGAAATTGAAAAGCATGAAATAAATTTATTATCTGTAAAAAAATATATTTCTGAGGGATTACAAAATGCTTTTTTCCATGAGACATTTATGAAAAATGATTATATTGTCTCTATTATAAAGTCAAATGATGAAATTACAACATCTCAATTAGAAAGTTGTTTTGAATTTGCTTTAATGAAATCAAAGAAATACATGGGATTTACTTTAAGTGTTGGTATTAGTAATATTTATCATAAAACTGATTTTAAAGAAATGTATCGTGAGGCCCAAAAGGCTTTAGAATATAGAAATGCTATGGGCGGAGACGAAATATATTTTTATAGCAATATTGAAAATTTCTTGTCAAAAGCTATGATAATAGATGATAGCGATTATAAAAATTTGACATATGCTATTCATTTTAAAAGCGATTCTGAAATAGAAGAAATTCTATTAGATTTAAAAAACAAAGTAACATCTATAGAATATAGAGCAACTTACACTTTTAATGTTTCTGGAATCTTAAATGCTATTTTAAAAGCTTGTGATAATTTGCCCATTTTATACGAAGATAATGTCGATTATCATCAAAAAATGTTAGATTATAAGACTAGTGATGAGTTATTCACTTGGTTTTTGTCTTTGATTGCTAAAGTGAAAAACATTAATAATGAGATAATATCTGACAATATTCAAAAAAACTTAAATAAAATTGTTGATTACATTGATTCTCATTACACTGATAATGATTTGAGCTTAGAGCTTTTAGCAGAAAAGGTTAATATTAGTGTAAGTTATGTAAGTGCTATTTTGAAAAAAGAAAAAAACACAACATTTGTTAAATATTTAACTACCTTGAGAATGGAAAAAGCAAAAGAGCTACTTAAAAATCCAAATATGAAGATTGTTGATATAGCTGAAAGTGTAGGTTTTTCTGAACCATATTATTTCAGCCACAGTTTTAAGAAATATCAAGGTGTTTCTCCGAAAGAGTATAGGACTAATGAAAATAAGTGAAATATTTAAAGCGAAGAAGTTAAGATCGTTTTTTACTAGTGAAAAATCCATTGAATTTAAAATTGTGCTTTCATGTTTAATTATAATAATATCGTTAGCTCTTTTTGTAAGTTATTTCACTATAAAAAACTTTAAAGATTATGTTGATAATAATGCTAATAGTAAATCTAATGAAATAAGCAAACAAATTGTTTATAACTATGATAATTATTTTCAAGGTATTATTGATACGCTTAATGTAGTAATTGAAGAGCTTGATAATACTGATGTTAATAGTGATCCAAAAAGTGTTGAGGATTATTTCTTTGATGTTATTTCATACAGAAAAGATATTACTAATATAACATTATTTGCTGTAAATGGAGAATATTTGGTGAAAACTGGCGAAGAAATATATTCGTCAGATGTAATTGCAACTATGAGTTGGTTTTATGAAGCTCTTTTACAACCAAGTATATGTTACTTTTCACCACCATTTTCTTATTCAGAGAATGATAATAGAATATTTGTTACAAAATACGTAAATTACAATTATAATGAAGATGCTGGAGTTTTGTTGTTTGAGTTAAATTCTGATAAGATTTTAGATATCGCTAACAATACAAATCTTGGTAATGGTGGTCAAATTGTAATTATGACTACAATTAATGACAAATTTAGTGTAATTTTTTCTTCTGAAGAGCATATTGACTCTGATATTTTAAGAGTGCTTAATAAGCAAATTTTAGGAAATGGTAGTTTAACTATCAAATCTAACAAGATGAGTTATAATATTGAAACTATTAATAATACTAGGTGGAGAATAGGCATATTTATAAATATTGATGAGAGTGCTGCTGCCCAAAATAGTTTTGCCATTACTCTAATTTCAATTTGTTTTGTGGCTATTATTATAACTACAATTTTAATTTCTGTTATCTCTAAGAATATTGCAAATCCATTGAAAAAACTTGAAGCTGCTATGAAAGAGATTGAAGAGGCTGATTATTTGCTTGTTGAAGAAGTAAATATCGGAAAACAAAAAGAAATTGCATCACTTAGTGAAAGCTTTAATTTAATGATGCGGAGAATAAAAGAACTAATGGACAAAGTAGTTGAGGAACAAGAGACTCAGAGAAAGAGTGAACTTAAAGCTTTACAGTATCAAATTAATCCTCACTTTTTGTATAATACATTAGATTCTATTGTTTGGTTAGTCGATAACAATAAAAATAAAGAAGCTTCTGAAATGGTTGTGGCTCTTGCTAAACTATTTAGAATTAGTATTTCTAGAGGTAGAAATATAATAACAGTAAAGGATGAACTTGAACATGCTAGAAGTTATTTATTAATACAAAGTATTAGATATGCAGATGCTTTTAAATACGAATTTGATATAGATCCAGAGGTTGTTGAATACACAACATTAAAATTAATACTTCAACCAATGATTGAAAATGCAATTTATCATGGATTAAAAAATAGAATTGATGAAGGTTATATAAAAATATCTGCTAAGTTAGTCAATACAAAAGTTGTTTTCGAAATTTCTGATAATGGTTATGGAATGCGAAAAGAAAAAATTGAAGAATTATATGAGAATTTTAAAAATCCAGATTTAAATGATGGAGTAGGATTGAAGAATATCTATTTAAGACTGAAAATATATTATGGAGATGAAGCTGATCTTTTGATTGAAAGTGAATTAGATGAAGGAACAACGATTAAAATCATAATTCCTATGAAGACTAATATGTGATTGGGTGATTTATATGAAAAAAAATATTAAAAAAATTTGTTTTTTGCTATTACTTTTTATATTGAGCGTTGTTTGTAGTGCTTGTAAAAAAGATATTGTTAAAATTGGATTGTTAATAGATTCAAGCGACAATGTTTATGTTAATAGCGTGATTAATGAGATAAAAACAAATGTTAATAGCGAATATGAATTAAAAATTTATGATGCTGATAATTCCCAAAGCAAACAAAATGAACAATTTTTGTCACTGATTGAAGAAAATGTTAAAGTATTTATTGTGAGTTTGGTTGATAGATTAGTTGCTAATACATACGTTGAAAAGTGCCGTGCTTTGAATAGTTCAATAATTTTCTTTAATAAAGAACCTATAAAAGACGATATTATTAATTACTCAAAGGCATATTACGTTGGTTATAATATTGAAAAACTAGGCTTATATCAATCAAAAATGGTACAATCATTGTTTATTAATCCTAACTTTTTAATGCCAACATATGACTTAAATGTAAATAACATAATAGAAGTAGTTGGTTTAAAAGTCAATCAAGGATCGCAGACTTCAGAAACAATGTTTGAAAAATGTATAAACGACTTGCGTAATAAAAGCTTTAATATAAAGATTGTGGCAACTGAATATATCGCTACAAGAGAAGAAGCTACGGAAAAAATGCGAAAGATATATAATGATCCTAAAAATATAGATATTTCTGGAGCTAGAAATATAGAATTAGTTTTAACTAGCAATGATGAAATTGCTTTAGGTGTTCTTGACTTTATTGAAGAAATTAAAAATCAATCAAGTTATTCACCATTTATCATTATCAGTGCTAATATGATAGAAGAAAGTGAACCGGCAATTACTAATAGTACTATATATGGCACTACTGAATCTGAGTGTCGCTTACAAGGACAAATTATTCTTGATTTGGTAGATAATCTTCTCACAGAACGTGATAAAATCATGTCTTATGTAGAATGTGCTTCAGTAGTTGATGATGAACAAAATACGTATTGCACTAATTATGATGGTCGTTTTATATATGTAGCTGGAAAAGCTATTTATCAAAAGAAAAATCATTAAAAATATTAACTCTAAGAAATTTCTTAGAGTTTTTTTGTTTGTTATAATGTTATAATGACAGAAGAGCTGAAAAATCAGTTATAATCACTTTTTTCTTAATGTTGTAAGAAGTTAATCGAGATCGATTTGAAAAACGATTATAGAGGGAATTTTAAGGCTAATATCAAAAAAATGATTATTTTTTATTGTTTGAATCTATAAAACAGCAAAAATGCAAGTTATGTGAGAAAAATAAATGAATAATCATTCGATTTAAAAAATAACCTTCTGTGAGAAGGCTTTTTATTAATCATCATTTTCTTCATTTTGATTTTCTAACTTATCGTAATATTCTTGCTCTAATAATTCTATTTGATAACGTCGTAATTTATTATTTTTTATTAATTCAAAAAGAATATTTATTAGCAATGCAAAACGAATTATTTTAAAAAACGTTAACCAACTAAAAACGTTTATAATAGCATATACCCCAGCATTATCTTTGATTTCTGGTAGTAGCAGAGCTAGTAAACCACTACAAACTACGAAACAAAAACCACCAACTACAATGAATAAAAAATTAAAAAATTTTTGCATAAAAACACCTCTAAAACTATTATATCATAAAAAGGAGTGGAAAACTATTAATGTTTTACACGAAGTAAAAAAGAATTATAATAAAAAAGTGAAAAACTATTAGTGATATTTTGGTTCCTATAATATATATTATGTTAAATAGAATATGAAAAGGCAACAGGCAATGATATTTGTTGTGTGTGAATAAGTTAATAAATAAAATTACATAAAAAAATACCTTAATAATAAGGCATTTTATTTTGTATCAGCTGTAAATTTAAATGTTACAACATAATTAATTATTCGTGAATTATCGTTCAGATTCTTAAATACATAAGATTTTTTCTCTGATTTCTTAGTTAAAAAAATATAATTAGTTTCTATTTGCTCTTCATTATTTTCATCAATGTAATTATTTTTTTCTGTTATTATAATGTATTCAGTATTCTCTAAAGCAACGTAATCATTAATACTCTCATTAATTTTTACTTCCTTTAATAGTACATTATTAATTCCAAACTCTTTAACAACTGTTTCAATTGGATTAGCAATTTTACTTAAAGTTAGTTTGTATGTAAATACATAATTAACAGAATCTTGTTTACTTTCATAATTGATAGAAAATATTTCTGCTGTTCCAATGCT
This sequence comes from Mollicutes bacterium Phil14, assembly GCA_001940985.1. Lineage (GTDB taxonomy): Bacteria > Bacillota_I > Bacilli_A > ML615J-28 > CAG-698 > Tener-01. The sequence goes on from MSHB01000024.1 coordinate 34,008, forward strand.
TTGAGCTAATTCTACATCTTTACGATATTCTAATTGATATGTTCCATCATTTAAAAGATATATATCGTATAAAAATAATTTATAATTTACATTTTGAGCTTGATAATAATCGGCGCTAACAAACAAGCAAATTGAATCTGATGATATAATATCACCTGGAAGCTTGCTGTAATCAACTTTAGCATTAAAATATGAATTTCCTGAAAAAACTGTTTCTAAATAATCACTGCTAGCACAGAATCCATTTAAATCTATATTGTCTAATGAAGTAATTTTTTGTGACATACCAATAGGGGTAGTTTTTTCAAATATTGTAAAACCTATTAATTGTTTTTCACTACTTTTTTTATTGCATCCAGTAGTAATAAATAGTAATAACAAAATGGAAATAATGATCATTATCATTCTATTTTTAAAGTTTTTCATTTTATTATCTCACATCCTTAAATATGATACTAATGAAATTATAACATATTAAAATAAAATTATCAAATGTTTTTTAACTTTGCAAGCCCTTCTCTGAGAAGATTAATTTTTAAAAATGGGTAATTATCAATCTAATTTTCTCTGAGACGACTTTATTCGCCAATTATTTTGATTAAAATTCTTTTTTTTCTCATTCCATCGAATTCTCCATAAAAAACTTCTTCCCATGGACCAAAATCTAGTTTGCCATCTGTTATAGCTATGACAACTTCACGTCCCATTATAGTTCGTTTTAAGTGGGCGTCACCGTTGTCTTCATAGCCGTTATGTTCATATTGACTATATGGTTTTTCAGGAGCTAATTTCTCTAGCCATTTTTCAAAATCATGATGAAGTCCAATCTCGTTATCGTTTATGAAGACACTAGCTGTAATATGCATTGCATTACATAATAATAATCCTTCTTTGATATTACTTTCTTTTAATGCTTTTTCAAGTTCATTTGTAATATTTACGAAAGCTCTGCGAGTTGGTGTTTGTATATATAATTCTTTTCTATAAGTTTTCATTTTTATCCTTTCTAAAAAAAGTCCATTTTATAGGACTTTATTTTCTGGCTTCTAACCAATTTATAACATCATTAAATACTTGTTTTTTGCTATATTCTTTTAATATTTCATGGCGACCGTTTTTGTATAAAATCATTTCTAAATCAGATATTTTTTCATCTTTTAACGTTTTATACAAATTAGTGATATATTTCCCACATCCACCTACTGGATCTTTATCACCACTAATAATCAAAATTGGCAATCTTTTTGGTATCAAATCATAATTTTGACTTATTTCTTTCATTCCTTTGAAAAGATCATAGAAATACGAAACTGTAAATATGCCACCGCAATATTTATCTTTCATATATATATCTACTTCATCAGGATTTGAATTTAACCAATCGAAGTCAGTTCTATTTGGTTTGAATTTTTTATTATATGATCCAAAAACAATTTTATCAATAAATTTGCTACGGTAACGTCTACCTTTAAAATTGATAACAAGTTTTGCTAAAAACATACCTGGTTTTACTAAATACATTGGATTTTTACTTGAACCACATAAAATTAAGCCATTTATTTTGTTTCCATATAATTCTACAAAGCGTTGGCTAACAAATGATCCCATGCTATGTCCAAATAGATATATAGGTAATTCTGGATATTCATTTTTTATTTGATCAATAATTTCTTTTAAGTCATCAACAAGAATATTAAAATTATCTTCATCACTCATATATCCATAATCGTCATCTGTAAGAATACTATCTTTATGGCCACGATGATTATGTCCGAAAACTATATATCCAGCTTTACATAATTCATTAGCAAACTCATCGTATCTATCAATGTGTTCAGCCATTCCATGACTAATAGTAACAATACCAATAGGCTTTTTATCAATATTTGTCCATTTATATCCTTTAATATTTCCATTTTGGCTTAAAGAATAGTATCTTTCTTCTTTTTTAATTTGCACTTCATTTTCAATCATTATTTTTTTAACTCCTTAAGGAAACTAGTTCCAATATCTGGCATTTTTAAGGCAAAATTGTCGCTTATTGTTGCACCAATATCGGCAAATGTAGATCTAACCTTTAAATCAGTAGCTTTAGTTAAAGCGTTATATACTAGTAGTGGCACATGTTCACGTGTATGATCAGTTCCTGAATGAGTTGGATCATTACCGTGATCAGCACAGATTATTAATAAATCATCTGCACGCATAGAATTAATAAATTCATCTAGTTGTTGATCAAATTCCTCAACACAATTTGCATATCCTACTGGATTACGTCTATGACCGTATAAAGCATCAAAATCTACTAAATTTACAAAACATAAACCAGTAAAATCAAATTCTTTACATATTCTAATAGTTATATCCATGCCATCGTGATTGCTTTTACTTCTATATGCTTCAGTAATTCCAACACCATCAAAAATATCTTTGATTTTACCCACGGAAATTACGCTATAATCGTTTTCTTTCATTTCTTCGAGTACAGTTCTGCCAAATGGTTTAACAGCATAATCGTGGCGATTTGAGGTTCTTGTGAATGTATCTTTAGTTTTTCCAATAAATGGTCTAGCAATAACTCTACCAACCATCCAATCAGGATTTTCCAAAGTTATTTTTCTAGCGATATCACAAACACGATATATTTCATCTAAAGGAAACAATTCTTCACTAGCAGCAATTTGTAAAACCGAGTCAGCTGATGTGTAGATTATCATTTCTTTAGTCTCAAGTTGTCTTTCGCCTAGTTCTTTTATTATTTCAGTTCCACTAGCAGCGATATTTCCCATAAATTTATGACCAGTTTCTTTTTCTAATTTATCGATTAGTTCTTGAGGAAAGCCGTTTTCTGTGAATGATGGGAATTTTTTAGTTACTTTAAGTCCCATTATTTCCCAGTGACCTGTTAATGTGTCTTTACCGACGCTAATTTCTTTCATTTTTCCATAAGAAGCTAATGGATGGGAATTTTTAGGAGTATTATTTACATCTGTAATGTTTCCAATACCTAATTTGGCAAGAGTAGGTATGTGAAAATCACTTTTAGAATAACTCAAATGAGACAAAGTATTAGCACCTTTATCGCCATATAACGAACTATCTTCTAATTCTCCAACTCCTAATGAATCAGCAACAATCACAAAGATTCTTTTATAATTCTTGTAATTTTTATCCATCATTTTTTTCCTTTCTAGCTCTTGGATGAGCATTCATATAAACATTTTTAAGCTTCATATTGTTAATATGAGTGTATATTTCAGTAGTTGAAATAGATTCATGTCCTAACAACTCTTGAATCAAACGTAAATCTATGCCTCTCTCAAGGAGATGTGAGGCAAATGAGTGACGCAATTTGTGAGGGGAAACATCTTTGGTAATGCCGGCTAATTTCGCCTTCTCTTTTATAATATCAAAAAACATCTGTCTAGTCATATTTGTTCCATTACGTGTCAAAAAAACGTAATCTTTGCTTTTGTTATTTATGTATAATAATCTAGCAGTTTCAAGATATTTATTTATAAGGTCAATAGCCTCACCACCAACCGGGACAATTCTTTCTTTATTACCTTTACCATAGATTTCAATAAACCCACTTTGCAAATGCAAATTACCTATTTTTAAATTGATTAATTCACTAACACGTAAGCCAGATGAATAAGCTAGTTCGATCATTGTTTTATTTCTCAATTCAAGTGGTGTGTCTTCAGTTAAACAATTCAATAAGTTATCGACTTCTTCAATTGATAATACAGTTGGTAATTTTTTTTCAAGTTTAGGATTTTGAACCAATTTTGCTACATTTTTAGTAACATATTTTTCAAGCATTAAAAACTTGTGAAATGATTTTATGGCTGAAAGTTTTCTAGATTGACTAGCTGAAGATATATGATTTCTTTTCAAACTATTTAAATAACTTCTAACATCATCAATCGTAATATCTTCGGGATTAGAAATGTTTCGATATTTCATTAAAAACTCACAATATTGTGAAATATCTCTAATATAATTTTCAGAAGTGTTTTTACTAAGTTTCGCTTCAACATTTAAGTACATTTCATATTCATGTATAAAGCCTTTCATCAATTCAACCGCCTTTTTTCTTTAATCATAGTCAAATATTCTTTTTGATATAATTTATTTTCCAAAAAAATCACTTTAAAATTTAATTCTATAAAAACTTAAGTAATATTTCATTCATTATATATACATATTTAGGCGAAATAGCAAGAAAATTGTCTTTAAAAGTAAGATATTTATTAGCTATTAAATCATTAGTTATTGGATATACTTCAAAAAAATCTTTATTATATTTATTTTTAAAATCAGTTAGAGAAATTCCTTTTGTTTTTCTAAAACCTAAAATTATTTCTTCTGCTATTTTATCTTTTTCAGTTAATAAATTTTTCTCAGAATAAATTAAATCTTTAATATCAATTCCTAAAAAATATTTCTCTAGGTTATTAATATTTGTATATCTAGTATCATCTATATAATAACTAGCATTGCTACCAATTCCTAAATAGTGTTCATTATTCCAATATGTAAGATTGTGAACCGATTCAAAATTCTGTTTTGAAAAATTACTAACTTCATATTGGTGATATCCTAGTTTATGTAAATATTTAACAATTTTGTAATAAAGTTTTCTTTCCTTATCAGAATTCATTATTTTAAACTCACCTTTAGTGAATTTTTGCTTTAGAATCGTTTTTTCTTCTAAAATTAGCGAATATACAGAAAAATGAGTTAAATCCATTTTAGACAAAATTTTAAGATCTTTTTTAATTAATCCAAATTTTTCATCATTTACACCATAAATCAAATCAGCATTAATATTATATATTTTTACATTTTGCAAGATAGTAATTGCATTTATAACATTTTCTTTAGTATGATTTCTACCTAAAAATAATAATTTATCTTTATCAAGAGATTGGACTCCTAAGCTTACCCTATTAATTCGATGATTTTTGAGTATTTTTGCTAAATTATAACTAATATCGCCAGGATTAGCTTCGAATGTATACTCAACAACTTTATCTAGATTAATACACGATTCAATTTTTGTTAGCAGTTCTTCTAATAAGTCGCTATTAAGAGAGCTTGGAGTTCCACCACCGATATAAATAGTTTTGATATCATTTAAATAATCTTGTTTATATCGCATTTCTAATTCTTTAATAAGATATTTTATATATTTTTCCTTTAATGATTCTTTAGCAACCATTTTGTAAAAATCACAATATGTGCATATATGATCACAAAATGGTATGTGTATATAAAGGGCTTCGATTTTATTAGTCATCAATACTTAATACCGCTAAGAAAGCAGATTGAGGGATATCAACGCTACCAACAGCTTTCATTCGCTTCTTTCCTTCTTTTTGTTTTTCTAATAATTTCTTTTTACGGCTAACATCGCCACCATAACATTTAGCTAAAACGTTCTTTCCAACGGATTTAATGGTTGAACGAGCAACAATTTTACCACCAATGGCAGCTTGCACAGGTACTTCAAACAATTGACGAGGAATTAGTTTCTTTAATTTTTCTGTGATTAAGATACCACGTTTATGTGCATCTTCTTTATATACTATACTACTTAAAGCGTCTACCTTTTCACCATTTAATAATATGTCCATACGAACAAGTTTAGATTGTTGGTAATGAGACAATTGATAATCAAATGAAGCATAACCTTTAGTAGATGATTTTAATTTATCAAAGAAATCATAAACAATTTCTGAAAGAGGCATATCATATATTAAAGTTACACGGTTTGCGTCGATATATGTCATATCTTTGTAAATTCCACGCTTATTTTGACATATTTCCATAATAGGCCCTACATATTCATTAGGAGTCATTATAGAAGCCTTAACAAAAGGTTCTTCAATATATTTTATATAATTTGGTTCAGGCATTAATGAAGGATTTTCGATTTGAACAACATTTCCATCTTCTAATGTTACTCTATAATTAACACTTGGAGCCGTTGCTATCAAATCAAGATTAAATTCTCTTTCGATTCTTTCTTGGATAATATCCATATGCAAAAGGCCTAAAAAGCCTACACGGAAACCAAAACCTAAAGCTTGAGAACTTTCTGGTTCAAAAACTAAAGCTGCATCATTTAATTTTAATTTTTCTAAAGCATCTTTTAGTTCATTATATTTAGCATTATCAACTGGAAACATACCACAATATACCATAGGATTTAATGTTCTATAACCAGGTAATGGATTTGCAGCCTTATTTTCAGCGTTAGTAATCGTATCACCAACACGAACAAATTGAATGTCTTTGATGGCAGCGGTGATGAAACCAACATCACCAACTGTTAAGTAATCACGTTTTACTTCTTTAGGAGTATATACACCACATTCAACAACTTCGTAATAAGCTCCTGTTGACATCATAAAAATCTTATCGCCTTTTTTAACAGTACCATTAATAATCCTAATTGATGGTACAATTCCACGATATTGATCATAATAAGAATCAAATATTAAGGCTTGAAGAGGAGCATCAGGATCTCCATTTGGAGCCGGAACCTTTTCAACAATCTGTTCTAAGATTTTATCAACGCCAAAGCCAGTTTTTGCACTAGTTAAAACAGTATCACTAGTATCTAATCCTATAACAGTTTCAATTTCTTCTTTTACTAAATCTGGATTAGCGCTTGGTAAATCAATTTTATTTATTACAGGAATAATTTCTAAATCATTATCCATCGCTAAATAAACATTAGCTAAAGTTTGAGCTTCAATACCTTGGGCTGCATCGACTACTAAAATAGCACCTTCACAAGCCGCTAAACTTCTAGAAACTTCATAAGTAAAATCGACATGTCCCGGAGTATCTATAAGATGAAAAATATAATCACTTCCATTTTTAGCTTTATACTTTAATTCAATAGCATTTAACTTAATAGTTATACCACGTTCTCTTTCAATATCCATAGAGTCAAGAAGTTGATCTTTCATTTCTCTTAATTCAACAGTATTAGTTAACTCTAATATTCTATCGGCTAAAGTTGATTTTCCATGATCAATGTGGGCGATAATTGAAAAATTTCTAATCTTTTTTTGTCTTTCTAATAATTCTTTTCTATCTAGATTCATACATAACAATCCTTTTTTCTTATATATTTTACAATATTTATTAAAAAAAATCAAGAATAAAACAAAAAGCAACAAATAATTATATTCATTACTGAAAAATGACAATGTTAAGTTAAATCTTTATGACAGGTACTTTATAATAGTTACAAATTTCAATCAATTTTTTTGTTTTTTTATTTGCAATTACTAAACTTACAGGAACTGTTATAAAGAATTCCTCCAGAAAATAATCATAATATTCTAAAAAACCTTTCTTATTTATTTTAAGATTTTGTAGTATTAATATATTATTACTTTCTTCGTTATATTTAGTTAAATTACAAAAATTTTCTAAAAAAACTAAATTATCATAGCCTATTTTATTTTCATTAATTAAATTATTATTATTTTTACTAGCTATAAAAATCATTATATCACCTCTACTTTTATCTTATGTTTTTCAATAATAAAGTTGTTTGCTTTTGCCAAAACAATATACTTGTGATATAATTAGATAGGTGAAAAAAATGAAGATAAAATATCCAAATCCATCAATAAAAAATGAAAAAACTCAAGCTGTAAAAACACATGGTATGCTTTTTGAAAATGCTTTAAACACTACTAATGAGTATTATCGTTTGCATAATAAAGCCATAATTTATAAAAAACCAACCCCAATTCAAGTCGTAAAGGTTGATTACCCTGATAGAACAAAAGCCAAAATTACTGAAGCTTATTATAAAGTTCCTTCAACAACCGATTATAATGGGGTATATAAAGGAAAATATATCGATTATGAAGCTAAAGAAACAATTAGTAAATCTTTCTCGTTTACTCATATTTTTCCTCATCAGATAGAACATCTATTAAATGTTAAAAAACACGGTGGAATTGCCTTTGTAATCATCTATTTCAAATCTTTTGATGAAGTTGTTATTATTGATATTGATGCTTTTAATAGTGAATATGTTGAAGCAAGTAAAGACAATTCGAGAAAAAGTATTCAATTTGAAAAAGCATTACAAATTGGAAAAACTGTAAAAAAAGGTTACACACCACCATTTGATTATCTTAAAGTTGTTGATGAAATCTATTTTTAAAGCGTATTACAAAAAATTAATTTGATAATTCCCCACATTTAAAAAATAATCTTCTGTGAGAAGGGCAAAAAGCGCAAAAAAAGTGTAGCTCAAACTACACTTTATTTTTTGTTAACTTCTTCTAAGAATTTTTTATACCAATTATTAATGCATTCGTTATTGAAAGGATCTTCTCTTTTTTTAATCATATCTAAAAGAATATCTAAATTTCTTTTAATAATTGCTATTATTTCTTTAGAATAATGCATATCTTTTATATTAAAATCATATTCATCTTTATCCAAAATTATTGTATCACCATTAGGATATAATTTAACATCTAAATCATAGTCAATGTACTTAATTCCTTCTTTATCAATAACATATGGTGAACTCAAATTACAATAATAATAAATTTCTTGATTTCTTATCATACTAATTACGTTGAACCAATAATCTTTAAAGAAATAACATATTGCTGGTTCTCTTGTTTTCCATCTTCTGCCATCTCCATCAATGACATCAACTTTATTATTCACGATAATAACTAAACTATCATCTTCATAAATTTTACAGACATTTTTCCAAACTCGGTGTAGTTCGCCATCGTGTTTATAACTTATAATATCTAAAATCTCCATTTTTTTGATACACACTTCTTTCGTAGTTTAATTATATCAAAAAAATGAATTTTTGTAAATTACAAAATAATGATATTATTTTTTCTTTAACCTAGTAGTAAGAATAAAATATTTACTTATAGTACAAGAACCAATAAAAATTAAAATTGTTGTAATCATAATTAAAATATTAGGTGCGAAAAATTTATCTTTTAGGCCTATTAAATTAGATATAATTGATGATGTAATATCTGAAAAAATAAAGTAAATTGGTATAAATAGTATTGAATATAGTATTAGAGAAATCAATGCTTTAGTAATATAATTTTTAAAAATGATTTTTCTGTTTACAGATATATATTGTAAAATATTAATATTGAAATCTAGGAATTTAGTTTCTAAAACATAAGACAATAATATTATCAAAATTGCAATAACAACAAATAATAAACAAAGCATTTTGGCAATTGCAACTATTTTACCCCTATATTTGTATCCTTGTATCAGTGATAAAGCGTTAGTATTAATAAGTAAATGACCACTTTCAAAAATTTCTTTTACTAATTCACTTGTTATCTTTGAATTTTTATCAAATCCAATGGTTTCAATTTGAACACAAAATTCTTTCCATGTAAATATTTCATTTACTATGGACATATCATAATCTATAAGAACAGTATTACAATTTATTTTCCAATCTTTATACTTAGAAATAGAACCTATAGCATTAGTACATACACCAACAACTTTAGCTTTAATATTTTTGGTTTTTCCAGTAATATTTGAATTAATAGTTAAATCAAATTCCTCACCAAGATAACTTTCAAACTGATTATCTAACTGTATCTTTATATCAGGATATTTATTTTGAATTAGCGAGTACATAGTCAATTTATCAACAACTATTTCATCTTTACTTTCAGGAAGCCTACCGCATATTAAATCATAAGAAATGTCAGCGTTGGAGTCTTTACTTGAATAATATGTTCTATTAATAAGTAGATTTCTTTCAATATAATTTTTCAAAAATAAGTTGAATGTATTTTCATTACAATACATTTGTGTGAAAACATTACTGTAATTAAAATAGAATTTTTCATCAAGTAATAAATTTTCAAGTTTAAATTCACGAATTCTTTTTGCTAAAGCTTCTAGTTCATTTTTATCTTTAGATACTATATTACTTAAATCAAGATTAAAACGTTCTTTATCTTTTTCGAAACTAGTACTAAAAACACCAGCAATTACTATTTTTTGTTTTAAGTAATAAAAATATTCCTCACCAGTAACTTTAAAATGTAAATTATTGTGTATTAGAGATAAATATGTAAAGTCTGATAAAATTACTTCATTGTCTTTTAATTCCACATTATTATACGTATTAACAATATTAAATTTATCAACTTTGCAGTCAAATATATTTTCTTGACCAGACAATATGTTTATATTAAAAAAATTCTCCACATAATATGTTGGGTAAAATTTATATTTGCTTTTAGCATTTTCATCTTGCAAAAGCATAATTTTGCTAGTATCTGTTGTACTAGGAGCCAATTTATTATTATCAAATCCTATAATATAAGAATTTGTATTTTTAGAATTTCTATACATTAACGCATAATCATTTTCAAAATAAATAGTTAGTAAAATAGCAAATATAAACATAATGATTGATAAAACAATTAAAAACAAATGATTCAATCGCCAATTGAATACACGATTAACTAGCTTGTAATTAACAACATTCTTTTTAGTTAAATTATTAGTACTGACATTAGATTTTTCATCATAAAAGTTAGCTATACCATTAGCAAAAGCAATAATATTATTATTATCATCTGGCATATCACTTTTATAATGTGTAGTATAAATAATTATTCTATCTTGTGCTAAATTAACTAATTCTTCTTTTACAATATTTCTTAATCTTCTATCAAGGTGTTTAGTGATTTCGTCAAATAACACTATTGGCTTATTTTCTAATATTGTTCGTATTATACATACTCTTATTCTTTCTCCAGCCGATAAGTTTTTGGCTTTTTTATTTTTTAAATTATCGATTTCAAATAACTTTAGATAATAATTTATTTTTTCAGTATCATTTGAAACAATATTTATATTATCAATTGCACTTATTGAATCAAATAATATCGGCAAGGCTGGACAATAACTGATATTTTCTTTAATATCTTCTTCTTGGTTTAACGAATTATAAAACTTTATTTCTCCACCATCAGCTTTTTCAATTCCTTTAAGAATTTTAAATAATGTACTTTTCCCACAGCCATTTTTACCAGTAAGAACATATATACCATTATTTTCAATACTTACATCAACTGAAGAAAATATAGTTCTATCACCATACGTTTTATGTAATTTATTAATTATTAATTTAGGCATTATTTCACCTCACCGTCATCTTTAAATCGTTGTATTGATTAAACATATTAAAGCACTAATTAAAACTAACCAAATTATAATATGACTAATAATTCTATTAGAATAATTAATTATATAATAATATTTAAGGCTATAACCTTTTGTTTGTAGCTTCTTATAATTTCTATATTCAATTCTATATATAGTAAAGTAATATATTAATCCTAGTAAAATTATAATAATTATTTCTGCTGCTATTGTCATTTTTAAAATATCATTTTTTTTAGTAAAGACGTCATAGTAATTATCGTAAATATTTTTTTTACAAAAAGTATAATCATCTCTATCATTCAATGTTTTAATAAAGTTTCTATATGATTTTTCTGGAAAAATGTTTTTATTTACAGTATAGCCGGTTAGAACTGTATTATAAATAAAATCAATATTTCTTATTCCTAATTCAGTTATTATACTTTCATAGAGATCTTCAGGAATAACAATTACGCTACTCCATGTAATTATTCCTTTTAGTACCATGTCTTTAGAAAATTTATAATCGCCAAATTCAAAGGTAACTGTATATGTGTTTCCAATAACTTTTGAAAGATATTCAAACATTAAATCAAAATCATCATTCTCAAAACCAGGCACTTTTTCAAACATAGAATTATAATACGCCGTTGAACAATAAAAACCATTTTCTCCTATTGGTTCTAGTGGCAATTCTTGAAACGAAAAACTATTATAATGTCCACTATTGTTATTGTTAATATAATTTTCATTAAATTTATAAACGTTAACATTTTGAGTATAAACGATTGTATCAGTAGTAATACTAGCATTGCAACTTAACTCTTCCAATTCATGAATTAAATCATAAGAAACATAAATAATATTATAATAATAGTCATATTTTTCTAAAAATTCAGGACTAACTTCATCGCTATCATAGTTTGTGATTATTACTTCTTTTATTTCTAAGTCTATTTTACTAATTGTTATAATGTCACCTTTATTGCAACCTAATTTATCAGCCAAATAATTTGTTATTATAACTTCATTTTTTCCTATAACAAATATTTCCCCGTTAATTGATATTTCATCGCATATTCCCATATATTTTACTTTAGTGTATTTTTTATTGAAAGGAAAATTTATAGTATCACGATATGTCTTATATGAATTAGGGGCACCATTTTCAATATATAAAGTTTCACATCTTTTATATAGCATATTTTCTTCTTC
>MSHB01000025.1:0-35507 GCA_001940985.1 Mollicutes bacterium Phil14
CAATGTGTTTATAGATGTTTAAAGAAAAGGGGATGACCCCCTCATTTATTTTATAGCTATATATAAACCCCCAAGAAATTTATATAATCTTTTATTTTAAATATTAGATTTAAGGGTAGTTTCCCTTTCTTTATAAGTAATTTTTATAATTTTATGTTGTTCTGGAATTGGTTTATCTTGAAGTAATTTTACCAATGTGTCAACTGCTTCAGCTCCCATATATGAAATTGGTTGGACAATAGTTGAGATAGATGGATAAACCCATTTTGATAAATCAAGTCCATCAAAACTAACTAAGAAAACATCTTTACCAGGTTTTCTACCGATTTTATTTAATACTCCAACAACTATTGCGCCTATTGTATCAGATAGAGCAAAGATACCATTAATTTGTGGGTTGTTAGAAATATAATTTTCAATAAAATGAGCGTCAGGATTAACTAAATCAAAATCATGGAACTCCCAAGGATATCCATATTCTTTAATTACTTCTTCGAAGCCTAATGTTCTTTCAGTTGTAGTAATTAAAAAAGATGGGCCACGGAATAGTACAAAATTATCTGCACCAGATTCGATTAATTTTTTTGCTGCTAATCGTCCTCCCTCGATATTATCAGTAGTAATTGATGGGATGGAAGGGTCTAGAATATGGTCAATAGATATTATAGGAATATCAAGGGCCATTACTTTTTCAACATTGAAAAAATTAGAACAAATGATTAATCCATCAATTAGATAATTTTCAAATATTTTGATATATTCAAGTTCTCTTTCTGGACTATTATGAGTAACACATAACATAGTTTTATATCCGTTTGCCATTGCTTCTTTTTCAATACCATCAATTAGATTAGAGTAAAAAGGAGCAATTGTATGGGGGATAATAACACCAATAATCATTGAACAACGTTTATGCAAAAGTCTAGCAAGTTGATTTGGTTCATAACCACTTTCTTGAATAATTTTTTCAATAGCTTGTTTTGTCTTTTCATGAACGTATCCAGTATTATTAATACATCGTGAAACAGTTGCAACACTAACATTAGCTCTTTTTGCTACTTCTCTAATTGTTATTTTCATATTTTACCTCTGGTTTGTATTTTAGAATAAAGAATTCAAATGGTTTTAATTCTATGTCATTTTCAAATGATATATTTTTATCATTATATAAATCATAGAATTGTTTATGAGTGATTTCATTTGGAAGATTAACTTTTAATGTTTCATGATTATTATTCATTATGACAATAGTATCAACTTTTTTATAGATAATAATGTTGTTATCATAAAGAAGCCAATTTATATCTACATCATGAAGATCTTGATTAGTCTTTCTAATAGAAATCATTTTTTTAAAGAATTGTAATAGGTTAAGGTTTTGTCTATTTTTATCCCAAATCATGCAGCGACGATTATCTGGATCATTATTACCAGTTAACCCTATTTCATCTCCATAGTATATACTAGGTGATCCTGGGAAACTAAATAAGAAAATATAAGCTAACATAAAAGCTTTAGTATTTTCTTTGCATCTATGTAACATTCTCTCAGTGTCATGTGAACTTATAAGATTAAACATATTTTTAGATGCATTTTGAGGATATTTTAAAATTACATCATTAATTGAATATACAAATTTTTTTGCATCATACTTTCTTTCACCAAAGAACATCCAAATAGGGTATGAGAACTCATAGTTCATAACGGCATTAAGTTGATCATTTCCTAGCCATGGATTTGAGTCTTCCCAGTTTTCTCCTAAAACGTAAAAATCTTTTTTTAATGAGTCGCAAAGAGCTCTGAATTTTCTCCAAAATGTATGACTGACTTCATTAGAAACATCAAGTCTATAACCATCTATATCATAATTAGTTATCCAATATTTAGTTACTTCTAATAAGTAATTTTGCATAATTGGATTTGATGTATTCATTTTTGGCATAAATGGAGTAAAAGCAAAGGTGCGGAAATTAGGGATAATTCTTTTTTTGATTGCTGGAACATTATTAACTATATCAAAGTTGATAAAGTTTTCGTCTAAATAGTAAAAGCAATCATAGTATTTAGAATTTTTTCCATTTTTTACAACATCTTGGAAGAATGGATGACTCCAGCCACAATGATTAAAAACTGCATCAAGCATAACTTTTATATTATATTTGTGACATGTATCAACTAAAAGTTTGAAATCATCATTTGTACCAAATTGAGGATCAATTTTAAAATAGTCTGTAGTATCATACTTATGAGTAGATGGGGATTCAAAGATAGGTGTAAAATATATTCCATTAATACCTAATTCTTTTAAATATGGAATTTTATCTATTATTCCTAATAAATTTCCACCAAAAAACATATTGTTTGTTATGCCTTTTTCTACACTTCCCCAAGGAAGATATTTTTTTCCATCGTTATGGTGAGAAAATCTTTCTGGGAATATTTGATACCAAATAGTATTATTAATCCAAGGAATTGGTTTTATAATATCTTCTTCATTGATATATGGAAAGCAAAAGTATTCGTAATTATCATAGATAGTTTGATCATCCTTTTCAATTTTCCTTATGCCTTTACTACCATAATAGTAAATATCATTTCCTTTGTATAGGACAAAGCTATATTTTGCTCTTCCATATTTTAAAGTCGGTTTACAAATGAAATAATCATATAATTCATTGGAGTAACATTTTTGCATTTCAATTCTTGGATTAATTTTGATTACCCAATGATAAACCATATTATCATCTGGGATATAGTCGTGAGGATCACCAATAATCATTTCTACTTTGTCAATATCATTTTTTGCTACTTCTAAAGAAATAAAAAGTGTTTCCTCATCAATAGGATAGGCCATTTTACTGTTGGGTATATGGCGTATTGCTTGAATATTTATCATAATCATTCCTTCCTTGTAGTTCTTTCAAAATAATTTTACATTATGAAAAATTAAAAGTCAATAAGATATTTTTATTTCTTTATTTGACAACTAACGTTATATTAATGTATAATCTAATATATAAGATTTTTATGTGAGGAAAAAATGAATATATTTGATAGAAGATTAAGAGCATTTTCGATAGATACTTCACTTGCTGGGGTGCTAGTATTTGCACTTATACCACTACAACAAATACCATCTCAGACTAGATTATACTTAGCTATGCTTATTTATTTTGGCGTCTTTTGTTTTCCAGATTTACTAGGTAAAGGACAATCGTTTGGTAAAAGAATTCAAAAGATATGTGTTATTTACAACACTAACGAACTCGTTCCAACAAAGCTAGTAATACCTAACAGATTTTATTTATTTTTACGTGATTTTGTTAAATGTTTATTGATTATTATAACATTTGGTTTTTATGTAATAATTGGTGGAATTGTAGCTAGCAATAGACAAGATGGTAGAAGTATTCATGATTTAATATTTAAAACACGTGTAGTAGCTCTAACAAAATATGTTAGTGATGGTGTAGAGCTTAATCGTGGTGAAACAGCAAATAAAGTTTTGGAGGGATATGGACCAGATGAAAAACATTAATATTATTAAACTAAAGAAAACATTCATTTTTTTATGTGCTTTTCTTACTATTTTTTTAATGAGTGGTTGTAAGGAAAAGATTAAAATAGAAGAAGCGTATCCTAATAACAATGTATATTATCAAGTATTTGTTAGAAGCTTTGCTGATAGTGATGGTGATGGCATTGGTGATTTTAAAGGAATCGAAGCTAAATTAGATTATCTAAAAGAATTAGGTGTCACAGGATTATGGTTGATGCCAATTCATCCAGCTGCATCTTATCATGGATATGATGTTTTAGACTATTACGATGTAAACAAAGACTATGGTACTATGGATGATTTCGAAGATTTATTAAATAGTGCAAAAGAAAAAGGAATTAAGATAATAATTGACTTAGTTATTAATCATACTGCAAGGGATCATGCGTGGTTTAAAAAAGCTTTAAATAATGACCCTAAATATCATAACTATTATGTATTCACTAAAAAAATGAATAATGATATCAAACTAGGTAGTTGGGGACAAAATATTTGGCATAAAGTTGGAGATGAATATTTCTGTGGCTATTTCGGTGATCATATGCCAGATTTAAATTATGAAAATAAAGAAGTACGTCAAGAGATATATAACATAGGTAGATATTGGGTAGAAAAAGGTGTTAGTGGTTTTAGAATCGATGCCGCTCAACATTTGTATGGCACTAATGAATATTATGAAACTGTTTATCCATATGATCCAAATATCAAGTTTTTATCTGGATTTAGAGATGAAATGAGGAAGATTAATCCTAACTTTTATATGACTGGTGAAATTAATTTAAAAGCAGAGTCAATAATTGCTCCATATTTTGAAGCATTAGATTCTCCACTTGATTTTCCGATTGCTGAAAGAATTGTTCAAACAGCTACAAAAACTAAAAGTGATGCATATGTAAGTGTTTTAAAAAACATTTATAATAAGTATTCAGCAGTAGATGAAAACTTTATTAGTGCACCATTTTTAAGAAATCATGATGAAGATCGTATTGCTACAGAATATAATGGTAATATTCAAAAAATGAAATTAGCCGCTGAAATGCTTTTGACTTTACCTGGATCACCAATAATATATTATGGTGAAGAAATTGGAATGTTTGGTAGTAAATCTAACGGTGAGAAATCTAATGGAGTTGATGTATGGGATGAAACAAGAAGATTGCCAATTAATTTTGGTGATAATTACACTACTACTTGGTTTAATGATACAAACTTTAACGATGTAGTAAGGAATAAAAGCGTTGCTAGTGTAAAAGAACAACTTGTTGATGAAAACTCATTACTTAATACTTATAAGAGAATACTGAATGTTAGAGATGAAAACATAGCATTAAAATATGGAAATAGTTTTGAAGCATATGAAAATAACAATTATGAAATACAAGGATTTTATCGTGAAATTTCATTTGGCAAAAGTAAACAAAAAGTATTAGTTATTCATAATATTTCCGATGTAGAAGTAAATATTTCTGTAAAAGGGAAAGTTATATATATAAGTGATATTAATCCAAATGATTATAACAAATATAACAATATTACAAAACTTAGCCCAAAATCAACTATTATATTAGATGTAACAGGTGAATAAAATGATTAAATTTTTATCTAAATGTTTTACCTTTAAAGGAATATTTTCAGTTAGAGATTATAAAAAAGGACCAGTAATATTATTATTTATTATTTTGGTTTTTGTTACTAGTTTTCCACTAAATATGGCAATAATTAAAAACAATGGCTGGAAAAGTTTAAATACAGTTACACATTCATGGCGCACTACACTTCCTAGTTGGTTGCCACAAGACCTTCCAAATGATTTTGTAATAAGTAAAAATGGTCTTGAAACGCCTGTGGGTAACGATACTACCTATGCTTTTGAAAGTACCGATGCCAATGCATTAAAAACTAGATTAGTTATTAATCCAACTAAAGAAAATAGTGGCATTAGTAAAACGTTATATACAGAAAATAATATATTAACTTTTGATGAGGCTGGTAATGTTAGTAGTGAAAACTATGAAAGAACGATATTACTTTGTAAAGATAAGATTATATATTATGGAACTAATGGTCAAATATTGAAAGGCAATTATCATAATGTTGAACAACCAATTAATTTTACTTCTCTAAAATTAAATGGAAAAGAAGAAGCAATAAAATTACTTGATGTAATAGATGGTGCATTTAGTGATATGATGATTTTTTCTAATCTAGCAATAAATACTGGTACACAACTAATTTTAAATATTATTTTTGTAATTGTTGAAGCAGCTATTTTTATGTTAGTAAGAATAAAATATCAAAAAGTTACAACATTTTCACAAAACATTAACATAGTTATTGCATCCATGGTAATTCCGTCTTTAATAAGTTTCCTTGCGGGAATATTAAACATTATTGAATTTTCATCATTTACTGTTGTACTATTCCAATTAATTGCACCGCTTATTGCTATAGGAGCAATATATAAAGGTTCAGATATTAAAGATCCTAATATTAAATATTCAGCATAGATTATGCTTAATTTAGAAAACTTTATGTTTTATAACATAAAGTTTTTTTATTGATTTAATTTAATTTTGTTGACATATATTTTAAAAATTGATACAATGGAATTACAAAGAGACATAAGGATTTTGGGGATAGTAGAGTTTAAATATAATTAAGACACTTCTTCCCAAATGGGAAGTTTTTTTGAAAGGAGATGGTAATTATGAAAATCTATTTATTGTTAGGCGTGATTATCTTCCAGACACTATGGTGTTAAAAAAATTATATCAAAGTGAGGAGTGATAAAATGAAACATTGTAGAATTAAAATAATTATTATGATGGCTATTATTTGTTTAACGGTTGTGATATGTAAAAGTAATGTTTTTGCTATAAAGTATTATGATACTTTCTTATTTAATAATTGTGATATAGTAGTAGGAAATGTACTTTATGAAGATGATGAATATGCTTACTTTGAAGTTGAAAAAGCATATAGTTATCTTGATGAAAAAGCAATTAGTAATATTATTAGAATCAAAAAAGATGGAAACACTTTTGAAGAAAATTATAGTAAGTTTTTAATGATAGATGTTAAAATGGATATGATTAATATGACTAAGTACTTTACTGTAGAAGACATATTCCCAATCGATGAAAATGATAATATAATAGTTTCTAATCCAGGCAATACTATCGCATATTTTTATTTGTATTATGATGGTAATAATTATGGAATTGGAAAAGTTCGTGACATTAATTTGAAAGAATTTGATGAAAATGTAAATAAAATATTTAAAGAAAAAGAGATTATAGATGAGTTAAATTCAAAGTATAAATATTGTAGTTATGTAGAAGAAAATATTTTTGTTGGTGAAAAAATTAAAGTTGATGATAATATCTTATATTTGAAAATTACAAAAATATATTCAAAAATGATGAAGCAATTAAAAGTCGGGATGACAATTAAGATTGATGTATCAGAGTTTGATAATGTCGATGAATATAACGAATTTATTATCAATAATTATATGCCAGAAATATCTTATTTATATTTTTTAGATAACGGAACTTATAAACTAAATTATGGTGAAATTTTTACAATTGTTGATGGAAAAATAACAAATAGTTTTAATGGTTGGAATGAAAAAAATCATAAAAGTTACATTTATTATAATCCTGAAACAGAAGATTTTCCAGTTAGAAAAATAAGTGTAGAGGATTTTGAAAGAAATTTTAAAATCTTAAAGGAAAGAGTTAAAAAAGCCAAAGGAAGTAGTGGCTGTGGTAAAAAAGATGAGTGTGTAAATTGGACACTATAAAATAATAAAAGGGTTGATTTCATTTGAGATCAACCCTGTTTTTGTTTATAAGAGAAATTTGTTTAGTTAATTAGATTTCTTTTCTTTTTGAAAAGCAGTAAAGAACATCCGATGAATAATGGAATAATATATAAACTACTATTAGTTTTACATCCAACCTTTTTAGGAGCTTTCATTCCACTATAAAGAATTAGAGTTTCATTACCGAAAATTGATATTTCATTACCGCCTTGATATGTTTTCAAAGGATCAGAAGATATTTTAAGTGATCTTCCAACAAGATTCCATTCGCCTTCAGGAAGAGTAAGTTTTGTTAATTGATGAACTGGACTAGCATGAATTACTAATATGTTTTCCCAAGTGTCATTATTAGCAAAGTTTTTAATCTCATAAGCTATTATTCCTTCTTTATCAGTATAGATAAAATTAAGATTATTTTGAATATCTTCTGCAGTAGTCATCCTAAATGCAGGGTGACTTTTTCTTAAAGCGATAAGATCTTTGTAATAGTTAAAGCATGACATATTCTTTTTGTTAGCTTTAAGATCCCAACGAAGTTGGTTTACGCTATCAGGTGATTGATAAGAGTTACTATCATAACCAGTAGAAGTTGGTTTAGAACGCATAAATTCAACACCGGCATGTAAGAAAGGGATTCCCTGTGAAGTGAGTACTATTGCATTGGCTTGTGTTTGCATATCCAAAATATACTCTTTTTGTTTAGAAGTTGTTGAAAGCATTAATTTATCATATAAGGTGTTATTATCATGGGCACTAACATAATTTATAGTTTTAAGAGGAGAAGTGTGCCATATCATATCATAAGATAGACCTTTGCTAGTTACACCTTCGTGATTTATTCCCCCAACAATACCATATTTTACTTTATTTATCATATCTTCACTAATATTGCCCTGAATGAATCCTTTTCCAGCTGCATCAAATACTGAACCTTTAATTCCATCACGAATTTCATCATTGAACGCTCCTACTAAACTAGCGTTTTTTAAATTATCTTTTGTACAAGCAATTGAACTATCAATTGTAGTTGTACCACCATTCCATGGTTCACCATAGACTAATATTTTATCATCAATTTCTTTTAAAGCATTATATACTTCAGTCATTGTTTCTGTATCATGAAGAGCCATTAAATCAAATCTAAATCCTGATATATTATATTCATACGCCCAGAATTTTACTGAATCAACAATGAACTTTCTCATCATTGAGCGTTCTGAAGCTGTTTCGTTTCCACAGCCACTACCATTAGAAAATGAACCATCTTTATTAAAACGATAATAATATCCTGGAACTATTAGATTAAAGTTTGAATCAGCACTTTGTCCAGTGTGATTATATACAACATCCATAATTAGACCTAAATTGTTTTTGTTTAGTGCCATTGAAGTTTGTTTTAATTCTATTAATCTAGTTTCACCATTGAATGGATCAGTTGAATAACTACCTTCAGGGACATTAAAGTTTAATGGCATATATCCCCAATTAAAAGTGTTTGGAGCTTTAGATTCATCGATTATACCATGATCAAAAATAGGAACTAATTGAACATGAGTAACACCTAGTTCTTTAATATGGTCTAATCCAGTAGTAACGCCATTGTATTTAGTGCCTTCTACTGTAAGCCCAAGGAATTTTCCTCGGTACACTTCAGGTCCATTCCAACTAGAATGACTTGTTAAATCACGAACATGTAATTCATAAATGATAGCATCAGTAGCGTTTGTAATATTGTTACAATGATTATTATATTTAAAACCCTTTGGATTAATTTTATTGAAATCAACAATCATTCCTCTTATTCCGTTTACACCAGCAGATTTAGCATAAGGATCTATAACTTCGTTTTCTTTTGTTCCATTTGTAACTACATAAGTGTAATATGTAGCATGTAAATTCTTATTAACAGTAGCAGTCCAAACTCCATTTTTTTCTTTAACCATAGAGATTTGTTCTAAAATTTCATCACTTCTTCCAAGTCTTTTTGGAGTACCAGTAGCATATAAATTCAATTTTACATCAGTAGATATAGGAGCCCATAGTTTGAATACTGTTTTATTTTTGCTAGTAGTAGCTCCTAAATCATCGCCATCATAAGTGAATTCTTTTTCAAATGCGATAGTATCATATATTCCATCATATGTTATTGTATATGTTTTTCTTTCACTTGAAAAATCAATTGCAAGTTCATAGGTGTTAGCAAAATCTAATTTGTCATTAAGAATGATTTTACCAGTATTATTATTGATTTCAATTTTACAGTCATTAGAAACTGTGTTATTTACTAAAAGATTAACTTTATTAGAGGCAACAGATGATGTTAAACCAAATTCAATTTCTTTTTCATTTGTGAATAAAGCATAGCGGATTTTATCAGTTCTGTCAGGACCATTAGGATCATCCTTACTATTTCCAATCCTTTCGTCACCTTCAACTAAATAACAATGTGTAATTCCATCTTCTGTTTCTGGTAAATCAATAAATCTATCCATATCAATATCTTTCATTAACCAATCACCCTTTCTAATTATGATTCCTAGTTTAGTCGAATTTTTTAAACTATCGGTTGTTAAATCAATTGTGGCAACAGCTCCAAAGTCATCTGTTACAATTTTATTATCAATTTTATCAAATTGGTAACTACTACCAGATCCATCTGTTGGCTCTTTTTGCCAAATCCAAAAATTCCAATTATCATTATAATCAGAGTTATATCTGTAATAATGAATTATCAATGTATTGGGTTTAGTGAGGGCTAACGTTTTAATATTGATTGCTGAAAGTGTCACAAAAACAACAAAAAGGAGAAGCAAAAATGACAAAATTTTTGATTTTAGTTTCATAAAAATTTCCTTTCTAATAAAAATATATTTCATCTTAATATTATTTTACGATAAATGGAAAGAAATGTAAATATGGAAACCATTACACAATAAAAACGCTTGCAGAAAAAAGAAAAGATGATATAATAAGTATATAAGAACGTGAAAACGTTTTTGATAAAAACGAATTTTTGGAGGAAAAGATGAAGAAAAAATTTGTATTTGTTTTGGCTGCATTACTTTTATTCTTTACTGTAACTCTTTATGGTAGCAAAAAAGTTAATGCTGATGAAATTGCTGGAAAAGTAATTTTCCATTACCAATTATGGGATCAAGATTATTCTTCTGCTGGTTTATGGGTTTGGAATACAGGCTCTGGCGGAAGTTCTAATGCTGTAACTTCTGATAAAGTTGACAGTTTTGGAGCAGTTTATGAGATTAATGTTGCAAGTGATGCAAGTGATACAATTGGTATCGTAGCTTTAAGAAAAGATATAACACTTGATAGTAGATGGGACTATCGTGAAACACCTGATGGAGAAAACTTCTTTTTAGATGTAACTGATATCAAGAACGGTAAAAAAGAAGAAATTCATGTTTATTATTTCCAAGGTGGATATCAAACATATTTTGTTGCTGAAGAAACAAAAGTAAATGTATTGGTATGTTACTATGATCCTACTGCTGCTTATGAAGGAAATTTAGGACTTCATACTTGGGGTAGCTACGTACAAGAAGAATTAAATAGTGTTGGCTGGGGAACTCCTGCTAAAGTGTTTAAAGATGGTTTCAAATCACCTGGTGATGCAAAAGGTAAAGTTGCTTTATTATCTATTGATGAAAAAGATATCGCTAATGCTGGTTTCTTAATTTATGCTGGCGATGATGCAACTAAGAAAACTCCTGAAAATGCATGTTTGGGAATTACTGATTGGGCAGATTTAAAGAATGGTTCAGTTAATGTTTTATATGTGAGTGGTGGTAAAACTTATTATGGCCAAAATGCTTTAAAAGATTTTGTAGAAAATTCATTCAAATTTGATTTTATAGGTTTCAACGCTACAGAAGTATCTGGAACATATGCTGTTGACCCTAGAACAATATTTGTAAAAACTACTTTAGCATTACCTACAAAAGAAGTGATTGGAAAAGAAACAGTTACTAAAACTAGAACAGTTTTAAAACCACAAGTAAAAGAAGGTGGAACAGCTTTCACACAAACTGATAAAACATTCCCTAGCTATTCAGCTAGCGAACTTCCTAGTGGTGCACTAGGTAAAGTTGTTGTTCACTATCAAAGATGGAATGGCGACTATACTGATAATGGTGCATGGACATGGGACGGTGGAACAGGTTCAGTTAGTTGTGTTCCTATGGGTGGCGTAGATAACTTTGGTGCAGTTATTGAACTTCCAATCTATGCTGATGCTAGTGATACAATTGGGTTTATTTGCTTAAATAAAGGCGTAAAAGCTGCTGGAAATGACTGGCCTGAAGGCGTTGATGATAGCAATAAAGGTACAGGTAATATAGATGTTGATGTTACTAGTATTAAAAACGGCACCGTTAAAGAACTTCATGTATATGCTTTCGAAGGCGATAAAGACTCTCATGCAGGTTATAATACTAGTGCAAATTTAGTAAATATTTTTGTTGTATATTATGATTTGAGTGGAAACTATGAAGAAAATTTAGGCGTTCATTCTTGGGGTAATTGGGTTACTGAAGGTATGAATGGTGCTGAATGGACAAAACCAGTCCAAGTATTTTCTACTGGATTAAAATCACCAAAAGGTATTGAAGGCAAAGTAGCTTTAATTCAAATTGATGAAAAAGATATCGCTAGTGCTGGTTTCTTAGTATATGCTGGTGATGATGCAACTAAGAAGACTCCTGAAAATGCTTTTCTAGCAGTAACAGATTGGGCAGATTTAAAGAACGGTTCTGTTAATTTAGTTTATATAGCTTTAGACAAAGCATTCTATGGAAAAGATGCAAAAGCTGATTTTGCAACTACTGCATTCAGTGGTGAAATTGAATGGGTTGAAGTAGAAGAAGAATACCAAGAAGAAGTAGACGTACTAGGCGTTATTGATTATAAAAAATATTTCAAATTAATGTGTGGAAATGATTTAGTTGATATTGAATCTATTAACTTTAATCAAACTGCATCTTCAACAAATGAATTTGTTATTAATTTGAAGAACGCAATTGATACTTCAAAAGAATATACTTTATATTATAGCAATGGTGCAACTGGTGAAGAACTAGTTGAAGCAAATGTTAAGATTGATATTGACACTGAAAAACCAGTTATTACTTTGATTAGTGATGAAGAAATTGTTATTGAACAAGGCAAAAAATGGGATCCAACTTTATTCCCACTATACAAAGTAACTGACAATCGTGACACAAATTTAACAGGAAGAGTATATGTTAAATCAGGTCACGGAACTTTAAATACTAATGTTCCTGGTGATTATCCTATTACATTAGTAGTAGAAGATACATTTGGAAATGTTGGCGAATTAACATTCAATATTAAAGTTGTAGCTGTTGAAACTAGTGGCTGTAAGAGCGGTTCTGCAATTATGTTCTCAGTAATGAGTGCATTAGGCTTATTAGTTTTCTTCATAAGAAGAAGATTTAACTAAGAAAGGAGAATAGTGATATGAAAAAATATTTTAGTTTTATATTAGTACTATTCGTTATATTTGCTTTGTTTGGCTGTGGTAATGAAATTACTTCAGGTGAAATAATAAAATTTGACGAAACTCAAGCAAAAGAAACGATTTTAAAAGTTTGGGTTGATGATACAGATGGTAAATTAATGGAAGAGATTAAACCTGCTTTTGAAGCAGCTAATCCTGGAATCATAGTTGAATATCAACATATGGCTACAATTGATTGTCGTGAAAAATTAAAAACATATGGGCGTAGTGGTTATGGTGCTGATGTATTCCAATTCCCTCATGACCATATGGCACAAGCCATTCTTGATGATTTAGTTTATGTATTACCAGATAGCTTAATGGAAAAATTAGAAGAAAACTGTTTACCAGTTGCAATGAAGATTGCTGAATCAAACTATGATGAAAAAACTGGAACATTTACTGGCACAACAAAAAAATTGTTTGCTGTTCCTATTTCAATCGAATCAGTTATAATTTATTATAATAAAGATTTATTACAATCTGAAGGTATTGACCTTCCAAAAACAATGGAAGAATTACTAAAGATTTCTGCTGATTATAAAGAAAAACATGGTAATTATGGTTTTGCTATAAATTCACACTGGGCAGATGCATATTTCTTACAAGCAATTTATGGTGCATTTGGTTGGACTCCATTTGGAAAAGATTTGAATGATCAAACTGAAGTAGGATTTGAAAAAGCAGAATCAAAAGCAGCTATTAAATGGATGTTAGAAAATCTTAAACCAGTAACTACTGGTAATGGTAATACTGATTCTATTCAAGGAACTTCTTTATTTGAAGAAGGCAAGATACCGTTCTTACTATCAGGACCATGGTCAGTTCCAGGATTTAAAACAGCAAATATTAATTTTGGCACTATGTTAATTCCAACAATTAACGGCAATCAAGCTACTACATTCGCTGGTGCGCAAATGTTAGCAGTATATAAATATTCTAAGAATATTGAAGCGGCAGTTAAATTTGTTGAATTTATGGCAACTAAAGAAGCTGGCGAAATCCTTTATAGAACAAGTGGGGATTGTCCAGCATTGAAAGAGGAAATCATTAATGAAATTCCTGGAATTAAAGATGATGAATCTATTCAAGTTATGTTAGAACAACTTTCAAGTTCTGTTCCTATGCCAACTATCCCACAAGTAACTTACTATTGGGCTCCTGCTGAAACAATGATGAAGAACTTATGGAATAAGGAAGGAAACATTGATGAAGAAGTTGCCAAAGCTGAAAAGAGTTATAAAGCTTCTAGAGATTTAGCTTCATAAAATAATTCTAAAAACTAAGTAAGGCAATCATTTCGATTGCCTTATATTTTTGAAAGAGGTGAGGAATATGAAAAAAATTAAACATATTTTAAAAGCTATCGCTTCTGGTATTATTTGGGGCTTAGGACAGATATTTAATAAACAATATATTAAAGCTTTGTTCTTTTTTCTAGTTTTTGTGGTTTTTGTTACTATTGAAGTTTCTTCTAGTAAATTACTTACTGGATATGATCCATATAAAGAGAAGTTGGATGGTGTAGATTTTAGTGAAAATTTTGCTAAAAAAACTTATGAATATTATATAAGTCATAATGAAGGCGAAATTAAAGAGTTTGAAGATTTTTATAATGAAAAGAAAAAAGATGGTTTTACTAACGATGAATTAATGGAATTCTTAGCACAAGACATCATAAATGGTAGTAAGATAAAGTATAATTATTTACCAGATTTAGTTAAAAACAATTACAAAGATCAAGATTATAGTAATGATTTGTCAAGTGAAAATAATAGTGAGAGAATTAACAAATTAACAAAATTCAATGGTATTAAAACTACATATGTTAATGAAGAAAATGGGAATCAATATGTTCTAGAAACAAGAACTGAAGATGGTGAGACATATAATATATATGTTAACATAAAAGATGCAAGTGATGCTATAAAACCTGCTGATGCACCTCATCTAAAAGAACTTACTAGAAATAATGTTATTTATTATGATAAAGATACTAAAACAAAATTTTATATTGAAGTAAGAAAAGGTAACGATATTGCTTTCTATGAAAATATTCAAAATTCATTTGATACGATTTTAAGAGAAAACTTTGTTACATCTGATTATGCAAAATTGGAAATGAGAAAACTTGTTGGTGAATTGTTATATGATGAAGAAGGAGTGTTTTTATATTACAATCCGGAACTTCATAAATATAAAAAAACACCATTCACAAAAATTTTTAGTGAAAGTTTGGCAAGTACAATATATTCTCCTGGATCAAAATATGATCAAACTGATTTAGCGCGCTTTAAATTAATGGTTTATTTTAAAATGCATCCTGAAATTCAAAAAGATTTTGAGACTAGATTTGATAATTTCTTCTATGATAGAGCAGGATTTTTCTTAAAAGGATTTTGGGGAATAATTACATTAGGTGTTTCTGATAGAGAAGAGTATTATCAAATTAATTATTTAAGTAATTGTATTCATTATGATAAGGCAGGAATTGCAATAGAAAGAATGACTGTTCCTGGACATTTGTCTTCGGAAATATTAATACAAAGTTTGATATCAATATTATTGTTCTGTTATTTCATGATTGTGTATGTTTGGTCAATTAAAGATGCATATACTACCAGTGTTGAATATGAAAAAACACATGTTAGAGAGAAAGATTTGGTATATTTCAAGAAAATGTATGAAAAATCTTTTGAATACATTGTTTTATTCCCAGCAATTTTCACAATAACATTTATTTCAATTATGCCAATATTCTTTAGTTTCTTAGTTGCGTTTACTAGTTATAGTGGTCAAACGGCTGATGTTGGTTTATTTAAATGGGTTGGTTTGAAAAACTTTGCTACAATTTTCTCATTTGGTGGAGACATTCCATTTGGTCAAACTTTCTGGAAAGTATTTGTTTGGACAGTAATTTGGGCTGTATTTTCAACAATCACAGTATTCTTTGGTGGTTTCCTTCAAGCGTTAATTATTAATAATGAAAAAGTACCACTAAAAAAATTCTGGAGAACATTGTTTATATTACCATGGGCTATTCCAGCTATTATAACTCAGATGGTATTTGCTAATATCTTTAATGAAAATGGTGTAATAAATGCATTTTTAGAAAACATAGGATTATATGATGTCTTTAAGAGTTGGGGAATTTTAGGAGTTAATTTTAATGAAATAACTTCGGGAATTCAAAAAGCTTTCTATTTAGGATATGATAATATCCAATGGTTCACTAATCCATATAATAAATGGTTTGTAAGAATTGTCTTGATAATTGTAAACATTTGGATTGGTTTTCCTTATTACATGGCATTAATGACTGGTGTAATGACGGGTATTGATAAATCTTTATATGAAGCAGCAGAAATAGATGGTGCTGGTAAATATCAAAAATTTAAATATGTTACATTCCCACTTGTAATGTATTCTACTGCTCCGCTTTTAGTTATGAGTTTCTCAGGTAACTTTAATAACTTTGGTATGATATATTTTGTTACCCAAGGTGGTAGTGGTGCTGGTGATATTGCAAATGCATATGCTGGGGATACAGATATTCTTATTTCGTGGATATATGCATTAACTGTTGATAAGAAAACTTATAATATGGCTTCCGTATTTTCAATATTAATTTTTATTATTGTTGGATCAATAGCGGCGTGGAATTATTCACGTACTAAAGCCTTTAAGGAGGATTAATTATGAATCCAATTTTGAGATTATTAATCATCTATTTGGTATTTGTTTGTTATTTTACAATTGATTCGATCTGTGCAGATCTTTTCGAGAAAAAAGGTTATAAAAAATCACATGGTTCAATGTGGGGATTAATTCCTATTTATGGTTTAATTAGAGCATTAACAATAAAACCATTAAGATTAGTTACAAAAACAGGATTAAGAAAGGTTTATTCACCTCTAGAAGTTTTAAAAAGAACATTGTTAATGATGCAATTAATGTTTGTTGCTATGGTAATAATAATTCCAGTAATATATATGGTTAGCTCATCATTTGCTAATCAAACTGATTTACCAACAACATTCTTCCCAGCAAAATGGACACTAAACAATTATAAGAGATTATTTGTTGAAACAAAATTCTTAAAATGGCTGTCAAATACATTCTTAATTGCTGTAGTTACTATGGTTGTTGGTGTAGTGTTTATCACTGGAGCATCATATGTGTTTGCAAGATTTAGATTTAAAGGAAAAAAGATTGGTTTAATTACTATTTTAGTTTTACAAGTATTTCCTACTTTTATGACAATGGTTGCTATGTTTGCTTTATTCCAAACATTTGGCTTGTTAGGAAAACCTTTAGCTCTTACTATTATTTATATTGGTGGAGCAGTACCTTTTAATTTATGGTTAATAAAAGGTTACCTTCAACAACTTCCAAAAGATTTAGATGAGTCAGCAATGCTTGATGGTGCTAATAAGTTACAAATATTCTTTAAGATTATTTTACCATTATCAGTTCCTATTTTATCATTTGTTGCTGTTAGTTTATTTATGAGCCCATGGATGGATTATATGTTGCCTAAATTTTTATTAGACGTTAATGTTTCTGGTGGAGCAGAAAATATTAAAAATCAATGGACATTGGCAGTTGGACTATTTGAAATGATTAGTGGAGCAGATAAGAGTCAGTATACAACATTTGCAGCTGGTTCAATGGTAGTAGCTATACCAATAACTGTATTATATATGGTTTTCCAAAGATTCTTAATTCAAGGAATTACTGCTGGAGCTACAAAAGGATAAAAAATGTCAACAAAATGGTGGAAAGATTCTATTGGTTATCAAATATATATTAGAAGTTTTAAAGATTCGAATAATGATGGTATTGGTGATATAAAGGGAATAACTAACAAATTAGATTATCTACACTTTTTAGGAATAAATTTAATTTGGATTTGCCCTTTTTACAAATCACCTATGGATGATAATGGTTATGATGTTTCTGATTTCTTTAGTGTTAGCGAAGATTATGGAACACTAGAAGACATGAAAGAATTGCTTAATGAAGCCCATAAAAGGGGTATAAAAGTTATTATTGATTTAATATTAAATCAAACTAGTGATGAACATTGGTGGTTTAAAGAAGCAAAAAAATCAAAGAATAATCCTTACCATGATTATTATATTTGGAAAGATCCTCGATATATAAATGTTGATGGCAAAAGAATAAGAAAAGAACCAACAAATTGGGCATCATTTTTTGGAGGAAGTTGTTGGGAATATGTTGAAGAAGTCGATCAATATTACATGAAGATTTTTTCAAAAAAGATGCCTGATTTGAATTATGAAAATTCTCGAGTTATTGATGAATTTGTAAAAATAATCGATTTTTGGTGCTCTTTTGGTGTTGATGGGTTTAGATTAGATGCTATTGCTCATCTTGCTAAAAGTGAGTTTAGAGATTCTTTAATTGAGGCAGACGGAGAGTATAAACCTGATTGGAGCAAATTCTCTAATTTGGATAAAGTTCATACATATCTAAAGGAATTTAATCGTCGAGTTTTTAGTAAATATGATCTTTTGTTAGTAGGCGAAGTTGGTGGAAATGCTACTGTTAAGGATGCTTTGTTATATACATTACCATCAAGAAGAGAATTAAATATGGTATTTAATTTTGATCACAACTGGTGTAATAACAAATGGGAAAAAGCTCCTGACGAAAAGATGAGAATAAAAGTATTAGATTTAAAGAAAATCTTCAACAAGTGGGAAACAGGTTTGCAAGGGGCAAGGTCATGGAATGCTCTATATTGGCTTAATCATGATCAACCTCGAGTGGCATCTCATTATGCAGATATGCAATATTTTGAAAAAAGCACAAAAGTTTTAGCACTAGTGTTATATTTCATGTGGGGAACACCATTTATATATAATGGTGAAGAGATAGGAATGACTAATCCTACTTTTAAGAGTATTGATGATTTTAAAGACGTATCAGTAAAAAATTGCTATCAAATTGAAGTAGTTGAAAATAAAAAAGATAGCAAAAAATTTATTGAAGATGTATCATATAGTACAAGAGATAATGCTAGAACTATTATGCAATGGGATGATAGTGAAAATGGTGGTTTCTCAATATGTAAGCCTTGGAATATTATTTGTGATAATTATAAGGAAATAAATGTTGAAAGAGAAATGTATGATAAAAAATCTTTGTTAAATTTTTATAGAAAAATAATAAAGATTAGATTAGAAAGTGAATATAAAAACATTATAAGAGATGGTATATATGAACAAATTGAATCTGAAGATGAAAATTTATATATATACATTAGAAAACTAAAAATTCAAAGTAAGAAAAATAACACTTTAATAGTTATTGGTAATTTAACTGATAAGGTAGTTGATTTTAAAATAGATAGTATATTAACTAATATTGATTTAAATAATACTAAGATTGTATTATCAAATTATGATAGAAGGGCAATACCAGAACAATTAAAAGAATATGAAGGAATTGTTTTGGCTACTAGATTATGAGAGAAAGCGGAATTTTATTTCATATAACAAGTTTGCCTAGCCCATACGGGATAGGAACATTAGGAAAAGCGGCTTACGAATTTGTTGATTTTTTGAAAAAATCAGGACAAAGTTATTGGCAAGTTCTACCGATTGGTCCAACTTCATATGGTGATTCACCATATCAGAGTTTTTCTGCCTTTGCTGGGAATCCGTATTTCATTGATTTAGATATTTTGATAGAAGAAAAGTTGTTATTAATTGATGAATGCGAGGAGTATAAAAGGCCGGTTAGTGAGAACATTGATTACAAATGGCTATACGATACTAGATTTAAACTATACAAAAAAGCGTACAAAAGATTTTTGAGTATGTATTCTCAAAAAGAATTTGATGATTTTAAAAAAGAAAAATCTTTTTGGCTTAATGATTATGCATTATTTATGGCAATCAAAGGAATTATGCCAGAAGGAAATTGGCTAAGTTGGGATTGTGAATATGCTAAAAAAGAATCAAATGCTATACGTAACTTTTCTAAAAATCATTTTGAAGAAATAGATTTTTGGAAGTTTATACAATATACATTCTTTAGACAATGGAATAGTTTAAAAGAATATGCTAATGATAAAGGGATTAAGATTATTGGTGATATGCCAATATATGTGGCATATGATTCAAGTGATGTATGGAGCGATCCTAAAAATTGGCTACTAGATGAAGAGTTGAAACCGACAGTGGTTGCTGGAGTTCCACCTGACTTTTTCGCAGTAACTGGGCAACTATGGGGCAATCCTATCTATAATTATGAGTTAATGAAAAAAAATGGTTATGATTGGTGGATTACACGAATTAGTGAATCATTTAAATTGTTTGATGTTGTTAGAATAGATCATTTCAGAGGGTTTGAATCATTCTATTCTATCCCTGCAGGAGATAAAACAGCTGAATTTGGTAAATGGGAAAAAGGTCCAGGAATTGATTTGTTTAATAAAATTAAAGAAAAACTTGGAGATTTAGATATAATTGCTGAGGATTTAGGTTTTTTAACAGAAGATGTTTATGAACTTTTAAGACAAAGTGGTTTTCCTGGAATGAAAATTTTGCAATTTGGATTTGATCCAAATGGAGACAGCGAATATTTACCACACAACTATACTAATAATTCTATATGCTATACTGGAACTCATGATAATATGACTTTAAAAGAGTGGCTTCAAGATATTTCAAAAGAAGGGTTTGATTTTGTTTGTGAGTATTTAGATGTTGATATAAATACTGAAATAGACATTATAATTGATAAATTAATTAAATTATTATTAAGTAGTGTTTCAAAAATAGCAATTATTCCATTAAGAGATTACTTGCATCTTGGAAAAGAAGGTAGATTTAATATTCCTTCTACTTTGGGTGGTAATTGGGTTTGGAGAGCTACTGATGCAATGCTAACTGATGAACTAGCAGAAAAAATCTGCAAGTTTACTAAAGTTTATCGAAGATAATGAACACAGCGTTTATTAGTGTCACATTTGAAAATGTGGCACTTTTTTATTGAAAAACTTTCTTCACAAATTGTTTTTATAATGATATAATGTATGTGATAGAAGGTATAAGTATGGAAAAAAACAAAAAAGGTATAATTTTAATAGCTAATTATTTTGAAGACACAGAGGCTATAGCAACTGTTGATGTTTTAAAAAGAGCAGGAATAGATGTAGACTTTGTTTCTCTTGAGGAGACAAAAGGAATAGTAACTCAATATGGATTAAAAATAGTATGCGATTTTTTGTTAGATGAAATTGAAATTAAAAAATATGATTTTTTAGTAATACCTGGAGGAAGAGCGGTATTAAGAGAACTAACAAATCGTGAAGATGTAAAAGATATTATTCATCATTTTGCTAAAGGTGGTAAGTTAGTAGCCACAATTTGTGCAGCTCCACTTTTACTTGGAGAATTGGGTTATCTTACTGAAAAGAATTATACGTGCTTTCCAGGATGTGAAAAAAATATTATTGGAGGAAAGAAGAAGGCTCTTGGTGTAGTGGTTGATGACAATTTCATTACCGCAAGGTCTATGGCGTTTTCAATTGAATTTGCCTTAACTATTGTTGAATATTTATTAGGAAAAGAAAAGAGAAAAGAAATCAAAAAAATGGTTTTTGGTGAAGAATAAAAATATTAAATTATTTGGATAACAAAGCATTAATAGCGTTAAGTAAAAACGTTTATTAATGCTTTTTTATGTAATAATCAAAATGATAAATTACTTAGTAAATTTTGCATATAATAAATTAGGTGATTTAAATGTTTATTAATGGGTGCTTTGAAGGTGGGGGAATTAAAGGATTAGTATATGTTGGTGCGATAAAGTTTTTAGAAGAAAGAGGATATAAGTTTTTTAAAGTATGTGGCACTAGTGTTGGTTCGCTGTTTGCAGCTTTAATTAGTGTGGGATATACAGCAGATGAAATATGCGATTGTATAAATGAAATTGATTATCGCCTAATAGCAAATAAGAATAATATTAAAGATGGAATAAAAAATATAGGTGTATACAACATTGATTCTTTAGAAAGAAAAGTATATGAGCTATTAGAAGCTAAAGGAAAAACTCGTTTTATAGATGTTAAATATGGTAATGATTATTTATTAAAAATAGTCGCTGCAGAAATGAAGACTAAACAAATGGTTATTATCCCTGATGATTTGCCGAAATTTGGCTATTCAAAAGATGATTTTTTGATATCCAAAGCCGTGGCAATGAGTTGCTCAATACCATTAGTTTTTAATCGATACCGGTTATCAAATTATATTTTTGTTGATGGGGGCGTGGTTAATAATTTCCCAATAGAACTTGTTATTAATGATAAGTTCCCTATTATAGGTTTTAGATTAAATGAAGAAAGAGATGATAGTAGAAACTATTTAATAAAATTGAGGAATAAAATATTTAAAATTAATAGATCATTTAAAACAGAAAATATCAACATCATATATTTTGATTCGCTTCTAATAAGAGCATCACAATTTAAAAAAGGGTTAGATAATCGTGATAGATTATATAAAATAGGATATGAAACGACCAAAAAGTTTTTTCATGCTAATATTTAGTATGCTTAATACTAAGTTAAAAATATTCTTGTTTCTTTTGGCAAAATATGATAAAATATTAGTATAAATATTTATATATTTGGTGGGTAAAAAATGGAAGAAAAAAAGATAGAGGAAGGTGTTCCTAGCAAAGAAGAAATTAAGGAAGTTTCTCCTAAAACAACAAGAAAAACGACTAAAAAGACAAGTACTAAAACTAAAACTTCAGGAAAGCCTAAGTCTCAAAATGTTGAAGTGATATCATTAGATTTAAATGATGATAGTCATGAAGAAGAAGCAAAACATAAAAAACAACTTTCTGAAGAAGCTAAGAGTGAAGCACTTTTATATGAACTAAAGAAGAAAGAAACAATTGATACTGTTAATCCAGTAAAAGAAGAAAAAAGTGAAGAAATTGAAAAAGATGAGGAAATAGTATTAGAAGATTCAATTCCTAGATATTATGATACGCCTATTACAGAAGGACTAACTGATGAAATAGTTGAGGCGAGAAAATCATTGGGTCTTGTTAATAGCACTGGAGAAGAAAAAGGTAAATCAATTCCAGCCATCATTTTTTCTAACATTTTCACTTTCTTCAATATGTTATATTTTGTTATTGCTGCTATATTGATTATATTTAAAAGCTATAACAATTTAGGATTTTTGCCATTAATCTTTGCTAATTTAGCAATAGGTATATTCCAAGAAATTAGAGCAAAAATAACAGTTGAAAAAATGACCCTTCTTTCTGCGCCTACAGCTACTGTTATTAGAAATGGCGTTAAGTTAGAGATTCCAGTTAATGAGATAGTACTAGATGATATTATTTTCTTTTCTTCTGGTAAACAAATATGTTCAGATAGCATAGTTGTGGAAGGTAGTATTGAAGTTAATGAATCTTTACTAACTGGTGAAAGTGATGCAATTGTAAAAAACAAAGGATCACAACTTTATTCTGGAAGTTTTGTTACAAGTGGTTTGTGCGTAGCTAGAGTAGATAAAGTAGGTAAAGATAACTACATCGAAAGATTATCTGCTGATGCTAAAAAATATAGTGCTCCTAAATCTGAATTGCTAAATACATTAAGAAATATAATTAAATTTATTTCAATAATAATTATTCCGATTACAGCTCTATATTTAATTAGTGCTGGTGTGTTAAATGATTTTAGTAGAGAAAACTTATCTAAAATTATACCAGAAACAGCTTACATTATACTAGCTATGATTCCTGCTGGACTATTTTTACTAACAAGTTTAGCGTTATTTGCTGGTGTAATAAGACTTGCAAAAAATAAAACGTTGGTACAAGAACTATATTGTATTGAAATGTTAGCAAGAGTAGATGTATTGTGTTTAGATAAAACTGGTACTATTACTGATGGTACTATGAGAGTTTGTGATTGCATAGAAGTTAAGAATTATACTGATTATACAATTAGAGAAATAGTTGGTTCCATGATGTCAGCCCTTGAAGATAGAAATCCAACTAGTGATGCTTTAGTAAAATATTTCGATGTAAATAATGTATTGACACCTGTTAGTACTATTCCTTTTTCTTCAAAAAGAAAATATAGTGCTGTTACTTTTGCTGGTGAAGGAACTTTTATTTTAGGAGCTCCTGAATTTGTATTAAGAGAAGGATACGAAATAGTTAGAACAAAAGTCGAAAGGTTTGCTAAACAAGGTTGTCGTGTCTTGGTTTTAGGTCATGCCACAAACAAAAACAAAGATGGTGAATTGCCAAAAACTGTTAAAGCGATTGCTCTTATTGTTATCCAAGATCATATTCGTGATGATGCAAGCGATACAATTGACTTTTTCAAAAACAACGGTGTTGATGTTAAAGTAATAAGTGGAGATAATCCTGAGACTGTATCTGAAATTGCTAAAAGAGTTGGTGTTGAAGGCGCTGAAAGGTATATAAGTTTATTTGGATTAACTGATGATGAAGTTAGAGAATCAATATTTGAGTATACTGTTTTTGGTAGGGTTACACCTAATCAAAAGAAAATTATAGTTCAAGAATTGAAAGCACATAAAAAAACCGTAGCAATGACTGGCGATGGTGTAAATGATATTTTAGCTTTGAAAGAAGCAGATTGCAGTATTGCTATGGCTAGTGGTAGTGAAGCAACAAGATATGTATCTCATTTAGTTTTAATGGATTCAAATTTTGCTTCAATGCCAAAAGTAGTTAATGAAGGCCGAAGAGTTATAAATAACATTCAAAAAAGTTCGGCATTATATTTAACTAAAAACTTATTTGCTATTTTATTAGCTATAATGTATATAATAATAGGTTTTAAAACAAACGGTGGTTATCGTTGGCCGTTTGAGGCTACACATTTCTATTTGATAGAATGGTTCATTTTAGGATTTGCCACAACTTGTTTGTCATTACAACCAAATAATGATATCATTAAAGGTAAATTTTTATCTAACGTAATTAGAGGAATTTTACCAGCAGCTGTTACAATATTGTTATTCAATTTAATATTGTATTTCTTGAAAGATATCCCTGGTTTTGAAGTTTTAATTGATGATAAAGATGCTTTTGTTACTATTGCTTCTATAGTAAATACTACAGTAATGTTAGTTACTTTCTATGATGCATGTCGACCATTTAACTGGTTTAGAAAAATAGTTTTCTCATCAACAATTGTAATTATATTATTAGCTGTTGCTTTTAAACCAATGACATTTGGTATTGATTTTGGAGCAATTAATAATGTTACTTCTATATTATTGTTAGTTGTATTATTACAATTCGTTCATCCAATGATGATGGGTGTATCATATATCTTTAAGAAATTGAGAATAATAAGATAAAAAATATTAATCTGACTATACTTAGTCAGATTTTTAAATCATTTAAATAAAAAAATAAAAAATGATTGCTTTTTTAGATAAAAAGTAGTATAATATGTCTGTTGAGTTAATACTCATCCTTGCCTTAAAAAAGGCCAATAGACCAAAAGGAGGTGCCGATATGAAACAATATACAGGTATGTATATCATTCGCCCAACATTAGCTGAAGAAGGAATTAAAGCCGTAATCGCAGATGTTGAAAAAGTTTTTACTGATCGTGGTGGTAAAATCTTAGAAGTTAATGAATGGGGTATGAAAGACTTAGCTTATGAAATCGAAGATTTCAAAAAAGGTTACTATGTAAAATTCTTAGTTGAAGCTGGTAACGATGCTGTTGAAGAATATGACCGTGTATGTAATATCAAAGAAGATATTATTAGACATATTTTAGTTAAGGAATAATTATAAATAATAAGAGGGAAATTATGAACAAAGTTATTTTAATTGGAAGATTAGTAAAAGATCCAGAACTTCGTCGTACAAATACTGATATTCCTGTTGTGCAATTTACTTTAGCAGTAAATAGAAATTTTGCAGGAAAAGGACAAGAAAGACAAGCTGATTTTATTAGTTGTGTGGCTTGGAGAAATTTGGCTGAAAACTTAGCTAGATTTATGAAAAAGGGTAGTCAAATTGCGGTAGAAGGACAATTACAAGTTCGTAATTTTGAAGATGCTGGTGGCGTAAGAAGATATGTCACTGAAGTTATTTGTGATAATATCCATTTCTTAGAATCAAAGAATTCTAGAAGTAATGATAGTTTTTCAGGATATAGTGATATTAATCAATATGATATACCTGAAGCGAAACAAAAAGAAAATGTTTCAGAAGAAGATCCATTTAAAGATATCCAAAGTGCTTTTGGAGTATCTAATGATGATTTACCATTCTAAAATAGGAGGAAAGAAAAATGGCAGGTTTTCGTGCAAAAAGGAAAAAAAGCTGTTATTTTACAGATAATAAAGTAGAAAAAATTGATTGGACAGATTATGAATTATTAAGAAGATTTGTATCTGACCGCGGCAAAATTCTTCCACGTCGTGTGACTGGAACTAAAGCTATATATCAAAGAGAATTGGCAGTAGCAATTAAACGTGCTCGTCATATGGCTTTATTACCATTCGTAAGAGAATAGTTTAAAAATAATTGACTTTGTGTTAAACAAAGTCATTTTTTATTTATAATGCATTTTTTAAAGAGCAATTTTTATATAATTATAGTTATAGATTTTTAAAAAAAGAAATACTTGTTAGATATCTTTTTTTAAAAAAAGAGTAATTAATGGCGATTTATTTTAAATAGAAATATTTTACATTTATTATTGATTGTGTTATAATATTATATAGGTGAAAGAAATGAAAAGATTATATAATTTTCGAAAATCAATGATTGCTCTTGCCGTTATTTGTGCAGGGTTCTTGTTATATTCT
Source organism: Mollicutes bacterium Phil14 (assembly GCA_001940985.1). Taxonomy (GTDB): domain Bacteria; phylum Bacillota_I; class Bacilli_A; order ML615J-28; family CAG-698; genus Tener-01. Next base: position 26,790 of record MSHB01000025.1, read on the forward strand.
TTATTGATAAAACAAGTGAATAAGTATTTAACATATGCATCTATTTTTTTGTTAGGTATATTTTTAACTTTGATATTTAATTCAATATTTCAAAATAATATTATGAAAAGAACAAACTGGTTAGAAAATCGTCTAAAGTTATGGAATTCAATATCTTATAAGGTAAAACTAGCTGGTGAAAAATCATTTAGTGATATGCCTCTTGGTATAATTGTATTTAATGATAAGAAAAAAATTGAATGGGCAAATGATTATGCTAAGAGTATTTTTTTAAGTGATTTAGTCGAAAGAGAAATAGTTAATATGAATAAGGATTTATACAATAAAATTTTGCTGTATGATACTTTTGATATTGATTTATATGGTAAAATCTTTAGTTGTACTCTTTTAAGAGATGACAATATATTATTCATGTTAGATAAAACTGATTTAAAAAGTTTAGAAAGAAAATATGATGATAGAACTTTAGGAATAGGTATTATTAATTTGGATAATCTTGACCAAGCTTTGAATGTATTAGATTCTCAAGAAAAGACATTGCATATTAGTAATATTATGGGAATAATAGCCGCTTGGTGTGACTATCATCAAATTTATTTACGTGGTTATAGTGAAGAACAATATTTAATTATTATGGATAAGACTCAAGTTAATGAATTAGCAAATGAAAAATTTAAATTACTTGATGATGTTCGTGAGTATTGCACAAAGGAAAATTTAAGAATTACAGTCTCAATTGGATTGGCTTGTGAGTATTGTCCTATACTTAATTTAACTGCACTTGCAGAAGAACAATTGATGTTAGCACTAAATAGAGGCGGAAATCAAGTTGTTGTTTATATAGATGGTAATATTAGTTACTATGGTGGAAAGACAAATAGTATTGAAAATAGATCACCAATATATGTGCGTGTAAAAACTGAAGACTTAGTTGATTTAGCAAAAGAATCAAGCAGTGTATATGTTATGGCGCATACTGCAACTGATGCTGATGCATTTGGTGCATCTATTGCTATGACAAAGTTAATTAGATCATTAGATAAAGAATGTTACATTGTTTTTGATGAAAAGAAAATAGATCAAACTGTAAATATAGTTTATAATGAGATTTGTAGAGAACATCTTAATTTGATGGATATGTTCGTATCACCACGTGAAGCATTAAATAGTATGGATGAAAATTCATTACTTATTATTGTTGATTGTCAATATGAACAAATGCTTATTGATGAAAGAGTGTATAGAAGAGCAAGACGAGTGGCTATCTTAGACCATCATCGCCGTAGTAATAATGCGATTAATGAATATTTGTTTTTATATAATCAGACATCAGCATCATCTACTGTTGAGTTAGTAATTGAGATGTATGATTTTTTAGAAAAAGAAGTAGAGCTTACTCCAATGGAAGCATCACTTATGTTACTAGGAGTAATTGTTGATACATCAAATCTTATGTATAGAACATCTTATCGTACTTATAATGTTTTAGGTAAACTACAAATGAAAGGTGCAGAAATTGCCAAAGTACAAAGATTCTTACGTGAAAACTTTGATAAATATGTAGAACGAATGACAATCTTGGGCAATATGGAAATTATTGATGGTAAATATGGTATTGCTGTTTGCCCAGAAGAAGATATTCACCAAAGACAATTCTTGGCAAAGATTGCTGATAATGTAATAACAGTAAATACAATTAAGGCAGCATTTTGTATTGGTAGAATTGCTGATAATGAAATTGGTATTAGTGCTAGAAGCTTAGATGAAGCGAATGTACAGACAATAATGGAAAAACTTGGTGGTGGTGGACATTTTAATAATGCTGCTTGCCAAATAACTGATATTACTCTTGAAGAAGCTAAAGAGAGATTAATAGAAGTCTTAAAAAATAATGATAGTGGAGAAAATGAGAATATGAAAGTAATTTTAATTAATGATGTTAAAGGAAAAGGAAAATCTGGCGATATTATTGATATTCCTTCTGGTCATGCAAATTATTTGATTAAAGCAAAACAAGCAGTTTTAGCTACAGCTGATAATATTAAATTATTAGAAGCCGAAAATGAACGTGAAAAAGAAGAAGCAGAAAAGAATTTGCAAGAAATGAGAAAATTAAAAGATGTTATTGAAAAATCACCAATTAACATTTCTGTTAGGGTTGGTAAAGAAGGCAAATTGTTTGGTACAGTTAGTACAAAACAAATTGTCGAAGAATATAAAAATCAATATAATATTTCTTTAGATAAGAGAAAAATATTACATGAAAAGGAAATTGATGCTTTAGGTACGTATAAAATTCCTATTCAATTACATAAGGATGTTTTAGCTACTATTACTCTTAATGTTGTTGAGAAGGAGAACTAAATGAAAGCAGTAGGAATACCATTTAGCCGAGAAGCTGAGTGTTATGTTCTTGGCGCAATGATGATTGAAAGTCGACTTGCTGATGAATTTTGCGGACGACTTGGTGAAGAACATTTTTATGTTGAAGAAAATAAAAAAGTTTATCGAGCAATACTAAACCTTTATGAAAACAGACAATTTGTTGATGTTGTTAGTGTTGGTGAAGAATTAAAAAAACTTCATTTACATGAAAGTGTTGGAGGAAATGATTATTTAATAAAGTTAATAGATAGTATTCCTTCAATTGTAAATACTGAAGTATATGTTGATACGTTAGAAAAAAAAGAAATTGAAAGAGCTTTATATTATGCCGCTCAAAAAATTAGCAAAGATATTTTAGATGGTGAAGAAGGATTTCAAGATCTTTTGGTAAGAGCAGAAAAAGATATTAATGATATAGTTAGTAAACAAAGAACTTCTCCTTTAAAAGCTATTAGTACAGCTACTGAAGAAGTAATGAATCTAATAGAAGCTAATAAAAACAAGACTGAAGGAGATTTAATTGGAATTAATACTGGTTTTGAAGAGTTGAATAATTATACTTATGGATTTCAACCTGGTGAATTAATAATTTTAGCAGCTCGTCCTGGTGTTGGTAAAAGTGCATTTGCTCTTAATGTTGCTTCAAAAGCTAGCGAAATTGATCGTTGCCATGTAGCGTTTTTCTCTTTAGAAATGGGAATTGATCAATTAGTTATGCGTCTTTTAAGTAGTTATTCAAATGTTCCACTTGGAAAAATTCGTCAAGGGAAAATGAATGAAAATGATACAGCTAAACTTCTTGCTGGTAAAAAGATTTTAGATGGATTAAATTTATATTTAGATGAATCAACAACTACTAATATTGAAGATATAAAGGTAAAATGTCGTAAATATAAAAGAGAAGGAAAATTGGATTTTGTTGTAATAGATTATTTACAATTGCTTACTGCTTCTAAAAAAGGAAGTAGATATGAAGAAGTTTCATATTTGTCAAGAGCGTTGAAGTTATTAGCAAGAGAATTAGAAGTTCCAGTATTGGCACTATCACAACTTTCTCGTGCTGTTGAAAAAGAAAAAAATGGTGATGAAAGTCGTAAACCAATGTTGTCAGATTTAAGAGAATCTGGAAGTATAGAACAAGATGCCGATATTGTTCTTTTCTTACATAATACTGGAAATAAGAGTGATGATACAAAATTCAGAAATAGAAAAACTGAATTAATAATTGCTAAAAATAGACAAGGTATGACTGATTCTTTTTATCTTCAATTTCGTGGTGATTGTTCACAATTTGTTTCCCAAAATGCAATTAAAGAGAATAATAAAGAATAGGTGTTTATATGTTAAATAGATTACAAATAATTGAAGAAAGATATAATAAAATTCAAGAAATGTTGCAAGATGGTGAGATTGTTAAAGATGTAAAAAAAATGACATCTTTGATGAAAGAAATGCGCTCTCTTGAAAAAATAGTTGAGAAGTATCATGATTATCGTGACACTTCTGAACAAATAAAAGAACTTAAAATAATGGCAAAAGATAGTGATCCAGAAATCAGTGAAATGGCTGAAGCAGAGCTTGCAAATGCTGAGGTTAAATTGCCAAAATTGGAAGAAGAATTGAAAATATTATTATTGCCTAAAGATCCAAATGATGAGAAAAATGTTATTTTCGAAATCCGTGGAGCTGCTGGTGGTGATGAAGGAAATATTTTTGCTGGTGACTTATTTAGAATGTATACTAGATACGCCGAAAGCCGCGGTTGGAAAGTTGAAGTATTATCAGCTGAAGAAGCTGATTTAGGTGGATTTAGTAAAATTGAATTTATGGTAGAAGGCGACAACGTATATTCATTTATGAAATATGAATCAGGAGCTCATAGAGTTCAACGTGTTCCTGAAACTGAATCTGCTGGTAGAATTCATACATCTACGGCTACAGTTTTAGTAATGCCAGAAGCTGATGAAGTTGACGTTGAATTGAATATGGAAGATGTTAGAGTTGATATTTTCTGTTCATCTGGACCTGGTGGTCAAAGTGTAAACACAACAAAATCTGCTGTTCGCGTTACTCATATTCCTACTGGAATTGTTGTTTCATGTCAAGATGGTAAAAGCCAACATGAAAATAAAGCAAATGCATTAAAAGTTTTACAAGCTAGATTATATGATAAGATTACTCAAGAAAGATTAGAAAAAGAAGGTAAAGAAAGATTGAGTAAGATTGGTCACGGTGATAGAAGTGAAAAAATTAGAACATATAATTACCCTCAAAATCGTGTTACTGATCACAGAATCGGTTTTACTATTCAACAACTTGATAGAGTTATGGAAGGAAAAATGGATCCAATTATTGAAGCTTTAGTAAGTGAAGATCAAAAGCGTGCTTTATCCGGTCAAACTGAATGATGACTTATCGAGAATTTTTAGAAAATAATCATAAATTAGCATCCGATTTAAAAAAGGAAAAAGAAGCACTGAAATTACTTTTTGTTGAATTGAAACACTTAAGTAATGTATCATTTTATGATGAATTAAATAAAGAAGTTTCGATTGATGAGCAAAAGAAAATACAGGAACTATTCAATAAATATTTGTATGATAATATTCCTGTTCAGTATATTTTGGGATATACATATTTTTATGGACTAAAATTTAAAGTTACAAAAGATGTTTTGATTCCGAGATTTGATACTGAGGTATTAGTTGAAAATGTTTTAAAAAGATCATTTAATGGTGCTTTTGTAGTAGATATAGGTACTGGGTCTGGATGCATAGCTATAGCGTTGAAAAAAAATAATTCTAGTTTAAATATTGATGCTATTGATATTTCAAAAGAAGCATTAAATGTGGCTATAGAAAATGCTAAACTTAATAATGTAAATATAGATTTTATTCAAAATGACTTGCTTTTTGGTATAGAAAAGAAGTATGATATTATTGTTTCTAATCCTCCTTATATAGCAAAGAACGATGAAGTAGATAACCTTGTTTATAAAAATGAACCTCATTTAGCTTTGTTTAGTGAAGATGATGGAATGTATTTTTATGATAAAATATTATCACAAAGTTTGAATAATTTAAAAAAAGGTGGAATAATTTTTTTTGAAATAGGGTATAATCAAAAAGAAAAAATAGAAAAAATAGTCAAAAAGTATTATCCACTTGCTAATGTTAAAGTAATAAAAGATTACAATAATAATGATCGCTTAGCAATAATTGATAATTGCAATTGATTATTAATAAAGAAAAAGGTGTGAAACTATGTTGAAGATTTTTTTAATAGTATTATCATTGCTTTTTATTAAAACTCCAGAGACAAATAAAAAAGAGTTATTTGATATGCAAGTAGAAGCGGCATATGAAAAATATGCTTCTTACTATCAATATTCAAATGATAATTTTTCTTTAGAAGTTATTAGAGGAATTGTAAATGAAAAGACTGCATATGGAGTGCTCTTCTCAAATGCATTTGCTAAAACATATAGTATTAATATTACTGATTCTAAAGGAGTAAAATATAAGTTGCCTACAGATGAACGTGGTGATTTGTTTGTTGTGGCCTTTGAAGAAATATTAAATGAAGAATATACAATTAGTATTTATAAAGGTGATGAATTAGTTACTTTGCCAGCAACAATAAAATTATTTCCATTTACAGAAAGTGAACTTGATGCTAGCCCAATTACTTCTATATATTTTGGCCAAAATAAAGGTGTTACAACACAATTATTTGTCAAAAAAACTGTATTAAATTCAGAAATGATATATATAATTATTGGCTTAGGATCTATTGTTTTAGGATGTGTAATAATTATATTAGCATTTGCAAAAATGAAAAAAGGCATGTTTGATAAAGCTAAAAGAGAAGATGGTGTTTTCAAATTCAAAGATTTTCTTTCACAAGATTTTAAAGAACAATCAAAAAGCGAATTTGATATTATTGATTTGAATAATAATGAAGTCCTAAAAGATGAAAAAGAAGAAATATCGGATGATAAAGAACAAGAAATTTATGAAAAAAATATACGCTATGATACTGATGAAAAAAGCGGATTTCCTTTATCAGAATATTTAATAGAAAAGGGCTATACTGTTGATTATAAAACAGCAAGCGAAGAAGAAAAACAGAAAATTATGTTAGAATTAATGAAACTAAAAAATGATAAAAAAATCACAGAAGATGAATATTTAGAGGAGGCTTACAAACTGTGGAAAGAGTAACATTAAAACAATTACTTCAGTTAAGTAAAGAAGACTTAAAAGGAAAATTGATTTGTTTTCCAACTGACACTGTTTACGGAGTTGCAGCAATTGCTAGTGATGTTGAAGCGTGTGAAAAGATTTATCGTATGAAGAATAGAAGTAGTAAAAAACCACTTCCATTATTATGTAGTAACATTCAGCAAGTAAAAGAATACGTTGAAAATATTGATAAAACAGTTGAATACCTAATGGAAAAATATTGGCCAGGAGCATTAACAATAATTTTTAATAAAAAAGAAGGCGTAGCAAACCATATTAGTGATAAGACAATTGCTTTTAGAATGCCTAATTCAAAAATAGCTTTAGCGATTATTGATAAATTTTCTCCAATGGCAACTACTTCTGTTAATATAAGTGGTGAAAAAGAAATCAATAATATTGATGAAATCGCCAACAAATTTTCTGATTGGATTGATTACATTGTTACAGATGAAGCTTATTTATCTAATGTTCCATCTACTGTTTTAGATGCAACAGGAAACAGTTTAAATATCTTAAGAGAAGGAAAAATTAAAGTTTGATATAAAAAATGTATATTTTTGGAAATAAACACCAATAATAATATTGGTGTTTTATTTATGAAAAAAAATATATTTATTTTAATTATAATTTTAATAGTTGTTGGTGGAATTTTTTCTTCTTTAGAAGAAAGTGATATGCGAATAAGAGTTATTGCTAATAGCAATAACTATTCAGATCAAAGCATTAAATATGAAGTTGTTTCTATTGTTAAAAAGAATATTTCTCCTAATGATACAAAGGAAAAAATCATTAAGAAACTTCCAAAACTAAGAAGTGATATTAATAGTTATTCAAACAAAAAAGGAATAAAATGTAGCGTTTCAATTAAAAAAGAACATTTCCCCAAAAAAAGTTTAAATGGAAAACTAATACCCGAAGGTAATTATGAGGCATTAGTAATTGAAATAGGTGAGGCAAAAGGAAAAAATTGGTGGACTTTATTGTACCCTGAATATTTTAATATAACATATGAAGATATTGAAAGTGGCGATGTTGAAGTGAAATCATATTTATTAGAAAAATTTAAGAAAATGTTTAAATAATAATTTGTCTTGCAACATATACTTTATTGGTGAAATATATGAAGATACTAAAAGTTAATGATAAAAGTGAAAAAATTATTCAAGAATTTATTCAAGAAACAATTCAAATTAATGATATTGATTTAGATGTTGTTAAAAATGCATCATATTTAAAAAAAGATGAAGATATCATTGGAGTTTTATCATTTGAAAAATTTTCGAAAATCGGATTAATTAGATATTTTATTTTTAAAGAGACAGTGCCCATGGGAATAGTATTTGCCCTATTAGAAAGTGTCAAAGAAACTGCTATTAAAGAAGGACTTAATATACTTTCAACAATCGTTAAAAAAGAAAGTATTATTAGTTTGTTTAAAGAGCTAGGCTTTCAAGAAGCTAGTAGTGATGATGTTTATATAGATGAAACAAATATTTTAGATAGTGAATATAAAGATTCTAAAGTTTTAAATTACATTTTATAAAAGAGGCAAAAACCTCTTTTTTTATTTTGCTTTTTTTGTTATAATATAATAAATTCAAAAAGCGAAATTATTCAGTAGCTTAGAACTGAGAGATTATGAAAATTTTTAAAACAATTTTAACGGTGTTACCGCTGATTTTATTTATCTTTGTTTTATGTGGGTGTGATGAAGAAATTATTCCAGTTGGTGGGGAAAAAGAAAAATATGAGGTCAAATTTATTGTTGATGGAGTAATATTTGAAACTCAAATTGTTGAGGCTGGTAGCGATGTCAAAGTTAGTTCAGAACCTAAAAAAGAAGGATATAAGTTTATTGGATGGGATAAAGATTTAACTAATATCACAAGTGATTTAGAAATAAATGCTATTTTTGAAGTATTAAAATATGAAGTTAAATTTCTTGTTGATGGAGTGATATTTGAAACTCAATTTGTTGAGGTTGGTAGCGATGTTAAAGCTAGTTCAGAACCTAAAAAGGAAGGATATAAGTTTATTGGATGGGATAAAGATTTAACTAATATTACAAGTGATTTAGAAATAAATG
>MSHB01000025.1:35612-108365 GCA_001940985.1 Mollicutes bacterium Phil14
TAGAAATAAATGCTATTTTTGAAGAAATGGTAGATGAAAAAGAAAAAATCCAAAGTGTAATTTCTGAATTAGAAGAATATTTTAATGGTTTAGAATATCCTTTAGTTAATGGAACAATTAACCTTCCTAAATTAAACAATGATATAACTATTAAATGGAAATCAAGTGATGAAAAAGTAATTGGACTTGATGGTAGAGTTAGACAACCATATACAGATAAAAAACAAGAAGAAGTGATATTAGAAACTTTGCTTTCATTAAATGGATGCGAGTTAAGTGCAAAGTTTAATATTACTGTAAAGCGCGGATATAAAGATTTAAGCAAAGGAATTAATGCCGTATACAATTATAATAGTAGTTATTTAAGTGAAGCAGCACTTAAAACTTTTGATATTGTTTATTTTGCATTTTTAGGTTTAAGGCTTGATGCTAGTGGAAATTTCAGTAACTCTTTAGCTACAAAAACTAAAATAAACGGATATAAAGATAAACTACACAAAGAAGGTGGCCGTGCTTTAGTTTCGTTAGTTGCTAATTCAGGTGATGCTCCAAATAACATTAGAAAGGTAGCCGAAAACGATGAAAGCCTAGATAGATTAGCTAATAATTTGCTAACTTTCTGTAAGGAAAATGATTTAGATGGAGTAGATATAGATTGGGAAACACCTGGCGAGAGTGGTGGATTAGCTTATACAAAACTAATGAAAAAGATTTATGAAGTATTTAAGGCTGATAATGAAGAGTACTTAGTGACAAGTGCAATAGGTGCTGGTCCATGGCAATATACAAAATATAATTTAGTAGCAAGTGCTAAATATCATGATTATATAAATATGATGTCATATGATATGCACATAGGTACAGTTTCTAGTTTTCACAATGCTTTGTATTACAAGACTAAAGCAACGGCTAATCAATGTAGTATTCATGATAGTGTGGCAATATATAATAGTGTAGGAATTAAAAATAGTCAAATTATTATTGGTGTGCCATTTTATGGAAGAAGGATGATATCTACTAATGGGCTAGGTCAAAGCGGAACTCATGATGGTGCTGTTACTCAAACAAAAATTAATAATTATATTAAGAGTGGAAAGTACACTATGCATTTTGATGAAGACTGTAAAGTACCATATCTATATAGTGAAAGTCAAAAAACATTTGTTACATATGAAAATGAAAGAAGTATTATGTGTAAATGGCAATATATATCAGAAAATAAACTGGCTGGTATGATGAGTTGGCAACTTACACAAGATAGTAATGATAAACTTACTTTAGCGATGAAAAGTGGAAAAAGTCGTTATATGTAAAAAAATTTTTAATAGTTTACAAAAGACAAAAATTTGGTATAATAATAAAAAATATGTAGAATAACTTAATTATTATTTTGATTAGGAGGAACAATATGAAGATTTCTTTGGGATGCGATCATGGTGGTTTTAAATTAAAAGAAGAAATAAAAAAAGCTTTGATAAATGAAGATATTGAAGTTATTGACTGCGGATGCTTTAGTGAAGAAAGAGTAGATTATCCTGTATTTGCTAAAAAGGTTTGTGAAAATGTGCAAAAAAAAGAATGTGATTATGGTGTTCTTGTTTGTACAACAGGAATTGGTATGAGTATTGTAGCTAACAAATACAAAGGTATACGTGCGGCTTTAGTAACAAATATTGAAAGTGCACATTTGACAAGACAACATAATGATAGCAATATTATTTGTTTGTCACAAAAGTTTACAGAAACTAAAGATGCCATTGAATATGTTTTGACTTTTATTAGTGAAAAATTTATTTATGGACGTCACGAAAATAGAATAAAAATGATAGAAGAGGTAGAAGAAAATGAAAGGAAAACTAATAGTATTTAACCATCCACTTATCAATCACAAATTGGCACTTATGAGAGATGAAAAAACAGGAACTAAAGATTTTCGTCAAACTTTATCTGAAATTGGTATGCTAATGGCATACGAAGTTACTCGTGATTTACCTACAAAAGAAGTATTAGTCAAAACACCTGTAGATGTAGCAAAATGCCAAACATTGGCTAAAGAAGTTGTAGTAGTACCTATTTTAAGAGCAGGTCTTGGAATGGTAGACGGTATTACAGCTTTAATTCCAACTGCAAAAGTTGGGCATATTGGTCTTTATCGTGATGAAGAAACTTTGGAACCTAAAGAATATTATGCAAAATTCCCTACTGTGATAACAGAAGCAACGGTTTTAGTAGTTGATCCAATGCTTGCGACAGGTGGAAGTGTAGTTCATGCAATTAAAGTATTAAAAAAACGTGGCGTTAAAGATATTAGCTATGTTGGTCTTGTTGGAGCTCCAGAGGGAGTTAAAAGAGTTCAAGAAGAACATCCTGATGTAAATATTTTCTTAGCCGCATTAGATGAAAAATTAAATGAAAAAGGATATATAGTTCCTGGATTAGGTGATTGTGGTGATCGCTTATATGGTACAAAATAATGAAAATATATACTAGAAATGGCGACAAAATGAAGACTACTACTTTTAAAGGCCAAGTTTATAAAAGTGATTTGGTAATAGAAGTAGAAGGAACTTTAGATGAAGCTACAACAGTGCTAGCTTTTGCTAGAGCAAATAATACTGATAAAGACATTAAAGATATTTTAGAAAAACTCATCAACAAGATGTTTGTTTTTGGAAGTGAATTTTTGGGATATACTAGTAATAAATTGACTAGTAATGATACTCTTGAGTTAGAGAATATAATCGATAAATATAGCGAAAAAATGGAAAAAAACAATGATTTTATTGTGCCAGGTCAAAATGTTCGCAGTGCTAGTATTCATCTTGCTAGAACGACAATTCGTAGATTAGAAAGAAGAGTTGTTGCGTATTACAGAGAATATGAAGATGAAAGAAATGATACATTATTGATGTTTATTAATCGAATCTCTGATTTATTATTTATTTTGGGTAAATGGGAGGATTTACATCAATGATTGATTATTATGTTCAAGTATGGTATTTTGTTATTTTTATTCCAGTTAGCATTGCTGCTTATTTTGCTCTTATGGCAATAGATTTCTCTAAGATATTCAAAAACAATTCAACTTGGCAAATTAGAGTGATCACTTTGTTGATAAGCATCAGTTTAGGTTTTATAATTGCTGATGGGGTTTTAGGAATAATCACTAGATTAATTTCAACTATTTAATTAAAAAAATGTATAAATAAATATTACTTTGATAATAATAACTATTGAGGTGATAATTTGTGATTAAATGGTTTAAAAATTTAACAAGAGAAGGGTTACAAAGATTACTTTTCTTTGGAGTTTTAGTATTAGTAGCAGGAGCTTTCATACTTGCCTTTACATTAGGTAATAATAATGAAGGTAATATAGTTCCTGATGACCCTATTGATAATCCAAGTGATGATGATCCAAAAGAACCAACAAAACAAACTGCAGAGACTTTCAAAATTCCTTGTGAATTAGAAAAATATACGGTTTTAAGAAAATTCTATCAAATTGATGACGAAGAAGAATCTCAAGAAATGTCAGTTATCCAATTTGGTTCAAAATATTTCTTGAGTCGTGGTATTTCTATTAAAGATGAAAATGATAATGAATTTTCTGTTATTGCTGCAATGTCAGGAACAGTTAAAGAAGTTAGTGAAAGTCCTATCTATGGATTAACAGTAGTTCTTGATCATGGTGATGACATTACAACTGAATATATCAGTTTATCAAATGCCACAGTAAAAGTTGGTGACAAAGTTGTTCAAGGTCAAAAACTTGGTACTTCAGGAAAAAATGAATACGATGCTAAAGCTTCAAATCATTTACATTTTAAGGTTAGTAAAAATGGAAAGTATTATAATCCTTTAGATATACTTGGCAAGAAAAAAGAAGAAATTAAGTAAGAATGATGAATGTCAATGACATAAGTCATTCTTTTTTTATAAAAATAACTTGACTTTGAAAAAGTTAAAGAATATAATATTATTGATTTAATAAAATTAAAGGAGACTTTAATAATGTTAAAATATGAAGAGCTACCAAGTTGGATATTGAACCTAGAAGAGGATGATATAAAATTTATTAAAAAATTTATTATGTCATCTGGTTCTTTAAAGGAAATGGCTAAAGATTATAATATTACATATCCAACTATGAGGATAAAGTTAGATAAATTAATAGAAAAAGTTAAAGATAGTGATGTTGAAATAAATGATTCTTATACAGATATTATAAAAAAAATGGCATTAGATGATAAGCTAGAGTTATCAACAGCTAAAGAGTTATTAGCACAATATCGTAAAATGAAACAAAGAATAGAATAATTTTTTCCTTTCGCATAAATAAAAAAAGCAAGGTTACTGAAATAATTAAATGATAATAGGCATATTCTACTAATGCTTATTAATACTTTATTATTTCAATTGCCTTGCTTTTTGTTATAATATCTGTTCGTATTTCTTTTCCTTTAATTCTCTTAAGTTAACCAAATATATAAAAACTTTTTGTACAGGGACTTCAGATATTTTTATTAAGTATTTTTGGAATTTTCTGACATCATCCTTGTTTAATTTTTTTCTTACACAAACAGTTAGGGTGTTACTCCTTTTTTCAACACCAATTACTTTTACTCCATTTATAAGTGATTTTAGAACTTCACTTTTTCCTGTTAAATATCGGAAGTTGTTTTTAATTTCTTCATTTGTGAAGTGTTCAATTAATTTTCCTTTATCTAAAAATAGAATTTTATCAAACAAATAATCAATTTCATCTATAAAATCAGAAACAATTATAATAGTTCTAGGGTATCTTTCATGGTGCTTGTATAAAAAATTAAAGAAATCATATCTATCTTTTATATCAACTCCATTTACAGTATCATCTAAAAAAGTAATATTAGCCAAAGAAGCTAGAGAAATAATACCAGATAATAACTTTTTTTGGTTATCTAGTAGACTTAGATAAGTATCATTGGGGTTAATTCTAAAGTGTTCTAATAATTCATATGCATAAAAATTATCCCATTTTGGGAAATGTTTTGACATATCTTTAAGGACTGTTTTAATTGTGGAATATGATGCAAAAGTAGTGTTTTTAGAAATGAAACAAAATCTCGATGTCAAGTTTTTGTCATTAGTTAAAACTTTGCCATCTAAATATATACATCCTTCATTAGGATATGATTTTGCTGTCATAAGGTTCAATAAAGTGTCTTTACCAGAGTCACTTTTTCCAACAATTGCATAAATTTTGTTGTCTAAAAAATTATAACTAAAATTTTTGATGGAATTATGATTTTGATCTAACTTTGTAATATTATCGCAAATTAAAACTGACATTTTATCACTATTCTCCTTATTCATAATATACACTTTTTTTGAAAAAAAGTCAATTGTTGTTATAGAAAATTAACTTTTGCATATAGATAAATTGTAGGAGAGATAAAATGGATTTTAAAATTCAAAGAAGAGTATTAGAAGAAGCAAAAATTTTTTTGCAAGATAGAAGTACTGTTCGTGAAGTAGCAAAAAAAGTTAGTGTAAGTAAAAGCACAATTCATAAGGACTTTGTTGAGAAACTTCCTTTAATAAATAACGATATATATGAAGAAGTTAGTGCTTTATTAAATTATAATAAGAATGTTCGTCACATTAGAGGCGGCGAAGCAACAAAAAAAGTTTTTGAAAAACGCCAAGCAAAAAATCCTCTTATATTAGATGAAAATAATGGGCAATTAAGTTTATGAAAAAAGCTTAAAAATACAGTACAAGCCTAAAAATAGGCGTTATTTTTGATGATAACGCCGCTTTAAAGAGAAATTGTGCTTTCTTTAATGATTTCAATTTTTATTTCATTTTTTGTAAGAGAAATTAAATCATTTTTAATTTTTACAAAATTGCTTTTTGGAATTTGATATATTAGTTTTACTAATGAATCAAATTCTTTTTTTATTAATTTATAATCAACTAAAGTTTTAGTAATGAGATTAACATACGAATATGCAAAAGTTAATTCAATTTCTAAACAAGGAGCAAGGGAAAAGAATTTAGCATTAATTAATGCTTGAGCTGTAGTTGATGAATAGGCTCTAACTAGTCCACCAGCACCCAATTTTATTCCTCCAAAATATCTTGTTACAATAGCTAAAACGTTAGTCAATTCGTTCTTCTTTAAAACATCATATATTACTACACCTGCAGTTTGGCTTGGCTCTCCATCATCACTTGCTTTAACAATATCAGCATTAACCCCAAGGACATAAGCATAGCAGTTGTGCGTAGCATCATAGTATTTTTTGCGTACTTTTGTGAGGATATCATTTATTTCTTCAATTGAAGAGACTGGGTATATATTAGCGATGAATTCACTTTTTTGAATTGTTTGAAGCGAACTATAGCATTCTTTGATAGTTTTCATATAATCACCAATAGTATTATAAGATAAAATTGTCATAAAACCAAGAAAAAATAAAAAAATATAGTAAAAAATGTGTTTTTGCTGTATAATTAAGTTGGATGGTTATGAGGTCTTCTTATGAAACAAGAATTTAAAAAAATTATTGAACAAGGGAAACATATTATAAAAATTATATCTAGTAACGGTTATGAAGCATATTTTACTGGTGAAACTGTTAGAAATATATTACTAGATTTAGATGTTATTGATGTTGAGATTTCAACAAACGCTCCACTAGAAAATGTTGAAAGGATTTTATCTGATTTTGAAAGTGCTAGAGCAGATGATAATATCTTAGCTATTCGTGGAGATGATGTTGTCTTTATGATTAGAAGATTTCAAAGCGAATACCGAAAAAAGAAAAATGAAAAAGCTATATTTAGTGATGGCGATGATATAATTAGTGATTTGAAAACAAGGATTTTTTCTATTGATTCTATGGCTATTAATCTTAATGGAAAAATTACAGATATTTGTGATGGCTATCGTGACATAAACAGAAAGAAAATAAGAATTTTTGGTAATGTTAAAGGAAAACTTATTGATAATCCACTAATAGCTTTAGAAGCAATTGCACTTGTAAGTGAACTTGATTTTAGTTTAGATTATCGCAGTTTTATTAGTATTAAAAGATGTAGACAATTTAGAAATATTAGCTTAGAAGAAATGCTTCCATATATTGACAGAATTATTTCTGGAAAGCATTTTAAACAAGCAGTTTTCTATTTGAACAAAACTAAACTTTCTAAATATATTCCTATTATTGGAATAGAATTTAAAGCTTTAGGAAAAAAATTTCAAAAAATAGATCATGATATGATAATTGCTAAAGCTTTGGTTAGAAATGGTGAAATTGACGATGACGTTTTGAATATGTGCAAAAAGCCACAAGATATAAAAGCAGCTATTGATTTGGCAATTGTTACACCTAAGAGTCAATATGATTCAATACTTCTTTTCAATTATGGTGTTAAAAATGCAGTTTTAGCTAATCAGATCAATACTTTATTAGGAAGAGCATTAAAAAAGACTCGTAAAATCGAAAAAGAATATGAAAGCCTACCAATAAAAAAAGTTTGTGATATGAAATACAAAGGTGATGATATTCTAAAACAATATCCAGATATTGATAATGAAAAACTAGTTGATATTGTTGAAGAGATGAAGTATAAAATATTAATGAAAGAACTTCCTAACGATTATAATGAATTAAGAAATTTTGTTATTAATAAAATTGAAAAACCAATAGTTATAGAGGAAAGTAAAGATGCTAAACCTAATGTAGAAGAATTTACTTTTGAAAATGAATTTGGTACAAATTCTAGTGTATTAACAAAAGAAACTGTTGATAGTAAAAATACTGATGATGATAAATTAGCAGTTATTGAAAAACGTATGGAAGAGTATGAAAAAAGATTATTAGAAAAAGATGAAAAAATTAATGCTTTGGAAAAAAATAATTTGAGAGCTCAACTTAATAATGATATTGATATTTTTATGCAAAAGCATTATGAAGCATTAGACAAGATTAATGTTTATGGTATGACAAAAGAAAGAATTTCTCGTGAAATTAGAAATGCTTATGAAGATATATTGATTGATAATTTAGAAAAATATAAGAAATTGAGGGACGACAACAATGAATAGAATAAAAGATTATAGTCCAACAGATAAGGCTAGTTTAATATTACGTTTTTCTGATGTTCAAATTAGAAAGACTACAGCTAATCAAGATTATGCAAGCCTATTAGGTTATGATGGAAAAGATTTTATAGAAACAAAGATTTGGTCTTTATCTGAAGAAAAAAAACAAATCTTGAAAAGTGGAGAAATATATTATGCTAATGGTACTATGAAAGATTATCAAGGAAAAATGCAATTTAATGTTAGTGATTTTCGTTTGGCTACAGAAGAAGAAATGAAAGAGTCTGGCGTAAGTAAAGATGATTTTTATGAATATGCAAAACTTGATATTGATACTTTACAAGAAAAAATAGTTTCCTATATTGATAAAATTAATAATGAGATTTTAAAAAGTGTTGTTGTTGGGTTGATTAAAGAACATTATCGTGACTTTTTCTTACATCCAGCAGCTTTAACAATGCATCATAATTATTTTTCTGGTTTAGCTTATCATACTTATTCAATGTTGACTTTAAGTGATGCATATTTAAATCTTTATCCGTTTTTAAATAAAGATTTAGTTTACGCAGGAATAATTTTACATGATATTGGTAAAGTTATTGAACTTAGTGGACCAAAAGGAACAGAATATACTAAAGAAGGAAATCTTTTAGGGCACATTTCTATCGCTTCTAATTTGGTTTATGCTAAAGCATTAGAACTTGGTTATGAAAAGACTGATGAAATTTTGTCTTTGATGCATATAATTTTATCTCATCATGGTGTAAATGAATATGGTTCTCCAAAGGAACCACAAATGGCTGAAGCAGTTTTAATATATTTATTAGACTTCTCAGATTCAAGAATGGCGGCTTTAGAGAAGGAAATACCAAATGTTAATAAGGGCGAATTCTCTAATCCTATTGGTGCGTTTGATAGAAAATGCTTTTATGTTCCTAATATAAAGTGATTTCCCTATTATTCGACAAGAAAAAACAAAAAATACAAAATATTTTTATACTTTGACAAACTTTTATAATTGAAAGTTGTTAAAATCATTAAAAATTAAAAAAAAACTACAAAAAAAATTGAAATGGTAAAAAAAGGTTGTATAATATAATTGTCTTTTAAAAAAGACAAGTTCACTATACCCTCTCTCATTTGTGAACAAACCCTAATTCCCTATTCCTAACAAAAAGATAGAAAATTTTTTCTATCTTTTTTCCTTTTTTATGAAAAAAAAGCAAAGTTGTTTGTTATATAATTGTAGCAAAAATTTTGCATTTAGTGCTAATAAATATAAATAGAGTAATATAGATAAAAAAATATTTACTTTTTGGAAAAAAGTAGTATAATATATATGTTAGCGCTAATTATATTATTAATTAGCAATTAGTCACAAAATTAAATTTTATTATGAAGGAGCACATTTATGAATAGTTCAACAGTCTTTAAAAAGACATTACCATTAATAGTAATTTTATTAATAATTATTATTGCTGCAGTAACTTGTACAGCACTAAAGAGAACAAAAGCTAATCCTGTTTTTGAAAATAGTGATGAAGTTTATCTTTCAACAAAAGAAGGAGACTATACATACACTATAACAAAAGGTCAAATGTATGAAGAATTAAAAAACAATGTTGGTTTAAGTTCTTTAATTATAAGAGTTAATAAAGACATTTTAAAAAAGGAAGGTTACTTTGATAAAGTAAAAGATGAAGACATCGAAAAGAAAATCGAAGAAGCTACTTTTGAAGATGGAAAAGATGGTTTAACAGGAGAAGAAATAGCTAAAGCTGAAAAAAAATTCTCTGATACTATGTTCTCATCTTATGGACTAAAAGATGAAAATGAAATTAAAGAGTATTATCGTTTAGTTTTAGCAAAAGAAGCTTATGCAAAAGATAAGTTAGAAGAAGAAATCAAAGAAAAAGATGATAAAGCTACTAGTGATGATGAAAAATATTTCCCAAATAGTAAATATACATCTTACTACAATGATAATTACCAACAAGAATTTTGGGCAATTATAGTTCCTTATACAACTGAAACTCAAGCTAAAAATGCTTTAGCTCAATTAGGAATTTTAGTTCATACTAAAGATAGTAAAGTAAGCGATGATTTCAATTGTTGGAAATGGATTGCTAAAGATGAAGAAGGTAAATATCTAGTTGATAGCGATGGAAAATATAAAGAAGGCAAAACATTAACTGCTGAAGAAGTAGTTAAGGCTATGATTGATTTATACAATACAGTATATGCTTACAAATTAAAGAATTATCCTGCTGAAAGATTAGTTCTAAATGAAGGTAAACAATATACAATTGATGAATTTGGTAATTATGTATTCAACACTACATTTAGTGAAGATGATGAAACATTAAATACATTACATTATACATATGGTGAATTATCTAAATATCAAACTGGTATCTTAAATTCAATGAGAAATAATTGGGTTGCATACACAGCAAATAGTGAAGTTAACAGTAGTGCTAAATGGTATACACCAACACCACAAAGTTATAACTCTGGTTCATTATATTGCTTCTGCTTAAAGATTGCTGAAAATCAACCTAAAGTATTAGATGATGTTAAGAGCGAAATTACAGAAGCTTTAAAGAAAGAAGCATTAACAACTACTTATATTGAAACTAAAATGGCTGAATTGCGTGCTAAATATAATTTTACTATCTATGATACTGAATTAGAAAAGAATTATATTACTAGTATGAAAAACTATAAAGTTACTCATAAAGCTACAAAAGTTGCTAAGAAAAATGTTATAGCATCAATCGATGAAATCGAATATACTGTAAATGATTTCTATACATTAATGGATCAAAGCTATGGTGTATCAGTTATTATGTCATTGTTAAATTATGAACGTTTCATGGTTAACAAAGAATTTAATAAATATTATGCTTATAAATCTGATCTTGCTGAAAAGAAAAAATGGACAGATACTGAAAAATACAAAGAAATGAAAGAACAAATCGCTAAAGAAAAATTACTATTCACTTCTGGAAGTTATTCAAGCTATGGCTATTCACCTGATAGTATGACATGGTTAGAATTCATTAAAGCTGTTTATGGTGCTAATAGTGAAAATGATTTATTAATTCAATATTTATATAATGATATTATTAGTGATTATCAAAAATCATTAAAAGATCTTAGTGAAGCTGATGAAACTAGTGTTTTATGGAAATTCTATGAAGAAAAGATGGAAGGAATCAAGAATGCTTACTTTAGCGTTAAGGGCGTTCATTTATTAATTTGTATTTATGATGATCCAAAAGATGCAACAGATAGTAAAGCTACTCCTCTTGATCCAAAAGATTGGTCTGAAGAACAAGTTAAACTTGCTAAAGAATTGCATGATCAAGTTCTTAAGTATGTAAGTGATGAAGAAGGCGACATAACTACAAAATTTGAAGATATCGCTGGTGCATTCAAGAAAGCTTTAAAATATTTACCTGGATTAGAACAAACTGTTGAAGCTCAACCAGCTATTAATGGTGAAAGCTACACATTCAAAAATATTGAAGTTTCTAAATTCCGTAGCGCTGGATTAAGCGTTAAATATGAAGATTTAGGCGAATTCACAAATGGTAAAATGGTTGAAGAATTTGATAAGGCAGTTAAGTCAATTTGGGATGAAAATCCTGCAAGTGAATCTATGACTATTTATGAAGACTATTTACAAACAGTATATGGTTTCCATGTATATGCAAATCTTAAATCTAATCCATTACCTGAATGGACTTCAAAAGATGAAAAATCAACTGGTATTTTACCAACTCTTGAATTAATTAAGAAGTATATTAAAGATGAAAAAGATGAAACAATTTCTGATACAGAAAAGACTGCTCTTACAACTTACTATACTCCTATTGCTACTGAATTAGGTGGAAGTTATAATAGTTATATTGAAGAATATAAGGCTTTACAAGCTTTAGATTTACAATTAGAAGGAGCTAATTACTCTAAAGAAATATTAAATAGAGCAATCGAAATCGCTTTAGCTAATTGGAATGAAAAACTAACTTATAACAAAAAATAAAAATAACAAAAAAGGTCTATAAAATTTATAGACCTTTTTTATAACCAAATTTAAAATTCATTAGTTTTTTTATTTACATTTGCCTTCAATCTAAACCATAAAATTATTAATACTTGTAAAGGTATGACGCAAATAAATAAAAACCATATTCTTTCAAAAGAAAAAGTAAGTGCTATAGAAAGTGGTATTGACCAAGATAGTAAAGATACACTAATTATAAGTAATCTTTTCCACCATAAACTACTAAATACTACTAAAACTATTAAAGAAATAGGTATGGCATAAATAAATGATAACCAAGCTTTTGAAACTTCTGGAAAAAAGATTATCATCATAATATAAACAAATGTAGCAATCAACCAAACTAAACCAACTGATAAAAAGGTAATTAACAATCTAATTTTTCTTTTTACTTCTTTTGGTGTAGCTGGAGTATCAGAAATCAAATCATTCAAAGTGATGCCATACAAAGAAGAAATTGTTGTAAGAATATATAAATCTGGTAAGTTTTCTCCTCTCTCCCACTTTGATATAGCTTTATCAGAATAATTCAACTTCTGAGCAAGATCACTTTGTGTAAGATTGTTAGCTTTACGATAATATATTAAATTTTTTGCAACTTTAGTTTTAAATTCATTTTCTTTAATCATAAATATATTATAACATGAAAACTTTTCTTTTTCAACAAGTCTAAGATGACAAAAAGATGGATTCTACCGCCAGTAGAGTATAATTCTCATTAAATTTCCCATACAGAAATAATAGTTTATTTACTCAACCTATTAATAGGTTGAGTAAATTAGTTATAAGTATTAAAATTGTAACGAGGTGATTTTATGAAACGCTTTGCGAAGGCAGTTAGAATATTAACTATAGCTCCCATCATGGCAATTAGTTTATTTGCTTTTTTGTTTTTGAACAATGGGAATATTTTTAACAGTGCTTTAGATATGATTATTGGCATTTTATGCATAGCGATAATTCCAACACTTGCATATTTTATTCAAAGAAAATATGTTGTTTTTAAAGATGATATGAGAACAGCAGAAAGAAAATTAGCAATTATTTTTTCTTTAGTATCATATACTATAGTATTGATTTATGCATTAGTTGCAAAAACTAAAGATCTTTATAAAATAATGGTATTGACATATTTTCTTTCAGGATTATTAGTATTTTTATTCGCTTTTGTTTTGAAAAAAGATGCCAGTGGTCATATGTGCGGAGTAAGTGGACCAATTGCTTTGTTAGTTTATGTTTATGGATATTGGTACAGTTTTTTGTTCTTATTACTAATAGTTGTTGGTTGGGCTTCACGATACCTAAATAGACATACTTTTCGTGGCTTAATAACAGGAGCATTGATACCAATAATATCATTAATAATATCAATTTTAATAATATGAGAGGAGATTACGATGGAAAAATATTTGATTACGTGTTCAGGGATTGTTGATTTACCAAGGGAGTATTTAGAAAAAAGAAAAATACCATTTATATGTTATCATATTAAGATTAATGGTGTTGAATATGTTGATGATTTAGGAAAAACTTTGACTTATAGTGAATTTTATAAAAAAATGGATAATGGTTGTATATCTATAACTTCATTGATTAATCAAGAAAGATATATAGATTTTTTCAAACCATATTTAGCAGAAGGATATGATATTTTGCATATTGAGTTATCATCTGGAATTTCAGGAACTTATAATTCCTGCCGTTTAGCACAAGATGAACTTCTTAATATGTTCCCTGAAAGAAAAATGTTGGTTGTAGATTCTTTATGTGCATCAAGTGGATATGGATTATTAGTTGATACGTTAAAGGATATGCAAGAAAAAGGGGCAACAATTAACGAAACATATGAATTCGCTTGTGAAAATAGATTAAACATTCATCACTGGTTTTTTTCAACAAACTTAGAACATTATAAACGAGGTGGAAGAATTACACAAGCAAGCTATTTTATAGGCAACTTGTTAAATATATATCCATTATTGAATATGGATAATTTAGGAAGACTAATAGTTAGAAAGAAGATTCATGGAAAGAAAAAAATATTTAATGAAATGCTAAAAAGGATGGAAGAGTTAGCAATTGATGGAAAGAACTATAAAGGAAAATGCTTTATAAGTAATTCAAATTCAATTAAAGATGCTATTGAAATAAAAAAGATGATAAAAGAAAGATTTCCTAATATAGATGGTGAAGTATTAATAAATGATATTGGTACAACTATTGGATCTCATACAGGTAGTGGAACTGTAGCAATTTTCTTTTTTGGTAAAAAGAGAATAGATTAACTATTGATTTTTTAAAACTATTAGATATAATAGTATTGGTGATAAAATGAAGGATATATTGTTATTAGGAAAAAAGATAAAAGTTGAAGACTGCGAAATAGTTTTAGATTATGATGCAACAAGCGACAGCGATTTTACAAAGTTATTTCAAGTAATGGCTGGCAATTGGTATCATGATGGCGAATATTTAATAGGTGAAGAACTAGAGAATAAAGGTGGTATTCTTTTCAGTAAAGAAAAGTTCAACTTTAATGTTTTGCTTACAATTGAAATGGCGACTGTCCTACCAGCAACTAGAGATCTTAATGCTGTATGGTGTGCAAGTTGGGATAGTAATACTGATTATTTAAAAGAAGCATATGTTTGCGGATTAAATGGTTGGTATGATAATTTATCTGGTATCGAAAGATGTGGAGAAAATGGATTTTATACTTCAACATCATTATATGAGTATAAACTTGGAGAATTTATAAAAATGGATTGTGGTAGCATTGGTGGTCATTGCTTTATGTATGTTGATGGAAAATTAATTACTGAAATTTGTGATCCTCATCCACTTTATGAAGGATATATTGGAATTAGTCCATATTGTACAAAACTTAAAATAAAGAGAATAACAGTAAGAAAAATACATTTTTCTGAAAGACATCAATATTATGAGCCTGAGTTTTAAAAATTCATAAATAATTTATGATTACATGTGAACATAGATTTTTTTAAAAAATGTGAATTATAATTAGAAATGCATAATTAGGATAGTAGAAAAGATAAACTTAATTTTAAATAATAAATTATTTTACAAACAAAAATAGGTAAGTTTATTGTATGAGTTAACTTACCTTTTTAGGTTGTGGAAGAAATTCTTATAAAATAAATTATTAAAATTTATATGAACTTTAATTATTTCTTATATATGAGTATAGTCTTTTATAACTAATACAAAAAATAGAAAATGGAACTTGAACTTTTAAAACTAATATTGAAATGTTTTTTAAAAAATAGTATAATTATTTAGTAATAAGAGGGTATATTGCAAATGAAATTTACAGTTTTAGCGAGTGGGTCAAAAGGGAATATGACCTACATAGAATTTGATGATAGAGCAGTTTTGATTGATGCTGGCATATCTTTACCTAATGCACAAAAGAGAACAGAAGTAGATCTTACTAAAGTAACTGATATTTTTGTTACTCATGAACATGGTGATCATGTTAAATTTTTAGAGACTGTAGCTTCAAAGACAAAGGCCACTATTTATATTAATAAAAAATCATTTTATGCTTTTGATGCAAGAACTATAGAAAGATTATCAAGAAATAAAATAATGTTTATAGAAGCAGATAGTCATTATAAGTTATCCACAGATATAGATTTTTATACATTAAAGTTATCACATGATTCTGCTTCAATTATTGGATATATTTTTAAGTCAAAAGATAAAAGCTTAGGTTATATAACTGATACAGGTTATTTTCCTGTCAAATATCTAAAAGTTGTGTCTTTGTTAGATGCCGTAATAATAGAAGCTAATCATAATATAGAAATGCTTATGAATAGTCCTCGTGATATGCGTTTAAAGGAAAGGATTTTATCATCTAGTGGTCACATGTCTAATTATATCTGTTTTGAAGTGCTTAAAGAATTAATTAAAGGGAATGTGCATATTGTGGTCTTGGCGCATATATCTGAAGAATGTAATTCTTTCGAATGTATAAATGAAGAAATATTGCTACCTTTAAAAGAAATATACCAAGGAGAAGTTTTGATTGCATCACAAAATGAGGCAACAAGACTAATAGAGATATGATAGATATTAATTTAATAGTTGTTGGAAAAATAAAAGAAAAATATCTTCAAGATGGAATAGATGAATATTTAAAACGCATCAAGCCTTTTTGTAATTTAAAATTAATCGAAGTAAAAGAAAGTAACTTTTTTGAAACTGATAAAAACTTATCTAGTGAAGCATCTTTAATATTGAATTATATAAAGAAAGATGATTATGTTGTTACACTAGAAATTGAGGGCAAAATGTTAACAAGTGTTGAACTTGCTCAAAAAATTGAAAGTCATTATAGCTATTCTCCTAAAACCTTGACTTTTATTATTGGTTCAAGTGATGGGCTAAGCGATGAAGTAAAGAAAAGAAGTGATTATAAACTTTCTTTTTCAAAGATGACTTTTCCCCATCAGTTGATGAGAATGATTTTTTTAGAGCAAATTTATAGAGCCTTAACAATTATCAATAATAGAAAATATCATAAGTAGTTTTGAACAATATTGTTTAGACTACTTTTTTAATATTTATAATAATAATTAAGTTATAAAAAATGATTTTGTGTAATATAAAGGTATATTTAATATATTATAAAGTTAAAAGTAAGAAAGATTACAAAATTTTTTTGTTTAGTAAAATAGAATGTAGTTCTTTATATATTTTACTAATTGTGCTATAATATTATATAAGGTGATTTTATGTTTAATTTAGTATCAAAATATACTCCTAATGGTGATCAACCTCAAGCAATTGAAAAATTGGTTGAAGGTATTAATGCTGGAGTAAAGCATCAAGTTTTACTTGGAGCTACAGGAACAGGTAAAACTTTTACAATGGCCAATGTTATCCAAAAAGTAGGCAAAAAGACTCTAATATTAGCTCATAATAAAACTTTAGCTGGTCAATTATACAGTGAATTAAAATCATTTTTTCCTAATAATCATGTTGAATATTTTATTTCTTATTATGATTATTATCAACCAGAAGCTTATGTTGCTAGCAAAGATTTATATATAGAAAAAGATTGTAGTATTAATGATGATATTGATCAAATGAGACATAGTGCTGTTAGTAACCTTTTAACATACGATGATGTTATAGTTGTTGCTAGTGTGTCTTGTATCTATGGAATTGGTGATCCTCAAGACTACAAAGAAAAAATGCTAGTTTTACAAAGTGGTGATATAGTAAAAAGAGAAGAGATATTAGAAAAATTAGTAAAAATGCAATACAGTAGAAATGATTATGAATTAAAAAGAGGTACATTTAGACTAAAAGGTGATACCTTAGACATAATTCCTACATATGAAAAAGAAGATGCAATTAGAATTGAATTCTTTGATGATGAAATTGAAAAAATTAAAATCATTGATACCATTACTTTAAAAACCATTCAGGTAAAAAAAGCAGTAACTATATATCCAGCAACATTATTTGCCGTTGGAGAAGAAAAAATGCAAAGTGCAATTTCTAGAATTAAAGAAGAACTAGAAGAAAGAATAGAGTATTTTAAAAATAATAATATGCCACTTGAGGCAGAAAGAATAAAAAGTAGAACTATTTATGATATAGAAATGCTTGAAGAGGTTGGTTATTGTAGTGGCATTGAGAATTATTCAAGACATATGAGCCTTCGTGAAGAAGGAGAAACACCTTATACATTAATGGACTTTTTTGGTGATGACTTTTTATTAATGATTGATGAATCTCACGTAACTATTCCGCAAGTAAGAGGAATGTATAATGGTGATAGATCTAGAAAAATGAGTTTGGTTGAGAATGGTTTTAGATTGCCATCGGCTCTTGATAATAGACCACTTAAATTTGATGAATTTGAATCTAAAATAAAACAAGTTGTTTATGTTAGTGCAACACCTGGTGAGTATGAATTATCTAAAACAGATAGAGTGATAGAGCAAATTATTCGCCCTACTGGTTTACTTGATCCAATGATTGAAGTAAGAAAGAGTCAAAATCAAATTGATGATTTGATAAGTGAAATAAGAAAGCGTATTGCTCAAAATGAAAGAGTATTGGTATTAACTCTTACTATTAAAATGAGTGAAGATTTAACAAATTATTTAAAAGAGTTAAATATTAAAGTTACATATTTGCATTCAGAAATTAAATCCTTAGAAAGACTGGAAGTTATTAGGAATTTAAGAAAAGGAACTTATGATGTCTTAGTTGGTATAAATTTATTAAGAGAAGGTTTGGATATTCCAGAAGTATCATTAATAGCTATTTTGGATGCTGATAAAGAAGGATTTTTAAGAAGTGAGACATCGCTTATTCAAACAATTGGTCGTGCAGCCCGTAATGAACATGGTAAAGTAATTATGTATGCAGATAATATGACCGCTTCAATGGAAAAAGCAATTATTGAAACATACAGAAGAAGAAAAATTCAAGATGATTATAACAAAGAACATAATATTGTTCCTAAAACTATTTATAAAGATTTACAAGATTCTTTGACTTTAATAGAAGATGTTAAAGAAGAAAGTGGAGTTGTTGATATGACATCACTTAGTGATATGAGCAATTTAGAAAAGAGAAAACTAATTTCTAATTTAGAAAAACAAATGAAAGAAGCAGCTAAAAAATTAGATTTTGAACAAGCAATGTCATTGCGAGATATAATCTTTGAATTAAAAGCCAGCTTATAAGGTGAATTATGGAAAAAGAAAATAAAAAGAAAAAAGTAGTAGTGGGGTTAAGCGGAGGCGTAGATTCAGCTGTAAGTGTAATCATGCTTCAAAAACAAGGATATGAAGTTGAGGGAATGTTTATGAGAAATTGGGATTCTTCACTTAATAATGATATTTTGGGAAATCCTCATACTTTAGATAGTGTATGTCCTCAAGAAGTAGATTATATGGATGCTTTAAAAACTGCTGAAGAATTAAATATTAAATTACATCGAGTTGATTTTGTTGATGAATATTGGCAAAGAGTATTTTCATATTTTTTAGATGAATATAATCATAATAGAACACCAAATCCTGATATATTATGTAATAAAGAAATTAAATTTAAAGCATTTTTAGAAAAAGCTATGGAAATGGGATTTGATTATATAGCTATGGGACACTATGCAAGAATTGACCATAGTAATGGTGATGTTAAAATGTTAAGGGGCGTAGATTCTAACAAAGATCAAACATACTTTTTGTGCCAATTAACAAAAAAACAACTTGAAAAAGCATTGTTTCCAGTTGGTGGTTTAGAAAAGAAAGATGTTAGAAGAATAGCAAAAGAATATAATTTAACTATTGCCAATAAGAAGGATTCTACAGGAGTTTGTTTTATTGGAGAAAGAAACTTTAAGGAATTTTTAAAGAATTATTTACCAGCAAAACCTGGAAAAATTGAAACATTAAATGGCGAAATTGTTGGTGAGCATGATGGTATAATGTATTATACAATTGGTCAGAGAAAAGGATTAGGTTTAGGTGGTGCTGGAGATGCATGGTTTGTTGTAGGAAAAGATCCAGAAAGAAATGTATTACTTGTTGGACGTGGAAGTGAACAAGAATATCTGTATTCTAATAGAGCAATTGTTAGAAATATAAATTGGATTGGACCTAAGGTTGATGAGAGCAAAACATATTTAGCAAAATTTAGATATCGTGGCGTTGATAATGAAGTTAAAATTCACATTTTAGAAAATGGTGATTTTGAAGTATTTTATCCTAATAAAGCAAAAGCTGTTACCCCTGGTCAAGCTGCAGTCTTTTATGATGGTGAATATTTAATGGGTGGGGGCACAATAGATGAAGTTTATATGGATACTGAAAAAAGAAGGTATTAGGTGAAAAATCAATGGAAGAGTCTTTATATGGAAGTGTTATAAAGATAACATATTTTAATGATGAGACTGGATATGGAGTAATTAGAATAAAACTAAATTATCAAGATAATAAAATAGCAAAATATAAAGCCAAACTATTTAGTAATATTTTAACAGTTACTTCTGTTTTTGATAGAAAACCTATAATTGATGAAGAATATGATTTCTTTGGAGAGTTTATAACAAATCAGTATGGTATACAATTTAAAGCAAATAGTTTTAAAAGAAGAAATGAAGAAACACTAGAAGGAGTAGTAACATATTTATCAAGTGATTTATTTCCAGGAATTGGAAAGGCTACTGCTACAAAAGTTTTTAATGAATTAGGTCCAAATTGTTTGCAAAGAATAAGTGCGGACAAAAAAGTCTTAGATGAAACAGATTTAACAGCGATTCAAAAAGATACAATTTATAATAATTTAATAAATAATAAATTGAAAGAAGAATCAATAGTTGGTTTTTTAAAAATGGGAATTACTATGACTATGTCATTAAAAATTTTGAGTGCCATAAAAGAAAATGCTTTAGAAACTGTTAAAAAAAATCCTTATTGTCTAATTGATATAGTTGAAGGAATAGGTTTTAATAAGGCGGATAAAATAGCATTAGATAATAATATTGAAAAAGATAGTCCAATTAGAATCGAAGCTTTGATTTTATATATAATTCAAAATTATACATACTCTTTTGGTGATACATATATTGAATATGATAAATTATTTTCTATAGCGACTGAAAGAATCAATATTGATGAAGATATATTGAATAGTGATAATTTTAAGCAGGCACTTAGTAGACTTATCGGTAAAGAAAAAATATTTATCGATAATGAAAATAATGTTTATGATATTGTTATTTATAATGCTGAAAATATGCTTGCTAGTTATTTAGGTAATATGCTAAAAAATGAAGCAGATCCTGGTTATAGTTATAATAAGATTTCTAAAGTGATAAATCGTATTAAAGATGAAATGAAAATAGATTATAGCCCTAAACAACTTGAAGCTATTGAGATGGCATTAAAAGAGAATATATCTATTATTACTGGAGGACCTGGAACTGGTAAAACTACAATTATAAAAGGAATAATTGAAAGTTATGTTTTTCTATTTGGTAAAGATTTGGTAAGAGAAGAAATAGCTTTACTTGCACCGACTGGTAGAGCAAGTAAAAGACTAAATGAAGTGACACTTCATCCCGCCCAAACAGTCCATAAGTTTTTAGGTTATGAAGGACATGGAGTATATCGATTCGGTTCTGATAATAAAGTGAAAGCAAGATTGGTTATTGTAGATGAATTCTCGATGGTTGATGTTCTTTTAGCAGCAAAACTTTTTTCTAGTTTAGAAGAAAATACTAAAGTTGTATTGGTTGGTGATGTTGATCAATTGCCATCAGTTGGACCAGGTGAGGTATTAGCAAATCTTATTGAATGCAAAGAGATTAATGTAGTAAAATTAGATAAAATTCATAGACAGGCTGCTGATTCAACTATTATTTCTTTTGCTCATTCTATTAATGAAGGTTTTTTACCTGAAAATATATTAGAAAAACAAAAAGATAGAAATTTTATTAGAGTTAATGATAATGATATTGGTGATAATATTATTAAAATAGTTGAGCAAGCAATTAATAGTGGAATGGATATTATAAAAGATATTCAGGTATTAATCCCAATATATAAGGGTGAAACTGGAATAAATGCTATTAATGAAAAAATGCAAGAAAAATTTAATCCTTTGATAGATTATGAAATTAAACATTTATCAAGAAAATTTAGAGTTAATGATAAAGTGATTCAACTTGTTAACAGAAGCGAAAAACAAGTTATGAATGGAGATATTGGTTATGTTTTAACCCTTGATTGCGATGATTATGAAAGTGGAAACATTCAAGGCTTGACAGTTTTATTTGATAGTGGACCAGTTTATTATAAAAAAGAAGAATTAGAAGATTTAACTCATGCTTATGCTATATCAATACATAAAGCCCAAGGTAGTGAATTTGCTTGTGCAATTGTTCCGTTTACTTATAAGTATTATGTGATGTTAAAACGTAAATTGATATATACAGCTGTTACAAGAGCAAAAAAATACTTGATAATGCTTGGAAATATTGAAGCTTTAGCAAAAGGCATACAAGGAATTGAGATAAGAAGAAAAACCAAATTAGTTCAAAGAATTAAAACATTTTTCAAAAATGAAATACTTGATTTTGACTCTGATATTCAATTGGAAAATGTTTCACCTTATGATTTTATTGATTAAGGTAAAAATAGTAATGTGCAAATTGCACGCGCTTTAACAAAACAAAAAATCTTTTTGATTTGAAAGAGGTGTTAAAATGAAAAAAACTTGGTCTCTTATTTCTATTGGTGCACTTGGAGCAACAGCTATGATGATGTATATAAACAATAAATCAACTGTTGATAAAGCTATGAAAAATATTAAAAAAACTAGTAAAAGTGCATATAACAAAGTTAAAGCAATGTTTTAATAAAAAAAGTTATCTATTAATTTAGATAACTTTTTTAAATATTAATTAATTTTCTTCAAGTTGTTTTGCTCTAGCAGTAGGAGTCATATAATAATATAAATCTTCATTGCCTATTAATCTAGCATTAGTTACTTTTGCTGGAACAATTGATTTATATGTTAATGTCTTATCATAACTGCCATCTTTCTTTTGAACATGAATAGTATATGTTACTTCTGTATCAACTTCTGGGAAGTTAATGATTTGTCCAGTTTCACATATTAATTCTGGATTGTTTGATGTAAATGTGATGTTGAAATCACTTAGTTTTATATATAATGTATATTCTGCTTCAACCATCTTGATAAAGTAATCCCATAAGTCTGCATGACGCATAGTTTCTGGACAATCTTTGCCACTGAATGTATTGTGTTGTTTTACATCAGTAGGTTTTATATGATTTTGAGGAAGTAATCTTGTTCCAATTAATTGAGCTAATGTCATCCATACACGATATAAGTCACAACCATAATTAACACAAGATTCAATACCAATACTATTTAAGTTTCCACCACGATTAGATACAGTTTGGTAAGTAGAACTCCACCATGTATTACTAATCCAATAATTACCATTTTCACCAACATAGTTATTTATACCTGTGTATGGTAAATCACTATTATTAGCTATACGACTACCTGCTAAAGGAGCTTGTATATTACTCTTTATACCATTTAATTCCCAATAACCATCTTTACTGATTGTTACTTTTGCAGCATTTGGTCCTGTTGCTTTTATTCCTGTGTCAGTAAATTCTAGTGGAACTTTAGTGCCATCACCAGCATGATGTGCTACTTCATTATCAGGTATTGATTGGAATACGATTCCATCTCCACAACTATAATGCCAACTAGTTGTGTTTGTTGAATATTTAAGATTATTAGCCAAGTTATAAGCAGTAGTGTGTGAATGAGTAGTAGCAGTGTCATGTACTGTTATATATTTAACTTCTCTAATAGTTCCTGGTCTAGTATTGTTTCCTTTTGGAACTATAAAGTTTTCATTAACATATAATGGTTTATTCCAAGTGATTAAACTAACAGCACCAGCTAAAATAGTGTTATAATGAACTTGTGTTAGTCCATCAGCTGCTTTAATAGGACCCCAACCAATTGCTTTAACTAAATTGTTTAATGGTCTTTCTACGTGAATACTATTAAAGAATGCTTCAGGATCAATATAATCTAATACTTCTATAGTTATACTAGCTTTTATATTTTCATTTTCTTTTGAGACACATTTTATAACTATCTTTCCACTTTTTAGAATTGTTACATTTCCTTCTTCATCAATAGTAGCACGACTAGTGTTTGTTGTTGACCATATTACTTCTTGATTTGCACCTGTTGGTAATACTGTTGCTTTTAATTTAAGTGGTGTATCTAAATATACTTTTTCACTATTTGTTTCAATTTTAATAGATTCAGGATTTACTATAACTTGTTCAATTTCTATTGTAATTGTTCCTTTTACTTTACTTGTCATAGCTTCAGCTGTAATTGTTACCTTTCCGCCTTTTATAGCTACTACATTACCCTTATCATCTACTGTAGCAATTTCTGTATTACTTGATGTCCAAGTAATTGTTTCAACTAATTTAGATGTTAATGTATATGTTAGTTGTTGGCTTTCATTGCTTAACATTTTACTTTTTCCAGTTAATGTTAAAGTAGGTTCATTTACTTTTACTTTTATTTCTTTTTTAGTATTTTCTTTATTTTCAATAGCAATAGTAATAGTTGCTTCACCAACTGATATAGCTGTTAATTTTTCTTCTTCAACTTTAACAACTTCTGAATTGCTAGAACTAAATACTAAATTAAAATCTTTGTTACCTTTTTTTGTTATTGTAAGTTTTTTAGTTTCACCCAATTCAAGAGCAATAGAAGTCTCTTCAATTGTAAAACTAATTTCATCTTCCGGTTTAACAACTGGATCTACAGGTCCTTCCTCACCGCCACAAGCTACTAAGAAAAGTGTTAGTAGGCATAAAACAATGTAAAAAAATCTGCGTTTAGTTTTTATCATTTTTCCTCCTCGATTTACCTTTTAAGTAAAGGTTTACATATTTTACAAAATATATTTTATCATATTATTTATTAAAAAACTAACTTAATCAAAAAGTAAAATATAAATGTTTTGACTATTATATATATGAAAGGAGAAAAGTATGGAGAAATTAAAAATAATTATTCATAATATTAGAAAAAATCTAAAAGTTATATTATTGGCAAGTTTGTTAATATTGTTTTTATTGTACAAATTTTTTGATAAAGAAAATAGTGTAGATGGTTATGGAGACGTTAATTTACCGCAACAATCAGATTATAGTAATTTTGAAAATGAAAATTATATAGTTGAAATAAAAGGAGAAGTAAACAGACCAGGATTATATGTTGTTTCTAAAAACGCAAGAATAAGTGATATAATCGATTTAGCTTTAGGCTTTACTGAATATGCTGATGATTCAAATATAAATTTAGCAGAAAAGATTGTTGATGGGATGTTGATAATTGTTAATAAGAGTGAGAAAAAAGAAACGCTAGATAAAATATCAATTAATTATGCTAGTCTAGAACAGCTTCAAAAAATCCCTCACATCGGCAAAAGTAAAGCTAACAATATAATAGAATATCGTGAAAAAAACGATGGATTTACTAATATAGAGGAAATAATAAATGTTAATGGAATTTCCAAAAATCTTTTTGAGCAAATTAAAGAATACATTTGTTTATAGAACATTAATCAACAACATTATAGTTATATCAATAGCAATATTGTTGTTTTTTTTAATATATCATAATATATTCTTTTTGCCACTTGCGGTTATATATAGTATATATATGTATAAGAAAAATAAACTTTTTATAGTTATTACATTACTAATGATAATTGTATTATTGTTTAAAATAAATTTGTATAATAGCAATACTGATATAACAGTAAATGGTGTCATTAAGATTGATGATGTAATAAAGTATGATAAATATCAAAAATTGATTTATAAAAGAACATATAAAAAATACATAATTTATGATTTTGATAACAATGATATCCTACCTGGCGATATAATAGATGTTGTTACTGAAAAACAAATCCCTTTAGGTGAAAGAATTGAAGGGAGCTTTGATTATGCAAAATATCTTAAAAATAATCATATTTATGGAATATATAATCTAAAAGAGTTTAAAATATTAAAACGTAATAAATATAATATTAATATTATAAAATACAAATTAAATAGTTATATAAATAAAAAATTTTCAAATGAAAGTAGAGTTTTTTTAAAAGCTTTAATTATTGGTGATAAGAATGACTTTGATGATGAATTTTTAAACAGTTTAATAGGTAATGGTACAATTCATTTGTTTGCAATTTCAGGGTTACATGTTGGGATAATAATCGCAATACTTAAAAAGATTCTTGAATTAATTAATATTAAAAAAAATGATTTATATATTAGTTTATTTTTACTACTATATTTATTTATTACCTCTTTTTCACCATCAATTATTAGAGCTGTAATAATGTATTATTTGGCAGTAGTAAATAAAAAACTTAAATTGATGTTGTCATCTAGTGATATTATTAGTATAACTTTTTTATTTTTGATATTAATTAATCCTTTGTATATATATAACAATGGTTTTGTATTAAGCTTTAGTGTAAGTTATTTTATAATACTATTTAGTGAATTGATAAAAAGAAAGAAAAATTTTTATCAAGGTTTTTTAATATCTCTATTTTCAAATGTTTTTGTTTTACCAATAATTATAAATATGAATAATGAAATTAATTTTTTATCACCTATAGTAAATGTTTTGTTCATTTCTTTAATGTCTACAGTGATCCTTCCATTTACTTTTTTGGTAATGGTTTTTCCAATGTTTGCAAAAATGTATGAAAGTATAATAAAATGTTTTATTAAAATATCAATATTTCTTAATGAAAATGTTAGTATAAAAATAAGTTTTGCTTCACTTTCTAATTTTTCCTTAGCTCTTTATTATTATTTATTAATATCAATATTATATTTTTTTAATTCTAATAACAGAAGTATAAGAAAATGGTTAATAGTGGTAATATCGATATTTATATTTTTTGCCTCTGTATACTCGCCCACTTGGAAAGAAAATGAAATTATCTTTTTTGATTTGGATGAGGGCGATTCAACTTTAATTGTTGACAGAGATTCTCAATGCGTTGCAATGATTGATACAGGTACTGGAAAAAATAATGAAATTACAAAGTTTTTGAAAAGAAAGGGCATAAAAAAAATATATTATTTATTTTTGACACATAACCATAATGATCATAATGGTGAAGCAAGTAATATAATAAAAGAAATAAATGTAAACAAAATAGTTGTTAGTGCATATGATAATAGTGACTTTGGTAAAACTAATAAAACTCTTATAGTAAAAAAGGGTGATAATATTTCTTGTGGGGGAATAAGTTTTAATATATTACATCCTGATAAATCCTATAAAGATGAAAATGATAATAGCATAATTATACATACAAAAATTGGCAAACATTATTTTTTGTTTTTAGGAGATGCTACTAAGGAAACAGAAAACAAATTGATTAATCAAAATATTAAAGTTGACTGTATTAAAATTTCCCATCATGGTTCAAGCACTTCAACAAGTCCAAAGATGATAGAAGCATTAAAACCAAAGTATGCCATTATAATGGCAGGAAGGGTTAAAAAATTTGGTTTTCCTAATAAAAAAACAATTGAAACATTAAATAATTTTGGTGTTAATATTTATAGAACAGATTTAGATTATACCATAGTTTATAGTTACAACAAGGATAAAGCTTTTTTCAAGAAAACCAGAAACACTGATGTCCATTAAATACAATAGTATTTGATGAGTATATATATTAAGGTGCACATAACGTGCATCTTTTCTTTATGTTTAAAAAAGTAAAGATAAAAATATGTAAAAGATTTGACTTTTATAAAAACATATGATATAATTTATAAAAATTTAATAGAAAAAATGATGTTGAAGAGAAGAGTAAATGTTAAAGGATTTTAAAGAGAGTTTGCGTTTGGTGAGAGCAAATATTGATGGTAACATTGAAGATGGTCTTGGAGTTGCTTTGTTGAATATTTTAGACAAAGACGCGTTTCGGGCGTTAAAACGATAGGGTATAAAAGAAAAGTTGTTTCTTTTGAAAAGTTATTTCTTTAGAAAAGATATTCTTTTTTGAGTACTCGAAGAGGTTATTGCTGTGAGGCAATAATGAATTAAGGTGGTAACACGGATTATAATATCTCGTCCTTTTTTATAAAGGATGAGATTTTTTTTTGGAGGCAATGATGATTAAAATTAAAAGTATATCAAAGAGCTTTGTTAATAAAAAGAGTGTAGTAAAAGTATTAGATGATATTAATCTAGAGGTTGATAGTGGTGATATATATGGAATTTTAGGTTTGTCTGGGGCTGGTAAAACTACTTTACTAAGGATAATATCGGGATTAGAAAAACCAGATGTTGGAGAAGTTATAATTGATGGGATTAACATTAATGATATAATTGGTAAAAACTTGAGAAATTTTAAAAAGAATATTGGAGTAGTTTTTCAGGGTATAAATCTTTTGATGCAAAAAAATGTTTATGATAATATAGCTTTTCCATTAGAAATAGATAAAGCTAGTAAAGATGTAGTAGATTCAAGAGTAAAAGAATTATGCAATCTTGTTGGAATTATGGACAAAATAGATTTATATCCTGCTCAATTATCTGGTGGACAATGCCAAAGAGTAGCGATTGCCAGAGCATTGGCTTGTAATCCAAAAGTCCTTTTGCTTGATGAGGTTACTAGTGCTTTGGATCCTTTTACAACAAAACAAGTGCTAAATTTGTTGAAAGAAATTAATACAAGATTGAATGTTACAATTATAATAATTACTCATAATATTAAAGTTGCTAAATCAATATGTAACCATATTGCTGTTGTAGAAGGAGGAAAAATAATTGAGAAAGGGACAATAGAAGAAGTTGCAAGTAACCCTCAAAGTGATTTTTGTAAAATTCTTTTTGCTGGTGATGAATAATGAAGGATTTATTTAGTATACTATCTGAAGTTGATTTATTTAAAGGTTTATTAGAAACATTATATATGATAATTGTCTCAACATTAATTGCATATATTATAGGTTTTCCATTAGGAGTCTTTACTGTTTTAACAGAAAAGGATGGGTTATTAGAAAATAAAATAATTCATAAAATACTTAATGTTATCATTAACGTTGGCCGATCAATTCCCTTTATAATATTGATAATAATAATAATTCCATTTACTAATTTGATTGTTGGAAAGAGTTGGGGGCCTACTGCCACAATTGTATCATTGAGTATAGCGGCAAGTTTCTTTGTTGGAAGAATTGTTGAACAAAGTTTGAGTGAAGTTAGTAAAGGGATAATTGAAACAAGTGTTTGTATGGGAGCAACAATTCCCAAAATTGTGTTTAAAGTATATTTAGGAGAGGCTTTGCCATCTATAATAAAAGGTATTTCTATAACTATGATTAATATTGTTGGTTATTCAGCAATGGCTGGTGCTGTTGGTGGTGGTGGTCTTGGAGATATCGCCATAAAATATGGATACCATAATTTTAGAACCGATGTTATGATTGTTACTTTAATAGTAATAGTATTGTTAGTACAAATTATTCAAATATTATTTGATTTTATTTCAAAAAAAGTAGATAGAAGATAGAAAGGAAGAAAAAATATGAAAAAAATTATTAGTTTAGTTATTTGTGTATTAACTTTGTGTTTAGTAGCTTGTAAAAAGAATGATGAAAAGACAATTATTGTTGGGGCATCTATTACTCCCCATGCTGAAATTTTAGAAGAATGTCGAGAATATATTGAGTCAAAAGGATATAAACTTAAGATTGTTGAATATACTGATTATGTTTTGCCTAACGTTGGTGTAAATGATGGTTCATTAGATGCCAATTTCTTTCAACATAAACCATATTTAGATAAATATAATGAAAGTAATAAAACTAATTTAGTATCTGTATGCAAAATACATTATGAACCATTAGGATTATATGGTGGAAAAAAATCTGTTTTAACTGGTATTTCTCAAAATGATACAATTGCTATTCCTAACGATAGTACAAATCGTGCTAGAGCATTACATTTATTAAAGGATTTAGGATTAATACAATTAGATACTGATAAGGGAATATTGGCAACAACAAAAGACATAACAGAAAATAAATATAATTTAAAAATAGTAGAACTAGAAGCAGCGCAAATTCCACTTCAATTGAATAGTTTTGATTATGGTATAGTAAATGGAAATTATGCTTTAAATAGTAATATTATTTCTAAATTGATTTCAAGTGAAAATAGTGATTCTATAGGTGCTACATATTATGCTAATATTTTGTGTGTAAAAGACGCTAATAAAGATAGTGAAAAAACAAAAATCTTAATAGAGGCACTTACTCAAGATAAAATAAGAGATTTTATTAATGAAAAATATAAAGGTATCGTCATTCCTGTTTTTTAAAATTTGATAAAATGTAGAAATTGTATATTGACAAAATAACATAATTCTTTTATCATATAAATAGGTGGTTATATGAAATGTCCAGATTGTAATAGAGAATATAATGGAAATTGTTGTCCATATTGTAATGATGATTATCAAAAACCTAAACCTAAGGTGGTAGTATCAAAAAGTTCATTGTTAATGTCAATTGTTTCCCTGGTTTTGGCTTTTATTTCTATGTCTAGTCCAGTATTTTTAATATTATCAATAATATCACTAGTTATTAGTATAGTTATGGCTAGACTTGAAAAAAACAAAGGAAAATTAGTATTTATAAATTTAATAACAATAGTAATTTTAGTGATTTCCCTTTTGTCATTTTTTACTCCATATTATGAAAAGAATTTCGGATATAAAAATATAGAAAAGACATTAATGGTAGATCTTCCTAATAAAAAGGCTGATGAGTATCGCTATGAAAATAAACACGATAGTAGTGTTAAATATATTTATTACAAATACGAATTATCAGAGGAAGAATATCAAAAAATATTAGAAAATGATAATATTAATGAATATGATGATAATATGTGGTTTATTAATAATGTATCAGATATAACTGGAAATTACATTATTTATAATAAAATGAAGAAAAGTTTTACTACACCTGAGAAATTAGGAAATTGCAGGTACATGCTTTTACAAATAGAAAATACTGGAACGAACTATTATGCTTATGTATATGATGTCGCTGTCATACGAAAGGGAAATTAATTGGTGGTTTAAATGGCTTTGAACAATATCTATTTATTTATAGGTGAAGAAAAACTTATTATTAATAGCAAAATTAGTCGAGTAATTAACGGTAGTTTAGCTGATGAATATAATATAACTTCATATGACTGTGAGGAAGTTAATGTTAATGTTGCAATTCAAGATGCTTTGACATTGCCTTTTATGTGTAATAGTAAAGTGGTAATTGTGAAAAATCCTTTGTTTTTAAGTAGTGAAAAAGCAGCTAGTAGTCATGATATTAAAAGTTTGATAGATTATATTAATAATCCAATGGAATCAACGTATTTAATAATTGATGGTAGTTTGTTAAAAATAAATGAAAAAAGTGTAGTTGTAAAGCTATTAAGAAAAAAAGGATATGTTAATGAAACTAAAGCAATTGATGATATTCAATTTGGTGGTTGGCTTAGAAGACAATGTGACTTAGAAGGAGTCAGCATAAAAGACGACGCCATAAAAGCATTCTATAATCTTGTTGGTAAAGATTTAATTAATGCTAAAACTGAAATTGATAAGTTAACTACATATGTTGGAACTGGAGGAGTTATTACTAGTAGTACTGTTCATCTAGTTTGTACTAAAGAGTTGCAAAATGACATTTTTAGTTTATCAAACGCCTTATTAGAAGGTAAAAAGCAAAAGATTATAAATGAATACTTGGAATTGATTGCTGCTGATAATGATGTAAATAGATTAATTAATTTAATTTCAAAAACAATTAGAGAATGTTTGCTAGTTAACGCAATGCTAAAAGATGGTAGCAAGCAAGCTGATGTTGCAATTAGAATGAAAACATCACCCAATAGAGCTTATTATTTAGTTAAAAATGCTCGAAATATACCTGTTGAAAAAGCAGAAGAGTACTTATGCAGACTTGGAGATTTAGATTATAAGATAAAAAATGGTCAAATAGATGCCAAGAGTGGTTTTGAATTCTTTTTATTTAATATAAAATGATTGTAGGTGCAATATGGTAAAAATTGATAATTCATGGGATTTGGTGTTGAAAGATGTTTTTTATGGAACTAACTATTTAAATATCAGAGAATTTCTAAAGTATGAATATTCCCATTACACTATCTTTCCTAAAGCTAGTGATATTTTTAACGCTTTTAGATTGACTCCTTATGAGAATGTTAAAGTTGTTATCATTGGACAAGATCCATATCATGAAATTGGTCAGGCCCATGGCTTAGCTTTTTCTGTTTTAGATGGTGTGAGTTTTCCTCCATCTCTTAAAAATATATTTATCGAGATTAAAAATGAGCTTGGAATCAATATCCCTAAGAGTGGTGATCTTACAAAATGGGCTAAACAGGGAGTTTTATTACTTAACGCTACTTTAACAGTTAGACAGGGATTTGCAAACTCTCATGCAAATCATGGATGGGAGCAGTTTACTGATGAAGTCATAAAAAAACTTAATCAAAGAGAAGATCCTATTATTTTTGTTCTTTGGGGAAACTATGCTAGAAAGAAAAAACAGTTAATAACTTCACCAAAACATTATATATTAGAAGCTGCTCACCCTAGTCCACTTTCTGCTTACAATGGTTTCTTTGGTTGTGGTCATTTTAAAAAAATTAATGAGATTTTGATAAAAAACAAAAAAACTCCAATTGATTGGAGTTTAGATTAGGCTATGATATTAGCCTTTTTTTATTACATATTCATAAGCAATTCTTTTATTTACTTCATTAATTTCATTATTTAAATATATGATACCACATGCTTTAAAACCATTTTTTTCGAGAAACTTTTGCATAGGGATATTTTTAGTATGGGTATCTACTCTTATTGATTCTATGTTTTTACTTTTAATTAAATTTTTAGCAAATTCAATTATTTCTTTAGCATATCCTTTATTTCTACTGTCAGCTTTTGTAGCTATTCTATGAATGGTAACATAGTTATTAGATGATAACCATTTGCCATTATAGATTGTGCTATAATTAGGATCATTATCAAAAATGATTGCTGCTGTTGCATTTATTACTCCGTTGTCTAAAAGAACATAACTGTTATTATTTATAATATCATTTCTTATTGATGATTCGTTTGGATACCCTTGTTGCCATTGATCTAAGCCTTGACTTTTAAGAAAACTTTTTGCATCATTAATTATTTCTATTATATTCTCTATATTTTCAAAAGAAGCTTTTTTTATCTCTATCATATATTACTCCTAATTTTGTAAAATAAAAACATCTGTTATCAGATGTTTTTATTATGCTAATGTATTAACTAGTTTAGCAAGATGAGATTTGTTGCGGCTTACATAATTCTTATGATAAAT
This sequence comes from Mollicutes bacterium Phil14, assembly GCA_001940985.1. Classification (GTDB taxonomy): domain Bacteria; phylum Bacillota_I; class Bacilli_A; order ML615J-28; family CAG-698; genus Tener-01. The sequence continues at coordinate 68,844 of MSHB01000025.1, forward strand.
GCCTTTTGCTAAAGCTTTATCTAATTTTTTAGAAGCAAGTTTTAAGGCAGCATTAGCTTTTTCTAAATCTTTATTTTCTACTGCAACTTCAACACCTTTTAGAGCTGTCTTTACAGAAGATTTGAAAGCTGCATTAATTAATCTTTTCTTTTCATTAGTTAAATTACGTTTAGCTTGTTGTTTAATATTTGCCATGATTTCACCTCCAAGATGTTTCTACATAATATTTTACCAAAAAACGTTTAAAAAAGCAAGTAAAAAAGCTACTAATTTCAAAAAAGTTTTTTATGGTACATTGTAAATAGAAAGTAGAAAAAAATTTATATGAATAACTAGCTTTATTCCATTTTTTAACAAAAGAAAAAGATTTATAAATATAAAAATTGGTAATAATATTTTAGAGGTGAAAAAAATGGATAATATTGATTTAGAAAAGTATTCAGTTAGAACAGACCTAGCTTTTGAAGCGTTAGATATGACACAAATAAAACATATCGATGAAATAATTGATGAGGAAATAAATGAAGAAAAGATCAAGGTTAGAAGAACAATAGTCAGTGAAAATGTAGCCCAAGAAATTGGTAAGAAGCCAGGTATATATTATTGCTTGGATACAAGTGCGATTTCTACTCATGATCATGATGATTTACTTAGATGTGAGAATGTTTTAACTTCAATAATTAAGGAAATGTTAAGAGTTGAAGGTATTACTAGTAAACACCGAGGATTAGTTGTAGGACTGGGAAATATTAACGTGACTCCAGATTCTTTAGGACCATTAGTAATTGATAATGTTATAGTAACAAGACATATGTTTTTAATAAATCCTGATGATGTAAGTGAAGGTATTAGTGATGTTAGTGCAATCGCACCTGGAGTAATGGGTACAACTGGCATTGAAACTTTTGATATAATTGATGCTATTATTAATAAAATTAATGTTGATTATGTGATTGCAGTTGATGCCTTAGCATCTAAATCTATTGCCAGAGTTAATAAAACAATTCAAGTTACTAATACAGGAATATCACCAGGAAGTGGTGTAGGAAATAAGAGAAAAGAACTTAGTAAAGAAACAATTAAAATACCAGTAATAGCAATTGGTGTTCCAACAGTTGTCGATGCTGTTACTATTGCTAGTGATACAGTGGATTTCTTGTTAAAATACTTTAATTCAAAGATAAATAATAATGTAAATAAACTTGTTGTTGGGGGGATAGATTATGAAAATGAAGATTTACCAACTGATGAATACAGGAAAAAAATATTAGGTGAGGTAGGTATACTTAGTGATTCTGATAAAAAAGAGTTATTTTATGAAGTGTTATCACCAAATGGTTATAATATGATGGTTACACCTAAAGAGGTAGACTTAGATATCGAAGATTTAACAACGATAATTAGTGGTGCTATTGATAGATCATTACATACAATAGTTAATCACGAGTGATACAGGTGAATCTATGAAAAGAGCAGTTGTTATATTTTTAATTTTTATCTTTTTGTTTTTAGGAATAATGATTGGTTCTAATAGTAGTAGTTTAGATAATTCAAAGCTATCAGAGGAATTAAAAGATTTTGAGGGGCAAATTACATTACCGAATAATGATTATCATGGTCGTGATAATCAAGAAGTAGTACCAAATCTTTTTGCTAAAATTGGGAAAAAGGTTGAAGCGATTATAGACAAAACTTTTGATGCTACAAAAGATGTAATTAAAAAAATAATTGATTAAAATATATGCAAAGCGTAAAAACGTTTTGCTTTTATTATTAATGTATTGCAAAAAGTGTAAAAAGGTGTATAATATATATATAAAACATATTCTTGATTTAGATTAATATCTAAAAAGGGGAGCTATGGCTGAGAGGTTGCGTAATGGTAACGACCCTAAACCTGATCTAGGTAATGCTAGCGTAGGATTATTTTCTTACATTTCTTGGCTTTATCCCCCAAGATTTTTTAATTGGAGGAAAACAGATGAATGAAAAAAATGAAAACAAAAGTACAGGCAAAAAGAAAGTAATATTTAATATAGCTTTTTCTGCCATTTTTTTAAGTTTGAGTGTTGTTTTAGATTATGTTTTTAAACTGATACCTTTTTTACAAATGCCTAATGGTGGAGGAATTACTATAGGTATGCTACCTTTAGTTTTAATTAGCATTATTTGTGGCGGATATTATGGATTGTTAAGTGGTATTGCCTATGGAGTTATTAACTGCTTTGTTATTGATGCTTATGGATTTAATGTATATAGTTTCTTTTTAGACTATATAATAGCTTTTGCTGGTTTTTCTATTATTGCTATTTTTAGAAAAAAGATTTTGGATGGTAGTAAGTTTTATTTCGTTCTTGGCTTTGTGCTAGGTGGAATTATTAGATGGATTTCTAGTGGTTTTTCTGGTGTGATTAACGCTGGACTATGGGGTTATGATAAAGAGTTCTTGGAAAACATTTTTGGTGCAGGTCATGGAAGTATAATTTGGTTATACTTATATTCTTTTGTATATTATAATTTACCATATATTGGAGTATCAGTGATACTATGTATAGTTATAGGTTTAATATTATTAAAAAGAATTAATAAAATTAATATAGAAAAATAGAAGTATGAATGTTAGTTATTATGCTAACATTTTTATTTTTGAAAAAAAAACAAAACAATTGTAAAATAGTTATAAAAAATATATAATATACTTGTCAAAAATATTAATGTATTATATATATATTATAGAAAGGAAACCGATGAAAAAACGTGATGTTATAATTGTTGGTGGTGGTGCAAGTGGGATTTGCTGTGCTATTAATTTGAAAAGAGCTAACAAAAATCTTAGTGTTACAGTTTTAGAACAAAATGATAAAATATTAAAAAAACTTCTTAAAACTGGAAATGGAAAATGTAATATAGGAAATGAAAATATTACTAAAGACAGATATCATAATTTTGATTTTTTTAAAGAAAACATTCCGAGTTTTGATATAAAAAAATATTTTTTAGATATGGGAATTCTTTTAAAAAAAGATGAAATTGGTAGATTATATCCTTATTGTGAATCAGCTAGTAATGTTGTTGATATATTAAGAAATGAAGCAGATAGGTTAAAAGTAGAAGTCATTACTGAATTTACTGTAACTGATATTAAGAAAACTAAACTAAATTATGAGATTTATGGTAAAGAAAATTATCAAACCAATGTTTTAGTGCTGGCTTGTGGTTCGATAGCACAAAGTCATACTAATGGCTACGAATTAGCTCGAAATCTTAATCATACCGTTACGGATTTAAAAGCTGGGTTAACTCCAATAAAAGTAAAAGAAGATGTTAAATCGTTGCAAGGAATAAGAATAAAATGTCGAGCTATTGCAAATGATTTTGCTCGTGATGGGGAAATACTTTTTAAAGAAAATGGAATATCAGGTATATTATCTTTAGAGCTATCTAGGTATGTTAGTAATAATGATAAAATAGTTTTGGATTTAGTTCCAAATGTGGATGAAAAATATATTGAAAATTTTATTGAAAACAAGGCCAAAAGCCAAAGATATGATAGAGATAGTTTACTTATTGCACTAAGTGGAATGTTGCCTAAAATGCTATCACTACTAATTATAAAGAAAAGCAAAAATATTGAAGAAATTGTAAAAAATATTAAAAACCTTACTTTGACAGTTGATAGCTTATATGGTTTCAATAATTCACAAATAGTAGTTGGTGGTGTTGATATAAAAGATATATACAGTACTTTCGAATCGAAAATTAATAACAATTTATTTATAATAGGTGAAATGTTAGATGTTGATGGAGATTGTGGTGGATATAATTTATATTTTGCTTGGCTTAGTGCTTATATTTGCAGTAATAGTATTATTAAAGAAAACTTTACTAAAAGCTAAAAATATGATAAAATATATATAATAAAAAGGAGAAAATGTTAATATGAATTTACCTAATAAATTAACTATTGGAAGAATGTGTGCTATTCCAATAATTATAGTAGTAGCACTTATAACTCAGTTGAGAGATATAACAGTTTTTGGTAATGTTAACTTACAACAATTAATAATATTAATACTATTCTGCTTAGCATCATTTACTGATTTCTTAGATGGACATATAGCTAGAAAGTATAACTTAGTTACAAATTTTGGAAAATTTATGGATCCATTAGCAGATAAGTTGTTAGTCTTAACGGCACTAATTTATTTGATTGAAATAGGTAAATTAGTTGCGTTTGGTGTAGAATTGGGATTTGCAGTTACTATAATTCTTGCTAGAGAGTTTGCTGTGACAGGTTTAAGATTACTTGCTGCAAACAATAATTGCGTTATAGCAGCTAGTAAAATGGGAAAATCTAAAACTGTTTCTCAAATGTTTATGATAATTATATTATTATTAAATTGCTATCCATTTTCTTTTTTAGGTGGAAATAGCGTAGATGTTACTACTGTGGTATTAATTAGTATAGCTACAATTTTAACAATTGTTTCAGGTATTGATTACTTTGTAAAAAATATTTCAGTATTTAAAGATAAAAAAGAAGAGGAATAAAAAATGGCAGAAGATAAAGAAAAGGCGTTAGCGGAAGCGTTTAAGGCGATTGAAAAACAATTTGGTAAAGGTTCTATAATGAAACTTGGTGAAAAGGTCCATACAGATATGGAAGTTATTCCTACAGGCTCAATATCATTGGATATGGCATTGGGTGTAGGAGGTTATCCTAAAGGAAGAATAATTGAAATATTTGGACCTGAAAGTAGTGGTAAGACAACTTTTGCATTACATGCGATAGCACAAGCCCAAAAACAAGGTGGTGTTGCAGCATTTATTGATGCTGAACATGCACTTGATCCTAAATATGCAAAAGCACTTGGTGTAGATGTTGATAACCTAATAGTTTCTCAACCAGATACAGGTGAGCAAGCATTAGAAATTGCTGAACATTTAATTAGAAGCGGTGCAATAGCTATAGTAGTTGTTGATAGTGTTGCAGCCCTTGTTCCTAAGGTAGAAATAGATGGTGATATGGGTGATTCTCATATTGGTACTCAAGCTAGACTAATGTCACAAGCAATGAGAAAATTGAGTGGTGCAATTAGTAAAAGCAATACAGTCGCTATTTTCATTAACCAAATACGTGAAAAAGTAGGAGTTATGTTTGGTAGTCCTGAAACTACATCTGGTGGTAGAGCGTTAAAGTTTTATGCTACTATTAGACTAGATATTCGTAGAGTTGAACAAATAAAGCAAGGAACAGATATTATCGGTAATCTTACAAGAGTAAAAGTTGTTAAGAATAAGGTTGCACCTCCATTTAAAGTTGTTGATGTAGATTTAATTTATGGTCAAGGTGTTTCAAGAGAAGCTGAAATCTTAGATTTGGCTGTTAACAATGATATTATTAACAAGAGTGGCGCTTGGTTCTCATATAATGATGAAAAATTGGGTCAAGGTAGAGAGAATGTTAAAGAATTTATGAAACAAAATCCTAACTTTACTCAAGAAATTGAAAATAAGATACGTGAAGTTCTTAAAGATAAATAAACCCTTAACAAGGGTTTTTTATTATTTTTTATATCAAATATACATTGATAAAAGTTATGATGAACTGTGAATTAATTGTTGAAAAGTAAAAGCATTGATAGTATAATATATGGGTAGAATTTATACGTTATTTGGTGTATTTATACATAACAAGGAATTAGGTAAAAGCCTAAGCTAACCCAGTAGCCGTGATGCTGATGAAAGTTCATTAAGTCACTGAGAAATCGGGAAGACGAATTAGTAAAGTGAAGCAGAGCCGGAAGACTTACCAAGTAAAGAAAAAATTCTCCTGGGTCACGAGAATAGGTATATTTTTTTGTATGTCCTATTTTCTGATAATTAAAAATCTTTAAGAAAGGATGTATTAAAATGAAGAAAAGATTTTTATTTTTATTACTAGCATTTTTAGCGATTTTCACACTTGCAGGATGCAAAAATTCTAATGCTAAAGAAGATGGTAAATTCAGTGTTGAAGTAATTGATGAAACAGACAAAGTTTTATGTAATGAAACAATTGGATTTAAAGAAGGAGATAACATAGTTGATCTTTTAAAAGCAAATGAAAAAATTAAATTAGATGGAACTATGAGTGAGTATGGAATTTATATTACTACACTTTGTGGAAAGAATGCATCAGATGTTGGTAAAACATATTTCTGGAGTTTGTATGTTGATGACAAGGTTTCAGAAGTTGGACTTTCTTCAGTTGAATTGAAAAATGGTATGAAGATTAAACTTGTCTTAACTGATTGGACAAAATTATCATAACTATTGAGGACTTTAGTCCTCTTTTTTATTACTTGCAGTATTCAAATTTTTATTTGACTATTTGTGCATTTTATAGTATAATAAGCCGTAGACTTTAATTAACAGAAATGTTAAAGAGTATAAAAATGGAGGTTAATATAGATGAAAACATTTTTGATTATCGGAAGTGTTTTGCCTACAATATTAATTGCCGTTCTTGCTGCAGCCGCTGGTGTTGGCTTGGGTATTTTTTTATTTCGTGAACATTATAAAAAAATGGGAAAAACTTCAAGCAAGATTATTGAAGATGCAAAAAAACTTGCTGAAGAAAATCGCAAAAAAGAAGTTCTTGAAACTAAACAAGAAATACATTTACTAAAACAAGATGCTGAAAAAGAAATCCGTCAATTGAAGCAAGATGCTGATAGAGAGATTAAGGAAAAGAAAAAATCAGCAAATGATTTAGAACAAAAGCTATTGCAACGTGAAGAAAGATTAGATAATCGTAGTAGTAATCTAGATAAGAGAGAAGAAACTTTAAATCAAAAAGAACAAAAAATTGATCAAAAGAAAGCTGATCTTGAAAAACAATACAGCAAAGTGGATGAATTAATTGAAGAGCAAAACAAAAAATTAATTGAGATTTCAGGTTTGAATGTTGAAGAAGCTAGAAAAATAATTTTAGAGCGCATTGAAGAAGAAATGTCAATGGAAATTGCTGTTAAGATTAAAGAAGCTGAGGAAAAAGCAAAATTGGAGTCAAATCGTAAGGCACAAAGTCTACTAGCCAATGCGATTCAACAATATGCAAGTGATACTGTTAGTGAAAAAACAGTTTCAGTTGTTCCTCTACCAAATGACGAAATGAAAGGTCGTATAATCGGCCGTGAAGGAAGAAATATTCGTGCAATTGAAGCTTCAACAGGTGTAGATTTAATAATTGATGATACACCAGAAGCAGTTGTTCTTTCTTGCTTTGATCCAATAAGAAGAGAAATTGCTAGAAGAACATTAGAAACATTGATAACAGACGGAAGAATTCAACCTACAAGAATAGAAGAACTTGTTAATAAGTTTAAAAAGGAATTGGATGTTGAATTGCGAGAAACTGGTGAAAAAGCTGTTTTTGAAACTGGTATTGGTAAGGTTCATCCTGAACTAATCAAATTGATTGGTCGATTGAAATTTAGAACTAGTTATGGCCAAAATGCTTTAACTCATTCATTAGAAGTTGCATATTTAAGTGGAAAATTAGCAGCTGAAATAGGAGCTAATGAAATATTGGCTAGACGTGCTGGTTTATTACATGATATTGGTAAAGCTGCTGACCATGAAATGGAAGGTAGCCATGTTGATATCGGTGTTGAATTAGCTAATAGATATAGAGAAAATGAAACAGTAATAGATGCAATTGCATCCCATCATGGTGATCGTGAAGCAACTACTGTTATTGCACAATTAGTTGCTGCAGCTGACACTTTATCTGCTGCTAGACCTGGTGCGAGAAGTGAGTCTTTAGAAAATTATATTAAGCGATTAACTCAACTTGAAGATATCTGCAATGAGTTTAAAGGTGTTGATAAATCTTATGCTTTACAAGCTGGTAGAGAAATTAGAATACTTGTTAAACCTGATGAAATTGATGATAGTCATGCTTATAAATTAGCTAGAGATATTAGAATAAAAATTGAAAACACTTTGAATTATCCTGGTACAATTAAGGTTACTGTTATACGTGAAACACGTGCTCAGGAAACTGCTAAATAAAAAAATGGCTTATAGAAATATAAGCCATTAATATTATAGAATGGAGCTCATATGAAAATATTGTTCGTTGGTGATGTTTTTTCAAAACTTGGTCGTGAAACTTTTGAAAGAAATCTACGTAGAATAAAAGAAAACGAAAAAATTAATTTTGTTATTGCAAATGGTGAGAACGTTTCTCATGGTAAAGGTATGAATGAAGGACATTATAAGTGGTTTCTAAATCAAGGCGTAAATGTAATCACTTTAGGAAATCACTCTTTTCAACAAAGAAGCATATATAATTTTATTGATGATGTTAACAATGTTGTTAGACCCTATAATTATAACGATGTAGCTGGTAAAGGATATGCAACTATTAATTATAACGGAATAAAGATTACGGTTTTTCAAATGATAGGCCGAGTGTTAATGGATGAAAGTGTTTCTTCACCATTCGAGAAGACTAAAGAACTACTAGAAAATGTTGAAAGTGATATATATATTTGTGATTTTCACGCAGAAACAACTAGTGAAAAAATTGCCTATGGATATGCTTTTGATGGAAAACTTACAGCGGTTTTAGGAACTCATACTCATGTTCAAACTAGAGATGCTAGAATATTAGATAATGGAACTGCATTTATCACTGATGTTGGAATGACAGGACCATTAGATGGTGTAATCGGCGTTGATAAAACAATAATTGTTGATAGATATGTTAATAATGGTAAACATAGATTTGAGCCACAAGAAGCAGGAAAAACTCAATTTTGTGCAGTTATTTTAGAAATTAATGATTTAACAAAAAAAGCGACAAAAATCGACACCATATATGTGATAGAATAACTATAGAAAGAGGCATAAAATATAAGGATAAATCATATAATTTTATGACCAATTGAAATAGGAGGAAATATATGGATGTTTTAAAAGTATCATCAAAATCTAAACCAAATTCAGTAGCAGGTGCCCTTGCTAATGCCTTTAAATCTAAAGAAGGCGTGGAAATACAAGCAATTGGAGCGGGCGCTTTGAATCAAGCAATTAAATCAATCGCTATAGCTAGAGGCTATGTAGCTCCAACAGGAAAAGATTTAATCTGTATTCCAGCTTTTAGTGATATTGAAATAGAAGGAGAAGAAAGAACGGCAATAAAACTTATTGTAAAAACTTTGTAATAGTTATTTGCCGTATTGAAGTAATGATAGAATGATTTCATTCTATCTTTTTAATTTGAGAATTTACATATTATTAAAAAAATGATATAATGATTTTATATATTAGCAAACGAAAGGAAAAAATAGGTCAATAATGAAAAATATAGAATTTGCAAAAGGACTTGTTTTGAAAAATGAAGTAGAATATCAAAAAGGACAAATAGTTAGTAAAACGTTAGTGCAAAATGAAGGTGTTAGTATTACTTTATTTTCTTTTGATAAAGGTGAAGAAATATCTACTCATGAATCAACTGGTGACGCGTTTGTTATATGCTTGGATGGTTGTGGCAAGATTACTATTGATTGGAATGGATATTTGCTAACAGAAGGAATGAGTATAGTTATGCCTGCAAATCATCCTCATTCTGTTATGGCTATGGAGCAATTCAAAATGTTGTTAGTAGTTGTATTTCCTAAAAAATAATGTCTTTTTGAGTTGATTACGTATATACTAATATAGGATGTGAAAATAATGAGTAGAATTGGATTGCCGGTACTTGAAACACCTCGATTGATTATCCGTGAAATTGAGGAAAGTGATGTGTATGATATGTTTGAATATGCTTCACTTCCTAATGTTGGTCCTGTTGCTGGTTGGGAACCTCATAAAAGTTTATCATATACCAAGTCTATTATTAAAATGTTTAGAAATAAATATCAATATGGTCAACTTGGTGTTTTTGCAATTGTTTTAAAAGAAAGTGATAAAATGATTGGAACAATAGAATTACATACTTATGTTAAAAATCACAAAGCAGAATTAGGATATACTATTAGTCCTTATTTTTGGGGTAATGGTTATGCTTATGAAGCAGCAAAAGCGGTAATATCTTGGGGGTTTAATGAACTAGAGTTGAAAAGAATAGAATGTACAGCATTTGTCAATAACAATCAGTCAAATAGAGTGTGTGAAAAACTTGGTCTTGATTTTGAGTGTGTAAGAAAAAAGGGTTACATGCTTTATGATGGAAGTATACATGATATTTCTTGCTATGCAATTACTGATGATGAATATTTTAAAAGTATTAGAAGTTAAAAAATGGTCTATAAGGTCTTTATGATTTTGTAGACTTTTTTACATAGATTTTACATAGGAATGATTACATTCTTAAATAACATACAAGTATAATTATTATGTAATAAAAAAAGGAGAGATATTATGAAAAAAATTAGTTTAATGATTTTAATGTTTTTATTATTTGTATTTGTTGGATGTGGTAGTAGTGATAAAATTAATGTTATTAGTAGAGAAGCTAGTTCAGGAACTAGAAGTGCATTTGTTGAGATGTTTGAAATATTAGAAGATGGAGTAGATAAAACTACAAAAAATGCTCAAGTTACTCAAAGTACTAGTGTAGTAATTACATCAGTTGCCCAAAATAAAAATTCTATTGGTTACATTTCTTTAGGTTCACTTAATGATACTGTTAAGGCTGTTTCTATTGATGGAGTAGAAGCAACTGTAGCTAATGTTTTGGGCGGTGACTATAAAATTTCAAGACCATTTAATTTAGTATACAAAGCAGATTTAGATGAATTGTCAAAGGACTTTATAAAGTTCATTTTAAGTAAAGAAGGACAAGATATTATTAATAATAATAATTATATTAAAGTAAGTAAAGAAGAAGAAAATTATGTAAGCCAAAAATTAACTGGTAAAATAGTTTTAGCAGGATCTACATCAGTATCACCAGTCATGGAAAAACTAGCTGATGCATACAAGAAACTTAACACAGGCGTTGAGATTGAAATTCAACAATCAGGTTCTAGTGCAGGTATTACTAGCGTTTCTAAAGGTATATGTAATATTGGTATGTCTTCACGTGAATTAAAAACTAGTGAACTAGAAAGTGGTTTATTATATGAAAGAATAGCAGTAGATGGAATTGCAGTTATTGTAAATAAAAATAATGATATTTTAAATTTAACAAGTAAACAAGTAAAAGATATTTTTGTTGGTAATGTTACAAGTTGGGCTGAATTAAATAAATAAGATAAATAAAAAATATAAAGATAAGGTCTTGATAGTATGCAAAAAAAAGAAAAGGTAATGAAAATACTTTTTTCTATCGTGGCTAGTGTGTCAATACTGTCTGTAGTATTGATATGTGTGTTTTTGTTAGCTAGAGGTATTCCAGCAATCACTAAGATTGGGCCATTTAAATTTATTTTTGGGAAAAACTGGAATCCTGAAAATAATGAATTTGGAATATTCCCAATGATATTAGGTAGCATATATGTAACGATAGGAGCAATAATTGTTGGGGTTCCTGCAGGGTTACTTTGCGCTATATTTATGTCTAAATTTTGTTCGAAAAAGTTATATAAAATACTTAACCCAATGATTCAATTATTAGCTGGGATACCATCGATAGTATATGGCTTTTTTGGATTGATGGTATTAGTTCCGTTAAATAGTAAGATATTCGGTGGAAATGGAATGGGAATCATTACAGCGTCAACACTTTTAGGTATAATGATATTACCTACAATTATTAGTGTTGCTCAAAGTTCTATTGAAGCTGTACCAAATTCTTATTATGAGGGAGCTCTAGCTCTTGGAGCTACACATGAAAAAAGTGTTATTAAAGTTGTTGTTAAATCAGCGAGCTCTGGTATAACTGCAGGAGTAATTTTAGGTGTTGGCAGAGCTATTGGCGAAACTATGGCTTTAGTGATGGTGGCTGGTAATGCTTCAATTATACCAAATTCCATTACATCTATGGTGAGAACATTAACAGCAAATATAGTTCTTGAAATGGCATACGCAACAGATTTACATGAAGGAGCTTTAATTGCAACTGGATTAGTATTATTTGTTTTTATATTAATAATTGATGCATCATTTTTGTTGATAAAGAGGAAAGTGAAATGAAAAAAAATAAGAAATGTATCTTTTCAATAGTAGTTAGAATAGCAGTTGTAGCAGGGACTGTGTTTACGGTTGGTATATTACTTTTCATAGTTGGTTATATTTTAATAAAAGGTGTTCCTCATTTGAAACTAAGTTTATTTGAATTTGAATATAATTCTACTAATACTTCAATGATGCCAGCAATTATTAACACAATATTAATGATTGTTTTAACATTAGTGATAGCAATTCCAATAGGAGTTATTACTGCTATTTATTTAACTGAATATTCAAAAAGAAATAATTTACTAATACGTATAATTAGAATAACAACAGAAACATTGTCAGGAATACCATCAATTATATATGGATTGTTTGGTTACATATTTTTTGTAATATTTATGAAATTTGATTATTCTTTATTATCTGGAGCACTAACATTATCAATAATGATATTGCCAATTATAATTAGAACAACAGAAGAGGCGTTGTTAGCAGTTCCAAATTCATATCGAGAAGGAAGTTATGGCTTAGGAGCAGGTAAGATTAGAACAATTTTTAAAATTGTACTTCCAGCTGCCTTTCAAGGAATATTTGCGGGAATCATACTTTCTATTGGTAGAATTGTTGGTGAAAGTGCTGCACTTATATATACCGCAGGTACAGTACCCAAAATAGCTTCAAGTCTGTTATCTTCAACTAGAACACTTTCAGTGCATATGTATTCGTTATGGTCAGAAGGACTATATACAAATGAGGCATATGCAACGGCAGTTGTGCTTTTGATTATTGTTATAGGGATAAATGCTTTAGCAAATAGAGTTTCAAAAAAAATTATTAAAAGGTGATTTTATGGAAAATAAAATATCAATTCAAAACTTAAATTTATATTATGGTGATTTTCATGCACTTAAAAATATAAATTTAGATATACAAAAAAATGAGATAATTGCACTAATAGGTCCTAGTGGCTGTGGTAAATCAACATTACTTAAATGTTTAAATAGAATGAATGATTTAGTAGAAAACTGTAAGATTACTGGTAAAATTTTTTTAGATAATGAAAACATATATGATGATGTCAATATTAATTTATTAAGAAAAAGAATGGGAATGGTTTTTCAGAAGCCTAACCTTTTTCCAATGAGTATATATGATAATATAGCGTTTGGTCCAAGGACACATGGTGTTAAATCAAAAGTTAAATTAGATTTGATTGTTGAAAAATCTTTGAAAGATGCTGCAATTTGGGATGAAGTAAAAGATCGTTTGAAAGAAAATGCATTAGGACTTTCAGGTGGCCAGCAACAAAGGTTATGTATTGCAAGAGCGCTTGCTGTTGAACCAGAAGTTTTGTTGATGGATGAACCTACTAGTGCACTTGACCCTATTTCTACTGCTAAAATAGAAGAATTGATTTTACGACTTAAAGAAAACTACACAATAATTATTGTTACACATAATATGCAACAAGCAGCTAGAATATCAGATAGAACAGCATTTTTTCTTTTAGGAGATATGATAGAAGTAAATGATACAGAGAAGATTTTCTCAATGCCTAATGATAAAAGAACAGAAGATTATATTACAGGGAGATTTGGATAATGCGTAGTAAACTTGATCAAGAATTAGATTTGTTAAATTATCAATTGATTAGTATGGGATCAATGTGTGAGGATGCAATAAAACTTGCAATGAAATCATTATTTGAAAAAAATATTGACCTAGCTATAAATGCTATTGAAATGGATAAAAAAGTTGACTGTTTAGAAAGAGATATAGAATCATTATGCTTAAGACTTCTACTTCAACAACATCCTGTCGCTAAAGATTTTAGAATAATTTCTGCAGCTTTAAAAATGATTTCTGATATTGAAAGGATTGGCGATCAAGCTTCAGATATTGCAGAAATATCTGAATATATTAGTGACAAAACTATAAAATCGTGGTATTATATAAAAGAAATGGCAGATGCTAGTATAAAAATGGTTACTAAAAGCATCGACTCTTTTGTGAAAAGAGATATTGAATTGGCAAATGAAGTTATAAATGATGATGACATTGTTGATGATTTATTTGTTAAAACAAAAGCAGCTATAATTAATGATATTATTGAGAAATCGGATGATGGCGAAAATTATTTAGATTTATTTATGATATCAAAGTATTTAGAAAGAGTAGCTGATCATGCCACAAATATCGCTGAGTGGGTTTTATATTCTATCACTGGAAAGCACGATGAAATGAATGAATAATTGAGAGGAGTAACAAGATGATATATTTTCTTGAAGATGATGAAAACATTAGAAAATTTGTGACATATGCATTAAAAAGTTCGGGATTTGATGCAAAACCTTTTAGCTTGCCAAGCGAGTTTTATTTAGGAATGCAAGAGGCTACACCATCACTAATTATATTGGATATTATGTTGCCAGAAGAAGATGGTATTAGCATTTTAGGAAAGATTAGAAAGAATCCTGTTACTGCAAAAATCCCAGTTATTCTTTTAAGTGCTAAGAGTACTGAATATGATAAAGTTATCGGTCTTGATAATGGCGCAGATGATTACTTAACTAAACCATTTGGGACAATGGAATTAATATCAAGAGTAAAAGCTCTTTTAAGAAGAACAGAAAATAATAATTATATATATATGATAAATGGTTTGTACGTTTGTCCTAGCAAACACATTGTTAAGGTGAATAATGAAGATATTTCATTAACTTTAAAAGAATATAAGTTGCTTTGTTTGTTGTTAGAAAATGGTGGTAATGTTGTTCCTCGAGAAAAAATATTAACTGATATTTGGGGATATGATTTTTTAGGTGAAAGCAGAACTATTGACGTTCATATAGGAAGTTTAAGAAGTAAATTAAAAGAATGTGGATCCTTAATAGAAACCGTAAAAGGAATTGGATATAAAATCGGTGATAGTAATGAAAAAAAAGATATTTAGAAGTTATATAATTTTATCAGCAATTATAATTCTTTTATCAATAGTTAGTTTGATATTTATATTATATAATAAGTTGAGTTCACAACTTATTGTTAGTTTAAAAAATGATGCTATTTATTTAGAAAATATTATTGAAAATAATCAAATTGATAGTCTTAAACAATTAAATAATATTGAAGATAGAATAACAATAATCAAAACAGATGGAACAGTTTTATTTGATAGCCAAGCCCATATAACTGATATGGAGAATCATTTAGAAAGAGAAGAAATAAAGCAAGCTATTGAAAAAGGTGAAGGTCAGGCACACCGATATTCTTCAACACTATCTGTGAAAACAATATATTATGCAAAACTTTTACCTAATGGAATAATATTAAGGGTTTCTAGAAATTTGCAATCTGTTTGGTCAATATTATTAAACATATTAAGACCTATCATTATATTGTTTATAGTGATTATAGCTTTTTCAATAATACTATCTAATGATATTTCGAAAAAAATTGTATCACCAATTAATAAAATAGATTTAAATAATCCGGAAAATAATAATACATATGAAGAACTTTCACCATTGTTAATAAAAATTGCTAAACAAAACGAGCGTGTAAAAGAGCAAATGGAAGTATTATCTCGAAAGCAATATGAATTTGAATTATTAACAGAAAATATGAGTGAAGGATTCATATTAGTAGATAAAAAATATGAAGTTTTAAGTTATAACAAAAGTGCAGAAAAATTGTTTGGAATTTCTAAAAATAATGAAAATAATAATATTTTAGCAATAAACAGAAGTCAGGAATTTAGAAAATCAGTAGATGATTCTTTCAATGGCAAACACAATTCACAAAAAATCGAATTGAATAATAAATTTTATCAAATAGTATCTAATCCAGTATATAATAACACTGAAGTTATTGGTGTGGTTTTGATAATATTAGATATTACAGAAAAAGAAGAACGTGAATTATTAAGACAAGAATTCACATCAAATGTATCGCACGAATTAAAAACACCTTTAACTTCCATATATGGTATTAGTGACATGATTAGCAATGGGTTAGTAAAACAAGAAGATATTGCTGGTTTTATCAATAATATAAAAGAAGAAACAACAAGAATGATAACATTAATTGATGACATCATAAAGTTATCTAAGTTGGATGAAGGTGGAAAAAATATTGAAAGAACAGATGTTGATTTATATGAAATTGCAAATAACGTAATGATACGTTTTCAAAATAAAGCTAAGAGCAATGAAGTTAATCTTTCTTTAGAAGGAAAAAGTGTTATTATTAATGGTTCAAAGTCAATACTTGAAGAAATGGTAGCAAATTTAATTGATAATGCAATAAAATATAATCATCCTAATGGATATGTAAAAATATTAGTAGATGAAATTGATAATCCATTTTTAAGTGTTGCAGATACTGGAATAGGAATTCCTGATGATTGTAAGGAAAGAGTGTTTGAAAGATTTTTCAGAGTTGAAAAAAGTCGCTCTAAGACTGTTGAAGGTACTGGATTAGGACTTTCTATTGTAAAACATGGAGTTATTTTCCATAATGCAAAGGTTTATTTAGAAAGTAAAGTTAATATTGGAACAATGGTTAAAATAGTATTTAAAAAAGGATAAAATATTTAAACGTTTACATAAATAAAATGTTGAAAAATGTCATTTTTTTTGATATAATGTTATCGTAAATAAATCGTATACATTTGAAAATATGGTTCAAACGTCTCTACCTCGTCACCGTAAATGATGAGACTACGATGCATACTTAGATAATTGAGGTTTTTTAACTTCTCTTTTTGGTTTTGCATAGTTGTCTTGTTTGAACTAAGTTCTTACAAGACTTTTATTATGATTTAATTACAACTAAAACAAATTATTTAAGGAGGAGTTTCTTTTTTATGAAAGAACAAAAAGATTTTTTCGGCATTAAAAAAGCCGGCTCAACAGTGAAAACTGAGGTTTTTGCTGGTATTGTAACTTTTTTGGCAATGTCTTATATTTTGACAGTTAATCCAAATCAGATGCTAAATGATCTTGCAGATGTTAGATGGCCATCAGTATTCTTAGCTACAGCTATAGGAGCAGTTATTGGTACATTATTAATGGCGTTTTTGGCAAAGATGCCTTATGCTCAAGCTTCAGGAATGGGTTTAAACGCAATGGTTGGCCTTATTATTGGCGGTTCTATGGGTTTTGCTTATACATTAGGCAATGCTTTGTTAATTATTTTTATTGATGGTATTTTATTCTTATTAGTTTCAATTGTTCCGATTGGACGCGATAAAGAAACAAAAAAACTTATTACTTTGAGAGAAAAAATATTCGATGGAATGCCAAAAGTTGTTCGTACATCTATCACAGTTGGTATTGGACTATTCATTGCTTTTATTGGAATGCAAAATGCACATATTATAGTTGATAACAAATACACTTTAGTAGAATTTGTTAATTTAGCTGGTAAAGATGCTTGGGCTGCTGGTGGCGCCGCTAGAAGTGCAATTGTTGCCTTATTTGGTTTGTTTGTAATTGCAGTTTTGGAAAACTTTAAAGTCAAAGGTTCTGTAATTATTGGTATACTTGCTGCTACAATTTTATCTATTCCTCTAGGAGTAACTGATATTAATATATTGTTAGGAAAAACAGGTGGTGTTACTTGGAAATTCTGGGAAAACTTTGCTAATTTCTTTAGTTTTGATGCAGAAAAAGGTGGAGTATTCTTCTCAGCATTTACTGAAGGCTTGAATTTTCCAGAAGGTTCATTCTTTACTACTTTAATGTTAATTATTACTTTTGCAATGATAGATATGTTTGATACAATGGGAACAGTAGTAGGATGTGCTACAAACGCTGGTTTAATTGATGAAAATGGAAAACCTTTAGCATATGATAAGATTATGTATTCAGATTCTATCGCTACATGTGCTGGTGCATTACTGGGTACTTCAACAGTTACTACATTTGTTGAAAGTGGTGCTGGTGTAGCTGCAGGTGGTAGAACAGGATTAACAGCTTTAGTTACTGCTATTTTATTCTTCTTATCAATTTTCTTAATGCCATTATTCGCATTCATCCCAAGTGCTGCTGCTGCTTCAGCATTAATTTATGTTGGTGTTTTAATGATGTCAAATGTTAAGAATGTTGATTTTAGCAGTGTTAAGAACTCTATTCCTGCTTTCTTAACAATCATTGTTATGTTATTAGGCTATTCAATTACTAAAGGTATTGGTGTAGGTCTACTTTCTTATGTAATTTTAGCAAGCATAATTTATGTAATTGATATAATTAAATATGCTGCAGCTAAGAAGAATAATCCAGAAATAGAAAAACCTGTTTGGGAAGTTTCAATTGTGGCTATAGTTGTTTCATGCTTATTCTTGATTTACTTCTTAGTGCCTACAATTATAAAATAAAAGTAAAATGAATTATAAGAGTTAACATTAGTTAACTCTTATATTTTTTTAACTTGGTTATAGCGTAAATAAAAAATACATTAGATTTTAAGCAATATTATAAAATTACTTTATCTAATGTATTTTTTTATTATTCTTATTTAAAACAAGTATTTATTATTCTAAAGAAGATGATTCGCTTTCGCTTTCTTCATTAGGTAATATTAGATTTAATATTATGCCAAAAACTGCTGCTAGAGCCATTCCTGAAAAATTGAAACTACCAAAAGATAATACTGCACCACCAATACCAATTATCAACATAACAGAAATGATAATTAAATTTCTTGTTTTAGTTAAGTCAGTATTCGCATCTTGTAAAGTTTTTAGACCGTTTGAAGCTATGAAACCATAAAGAATTAAACAGATACCACCCATTACGCAACTAGGTATACTAGAAATTATTGTAGTGAATATATTACAGAATGATAGTGCTATAGCAATTATAGCTGCTCCACCAGTTACCCAAACACTGCCAACTTTTGTTATTCCAACAACAGATGTATTTTCACCATATGATGTGTTAGCAGGACCACCAAGTAAACCAGCAACAGAAGTGGCGATACCATCTCCTAGTAGTGTGCGATGTAAACCTGGATCTTTTAAATAATCTTCACCAGTAATTTTACCTAAAACTTTATGATCACCAATATGCTCACAAATGGTTGCAAATGCAAGTGGAATGACACTGATTGCAGCTGCAAAATTAATTTTTACCATTTCAATTCCTAAACCAAGTTCAGAATTTTTCCATCCTATGAATTTGAAATCAGGAATTTTAAACCATTGCGCTGGATGAATAATAACTTCTTTAATACTATTTAAATTTACTAATTGACCATAATCACTATTAGGAATAAAACCAATAATAATTGCAAATATATATCCAAATACAATACCTATTAAAAATGGTATTACTTTGAAGAAACCTTTTGCTTTAATGGCAACAAAAGCAATAACAAGCATCGTAACTATTGCCACAACAATTGAACGCCAATCCCCAGCAAAAGGATTGCTTAATAGGTTTTCTGTTGCCTTTTCAACTAAACCTGTATTTAATATAGCACTTGAAGATAAACCAAGACCTATTACCATAATCATTGGACCAACAACTACTGGAGGAAGTAATTTATTTAACCACTCAGTACCAGATATTTTAATAAAAATTGCAACAATACAATATATCAAACCAGCAATTACTATTCCAGTTAATGCAGCACCATATCCACCACCAGTCATATTTGCCGCACCAATAACATAAGAGATATAAGCAAAGCTTGAACCTAGATAAATTGGAACTTTTGCTTTTGTACAAAGAATATAAATTAATGTTCCGATTCCTGAACAAAATAGTGCAACTGAAATAGATAAGCCTGTTAAAATTGGAACAAGTACTGTAGCTCCAAACATTGCAAATACATGTTGAATGCTAAGCAAAACTAATTTGCTTGTTTTCGGTCTGTCTTTTGCGCCAAGTAAAAGATTTTGATTCATAATTTTCCTCCTAATATAATTATTTTATAAAAAAAGATTCAAAAACAAAAATATTTTTGAATCTATTTTATACCAAATATTAAAAATGATAAGTCACAAAAAGTAGAGGCAAAAATAGCGTCCTCTAATATAATTTTTTTTATTAGGATGGCGTTAAATGTAGTTTTCATATTTACCTCCAACTCAACAAAAAAAGTCTTTAAGCATAGTAAAGACCTTAGAAAAAAATATTGAAATTTTTTTTATCTAAAGTCATAGTCCAACCATTTATGGTGGTCGGGTAGAAACGTTCAAACCATATTATTGAGTATATACGACTTATTGGGGATATTATACCATAAAAGAAGGACAAAAATAAATACTTTTAAAACGTTTTCACAAAAAAATTATATCAATAACTCTGCATTGGAAATTATTGGAAAAGTATCATAATATTCATTTTCTTTTGGAATCCATATATTTATGAATTTTTCTAGATTTTTGTCATTTTCTCTTGTTTTTAATCTTAATAATTGCTCATCAAAATTCACATTAAAAAATATCAAATGATTAATATAATTTTGCAAGTGTTTATTATATGAATAAACACCTTCTAATATTATTATTTTTGATGGTGAATCAATTGAAACTTTTTCATAAGTTTGAGTTGAACATTTAAACTTTTCATATATAACAGAATCATTTTCATTTAGGTTTTTTATTAATGATATTATTTTATTATAATCAATGTAGTCACCAACTGGTATATATTTCTTTTTATCACTTTCCTTTAAAAAGAAGTCATCAGCATGAATTATAGTTAAATTCATTTTTTTACTTATAGCTTCAATTAAAGTTGTTTTTCCACTAGCACACTTTCCCTCAGCAGCCACAAAGATATGTTTTGCATTTGTTTGAGTATTAATATATTGTAAGTATGATATAAGTTGATATTCTTTCATTTCTTCTGTAATGAAATCAATTGGAACTACTCTATAATGAGGATTATAATTATTACGATAATTTTCTGTATGATGAAAGATAGGAAAATTATTTTCTTTATAATTATCTAAAAATTCTATAGTTTTATCAAAATCTAATTTGATAATGTTAGCTTTAACTAGTTCTAAGAAGATTTCTAGTCTTTCAGTAAGTGTAATTAAACTAGAACTATTTTTTTGACTTGAAAAATAATCATTTAATCTTTCTAAAGAGAAATCAGCTTTTAAGTATGGTGAAAGATTAACTCTAACATATTGTTCACTTATAATTTCATATAGTGGTTCATATGGATGATGCTCTAATTCCATTTGGTTACATTCTGTCAATAGATAATTAAATGATGTATCTTTATTTTTTATCAAATGTTCACCACCAAATGCTCCTTGATATATCAATTTAATAAAATCTTGTATTTCTGATTTTGGTTTGTGTTTGTAATAGTTTATTAGTATATCTTTAAACATAATTTCACCTATATTCTATTATTATTATATTTATATATTATACACCAATTTTAATTTAAAGAAAAGATTAAATATTTCGTAAAGATTGCAAAATAAGCTAAAATAATATATAATATAGAAAGTAATTTAATAATGTTAGATAGGTGAAAAAATGAAAGCAAAGATATCAAAATTTATAGTTCCATCTTTAAAAGATGCTAGAAAAAGGTTGACTAAGAATACAAATCATATTCATTTCAAACTTGATGAAAAATATTTAGGAATTGGTGATGGAAAATTTTATCATTTGAAAACATATGGTTGCCAAGGTAATCTTGCTGATAGCGAGAAAATTAGTGGCATATTAGAAAGTGTGGGATATAAAAAAACTGATAGTGATGAAAAAGCAGATTTGATAATCTTTAATACTTGCGCTATAAGAGAAAATGCCGAAAATAGAGTTTTTGGAGAATTGGGGCGTATAAAGAGTTTGAAGGAAAGTAATCCCCAATTGATTATGGGGTTATGTGGTTGTATGGCACAAGAGGAGAAGGTCGTTGATTTAATAAAGAAAAAATATCCTCAAGTTGATATAGTTTTCGGAACTCATAATATTCACAATTTACCAGAGTATTTAGAGAATTGCTATTCTAATCAAGGTAGAGTATTTGAAGTGTACAGCATTGAGGGCGACATTGTTGAAGATGTTCCTGTTAGAAGAGATCATAATAAAAAAGCTTGGGTAAATATAATGTACGGTTGCGATGAGTTTTGCACATATTGTATAGTACCATATACAAGAGGGAAAGAAAGATCACGTTTGCCAGAGGATATAATAAAAGAAGTAGAACAATTAGCAAATGAAGGATATATAGAAATTACATTATTAGGACAAAATGTTAATGCATATGGAAAAGATTTTACTGATAGAAATTATACTTTTGCAGATCTTTTAAAAGACCTAAATAATACTAATATTAAAAGAATAAGATTTACTACATCTCATCCGCGTGATTTGGATGATGCAACAATTGAAGCAATGGCAAGAGGTGGTAACATAATGCCTCATTTACATTTACCAGTACAATCAGGTAGTAATGAAATTCTTAAAAAGATGAATCGAAAGTATACTAAGGAAGAGTATTTAGAAAAAATTGAAAAATTAAAAAAGGCTATTCCTAGCATATCAATTACAACTGATATTATAGTAGCATTTCCTGGTGAAAGCGAAGAAGACTTTAATGAAACTTTAGATTTAGTAAGAAAGGCTGATTTTGAGGGGGCATACACATTTATTTTCTCTCCACGTGAAGGAACACCAGCTGCCAAATTAGAAGACAATCTTTCTAAAGAAGTTAAGAAAGAACGTTTATTAACTTTGAATAAGTTGATTAATGAAGGATATGCTAAGGGAAATAAGCGCTTTGAGGGAGAAATTGTTGAAGTGTTAGTTGAAGGATTTTCAGATAAAAAAGATACTTTAACTGGTTATACTCCTAATAATAAATTAGTTAACTTTGTTGGAAAAGAGGAATTAATTGGAACCCTAGTGAATGTTAAAATTGAAAAAGCATTCTCATGGCATTTGCGTGGAAAACTTGTTGAATAGTGTTGACAAAATAGATAATTACCTAGTAGCAATATGAACAATGATTGAATATATTGTTATTGAGGAGGGATATTTGTGAATGAAATTCGTGAAATTGTAACGAAAACAGTCATTGGCAAGGGTAAAAAATTAATCTGTTTGAAAGAAACAATCATTCCAGAAAATGAACCATTTAGTATACTTGGTTGTTGGGTAATAAATCATGATTTTTCTGCTAATTTAGATGAAAATACAGTAAATCTAAATGGAGACTTTGAAGTCAATATTTGGTATGCATATGACAACAATACGAAAACAGAAGTTGCAAAACAAGTTATTCCATATGATCAAACTATTAAAACAAAACAGATTGTCAAAGATTTGAATAGTGAATGTCGTGATGTTATAGTTCGTATGCTACAACAACCTACGTGCACAAATGCTTGTATTCAAGATAATAATATAATTGTAGATATTGTCTTTGAAGTAATTGCAGAAATAATTGGCGAAGCAAAAATGGTTGTTGCGGTACTTTCACCGGTAGACAATTGCGAGCCAATCGATGATGATTTTGAAAATGAGATTAATGAAAACTTCATAAACGCAAATTAAATCGTTGGCAACAACGATTTTTTATACTGAAAAATATGAAGATTGCATATAATTAATTAGGGTGATTATATGAAATTTCATATCGTTCAGATGAATGAAACTATTGAAAAAATATTGTTTTTATATAATTTGTCTAAAGATGAATTAGTAGAAGAAAATCGTCATATAAAAAGATGGGATAAATTGATTCCAGGAACTAAGCTAAAAATACCAATTATTACTAGTGTTGTTGATAGTGAAGTAATGGAAATGGAACCTTTTATCGAGGACTATTATCCAAAATTAAAGCATGACGAAGGGGATTTCAACAATAAAAGTTTTGAAAATGATAGTAACAAAGAGGAAAAAATCACTAATCAATATTTGGAAAGCGAACCAAAAAACAATAAAAATGACAATGAAAAAACTGAAAATGTTTCTATAGATGAAAAAAAAGATAATGAAAGTGATGATGTAAATAGCGAGAAAAACATTGTAACAGAAGAAGAAAAAGAGGTTAACTTAAAAAAAGAAGAGAATGTTGTATTAGAAAAAGAAACTATTACTACTTTAAAAAGTGATGAAGAAGAAAGAAATAGTAAAAAAGTAGAATCTAGTTCTACTTCATGTGAAAATAATAATGTTAAAAAAAATCATTATTATTATAATTATGGTGATTATTTTTATCATTCTTTTATGCAACCAAGACTAATATATCCTGTTTATTATTATCCAGTCTATTATCCTGTGATTAAAATAGTGAGAAAATGATAATTTTAATATGAATGTTTAAAAGACTGCACGTAAGATATGATATCTGGTGAGTAGACAGATACAATATCAATGTGCAGTCTTTATTTTAAATAATTTATTTAAAGAAAATTTTACCTAAAATTGGACGATTAGTTTTGCAAATTGCATTTTGAGGACAAACTTCAGCACAGCACCAACAGCGAATACATTTTGTAGAATTAAGTTTAGGGAATTTGCCTTTTTCAATTTTCATCGTGTGAGGAGGACAAATTTTTGCGCATTCCCCACAACGAATGCAAAGGTTATGGTCTATTTTAGGATGTTCTAAAAGTAAATTTCTTAATGGTTTAATCTTTAATATTTTTAATCCAACAATACTTAAAGAATCTTTAGGGGCTAAAAAAGCAACATCTTTGAATTCATCAAGTTTATCACCTAATAATTCAATTTTATTTATATCGCCATTACCGTAATTTCTTTCATTTGCTAAATTTGTTATAAAACATTTATTATTATCTAGTTTTACCAGTTCACAAGCGACTCTATCCAAACTTACAGCATCTAGTGATGTGATGATAACATTAGCTTTCTTTTTCAATCCACCTGTTGATGGCCCTTCACCTTCAAGACCCAATATACCATCACATATATTAATGATATTTTTATTTTTAAATGTTTCAAGGACAGCTCCATATAAATCGTTTATTGCTTCGCCAAACTCTAAAGGATTACTAGCTTTGACATGCCAAGCAGCTTTGTTAAGGCCAAATATTAGTCCGAAAAAATTCTTTTCTGCACAAGTCATATAAGCTAAAGAATGAGTTTTTAGTTTTGGAAGGTTAATAAAAACATCAGCATCAACCATTTCTTCAGAAACTTCAAATTCATTATATATCTTTGCTGTGGAATTATATATCTTTGTTGTCTTTTTCCCGTTTACTATTGCGACGTTTTCTTCATTAATAATATCGTATAATCCGTTTTTTTTCAATGTGAAAACAATATCACGCGTTGCTGGATTATCACCAATTATAATATTTTTTGTTCTTTCTTTTACTAATTGTAAAACAGCCTTGGCAATGATTGGATGTGTTGTAATTCCAGAATCTTTGTCAAAAGGTCCAACACAATTACATTTTATAAAAACTCTTGCATTAGGACTAATTAATTTTTCTATACCACCAAGGTAATCAAATGATTCTTTAATTTTATCTTTTACGTCATCTAATTCATATTCACAACATTTTTTAATAACTACTTTACTCATATTTGTTAATCACCGAGTTAATTTTATCATAAGTATATCAAATTTTCAATTGCTAATAAAAAAACAAAGAAATGATTGAAAAAAAGAGCTTAAAATATTATAATAATATAAAGGAGATATTTTTCTGATATGAATAAAATTAAAAAAATTTTTATTTTTATAATTGCAATTGCTTTATCAATGTTTTTATTTATTGATAATGTTAATGCTATTGAAAGCGATAATGGTCTAGGTAGCTATATGGTTACTGAAAATTATGAATACTCTAATTTTACTTACACAACACATAGAAGTGATAAGGGTATATCAACAGCTAATTCAAATGCATCTAATCAAAATGTGAATGTTTTTACTCAAAAACAAACAGATAATAGTAAGATTGTTGCTTGGGCAATAAGCACCGGTTCTGGCTTTGTAAGAAAAAAACTTACTGAGATAGCAGCTGATTATGAGAAAAATCATCCTGATTGGGAAGTAATAGGTGGAATAAATGCAGATCAATATATTCAAAAATACGGTCAACTTGGTGTAGCTGATGGTAGTGATGTTTTTTGCCCACAACCTTATTATCCTATGATAGCTGATGGTGATTCTTGGTTTTCAATTCCATGTTGGCCAGTAAAAGGTGGTGGAAACATTGCAGCCTTTTTAAAGGGCGGAGTAGCTGATTCAATAGTTAGTGGTAGTATGAATTTTAATGCAGGTAATGTAAAAATCAAGGGACTATTCCTATCTATATATGATGAAAAAGAAAATGTTAGTAAAAAGTATCCAATTGAAAAAGTTAATGAAAAACCTAATAATGGTGAAAGTGCAATTTGGATTGGATATGTAAACGAAAATAAAGTTGCAGATATTAATGTTAATGGCACTAATTTATTTATAGTTAGCAAGGCACTTCAAGCATATATGAGTAATACTGTTAAATATGCTGATTGGAAGAAAAATGATGCTACTAATGCTTTGTTTGCTAAAGGAACTATAGATAGTGTATCTACTCAAGCTACAATATCTAAGGGTGGTTTTGCAATTGATACAACAAATGCTGAACTTTTAAATGACTTAAAAGTTGGTAGTGCTATTAGAGTACAATATGAATATGAAGGTATTTATAACGAAGTGGAAACTGCTATAGGATTTCACACTGTTCAAAGAATGGATGGAAAGGATATAGCTTCAAATGCTTCATATAATACTAAACAATATGCTCGTAGTTTGTTTGGAAGAAAAGCAAATGGTGATATTGTATTAATTACTGTTGATATGGGAAACAGTGAAGCTAAAGGCTCAAGTCATAACGAAACAAACGCTATTTTAAAGCATTATGGTTGCGTTGAAGCTTATCAAATGGATGGCGGTGGTAGCGTTGGCGCAACTATCAAGAAAAATGGTAAATTTGTATATATAAATCAAAATACAGAAGAAAGAGCTATTTTCAGTGGCCTATTTGCTGTTGAAAGAAAAAAACCAGAATATTCTGTGAAAATTACTGATATTACTGAAACAACAGCTAAGTTTAAAGTTAATCTTTTAAATGATTATCATCGTGAGATATTAGATACATATATCAAAATCAATGATAAAGATTATAAAGTTGTTGATGGTGAAGTTAATGTAACTGGTCTTAGAAAAAACAGAGATTACAATTGGAGTCTATGTTTTGAAGATACTAGTGGAAAAGATATGAAGACAGAATATAAAGGAAAATTTTCTACTATCAAAGACGTTCCAACATATAGAGGCTGTAAAGTCACAGAATTAAATGGTGAGATGACTTTTGAATTTGATTTTCTAGATCGTGCTAAAGCAATTACTGAATATTCAGTTATCGTTGATAATCAAAAAACAACAGTTGAAGTTATAGATGGTGAGTATAAACCAATCACTATTGCTAAAACTGATAAAGATATAATACTTGAATATAAATATGTTTCAGGTTTGAAAGAAGAAAAAATAACAATTACTAATCCGCAATTTGTTAGCTCTATGAAATTGCAACAATTACTAGAAAAACAAAAATTATTGTTGAAGAAATATTTTAAAATATGAGAAAAAATAAAATTTTATTGATAGCTAAAATAGCAATATTTACAGCGCTTTCAACTGTTTTGTATTTTATACGTTTTCCACTTCCACCATTTCCATCATTTTTAGAAGTGCAATTTTCTAATCTTCCAGTGATAATAGGTGGGTTTATTATGGGACCAATAGAAGGGGTGGCAATAGTATTGTTAAGAACAATAATTGTCTTGCCATTTTCTACTACTCAATATGTTGGAGAACTAGCTGATTTATTGATTGGCGTATTTGTTGTTTTGATAGTTTCTTTCATTTATAAAAAAGTAAATACTAAAAAAGGTGGAGTTTTATCTTTAGGAATTGGAATAATTGTTTGGACACTAAGTGCAATATTTTCCAATAGAGTTATATTATTACCATACTATATGAAAGTTTATGGTCTTAGTGCTGATAATCTTATAGATATTTTAAAAGTCATACCTTGGGTAAAGATTTTTAAAACAATCGATAGTAGCAATTATATGAGAGTTTATATTTTGGCCTGCGTTATACCATTTAATATTGTTGTTTCCACTTTGGTTTCAACAATAACATTTATCGTATATAAAAAGGTATCAAATGTATTTCACAAATTTGAAGAAAAAAGCGAAGAAAAAGAAGGTCTTTAAACCTTCTTTTTTAATTGCTTATTTACTTTTTACAAAAGTTTGTCTAATAATTCTATTAGTTGAACCACCAACTTGATGCTGAAGTCTAGTTAATGTGCTTCCGTCAAGAGTAAGATCATATTTAGGATAACCAAATATACCTTGGAATTCATCAGGCTTGTTGTCGTAATAAAGTGTTAGACGATATCCAACATTTACACTTTCACCTTTTTCATTCTTTTCAGTTACATAATCATTTCTATAAGTTCCCTCATAAATCTCATCTTTACCATCAGTAGTAACACCAACCCATTTAAAGTGCCCATTTGAATAGAAAATTAACTGCAATTGCTTATAGTTTTCTCGCATATTCAAACCTTGTGTACCTTGAGATATAAGGAATTCTTCGCAATCATAAGTAGTGTGTTTTACTCTATTGCCACCACAATCACAGGCAGATAGACATACAGTTGTTACTAATAAAGCAACAAGTAGTAGAAATTTTTTCATAATAAACAAATCCTTTACTAAATTTATCTTAAATAAATGTCACTTTTATTTTTTTCTTTTATTCTCTTATTATTCAAAAATGTACAACAAGAGACTACTAAATATTATACTTCTTTTATGGCAAAAAGTCAAATCAAAAAAAATATTATTTGCAAATTTTATGTACAATATTTAAAAGTATGAAAATGGAAAAAAAAGCAATAATATAATTAGAAAGGAAAATGAAACAAATGAAAAAATATTTTATTGAATTATTAGGAACTATGTTTATTGTTTTGTTTGGATGTGGCGTTGCTATATACACAAATGGTAATGTTATAGCTACATCTTTAGCATTTGGTTTAACCATTACAGTAGTATATTATTCTTATGGTTATATCTCTGGTTGTCACTTAAATCCAGCTGTATCATTAGCATACTTAATCAAAAAAGAACTTAGTTTAAAAGATTTTTTAATCTATATTATTTCGCAAATAATAGGTGGTGTGATTGGAGCTTTAGTATTATACTTTATTTTTAGAAGTAGAGATAATCTAGCCGCAAATACTATTCAAAATGCAATATTAGTGAAAGAAGGTATTACTTTTAGACATGATACTATGGCATATATTATAGCAATAATAGTAGAAGTATTATTATCTTGTGTTTTTATCAGCCTTGTTTTAGGTGTTAATAGAAAGAGTGAAAATAAAATTCTTGTTGGGATAGTGATTGGATTGGGATTAGTCTTAGTCCATTTACTTGGAATTGGACTAACAGGTACAAGTGTTAACCCTGCTCGCTCAATAGGAGTAGCTATATTTCAAGGAGGAACAGCTCTAAAAGAGTTATGGATATTTATTATATCACCACTTATCGGGGCTTTGCTTGCTACATTATTAGATAACTATATTAAAAATGAAGATTGATTATTTTTAAAAAAAGGCTCATTGGGCCTTTTTATAATTAATTACCTATATGGATAAGGTGGATATGGATAGTAACTTGGTGATTGTTGAGGGTACTGTTGATATGGATAATATATTGGATAAGGTTGATTTTGATATTGCTGTTTATTATTACCAGCTACAAACCAAAAAGGGGCACTTACAACTGCTCCAGTAATAAATGGTAGTAAGAAACCACCGAATCTATCATCATTAATAACTTCTGGTTTTTTGTTGCAATTATATTGTGACCAAGATTTACATGGATTATTTGGTATTATATAATCATTATTTCTGTATGCAAAGTTTTTCACGCTTTTCTCTCCTTTCTTTATTATTTTATGCGATTATTAAAAAAACGTTATTTTATTTCTAAGTAATCGTAAATATATTCTTCGAGAGTGAGATTATTTTCATAAATAAAACTAGCAACATCTTTTCCAACATAACGGAAATGCCATGGTTCGTAGGCATAACCTGTATATTCCTCTTTGCCTTGCGGGTATCTGAGAATAAAACCATATTTGTGAGCATTTTTTATTAACCAATTATATTCTTCACTATCCTTTAAATAATTTGTTAAACCATATTCAAGTGTCGATATATCTAAAGATAAACCCAATTGATGTTCCGAAAAACCAGGTCTAGCCACAGTTTCATCATTACAATTATTTATATCATAATAAATATATCGTTGTTTATCAAAACTTCTATAAGCTGAAAAAACATATAAATTAAAATTTTCTTTTTTTGCAGCTTGCTCTAGAAGACTATAATTTTCTAAAATAGTTTTGTTAGCTTGCATTATTTCATTTTCTCTTTTTATGTAAGTTATATTTGTATTTTTTAATGCAATTATATCATTTGGAATAAAACTACTATCAACATAATGTCCCTTATTAACTAAAGTTAAAAAACTATTCGTAAAAATTGCTGGTTTTACTGATACATATTTTTTGTAAAAATTAGGATAATTGATACGATTTAAGGTTTGAATATAAGTATAATTTTTTTCCTTTCTAAGATTTTCATATTCATAAAAATTATATACGTTAAATGATTCAAACTCAACATAAGGTATTATTTCATTTATATTTATGTTGTTTTCGTTTATATAATCAATTTCTCTATTATCAAAATAATATGACAGATGTGAAGATGAATTGTTTGTTTCTTTTTTATGACAAGAAGGAACAGTAGAAAAAGTTAGCGACACAGTGATTAAAATAAATAATATACATTTCATCATATTTTTATTATGATACAAATTTAAAAATGTATGTCAATTTTTATAAAAATGTGTTAAAATATTATAAAGAGAAAAAGGTGATTCAAATGAGTAAAATAGCATTGATTGATGGCAATAGCTTAATGTTTAGATCATATTATGCTACAGCATATACAGGTAATTTGATGAAGACTAAAGATGGAATATATACTAATGCTTTATTTGGCTTTTGTAATATGTTTACAAAAATTTTAGAAGACGGATATGAATATGTATTTGTAGCATTTGATGCTGGGAAAAAAACTTTTCGCCACCAACAGTTTTCTGAGTATAAGGGTACTAGAAAACAATTACCTGATGAATTAAGAGTACAAATTCCTATTATCAAAGAATATTTAGATATATTAAAAATAAAACGTTTAGAAGATTTTGATTTTGAAGCGGATGATTTAATAGCTTCAATGTCAAATAAGTTAGATAATGGGAAAGATGAAATCTATGTCATAACTGGTGATAAAGATTTATTACAATTAGTAAGTGATAATATTCAAGTTTGCTTAACAAGAAAAGGTGTTGGTGAATTGGATATATATGACGTAAATAATTTTTATGAAAAATTAGGCTTTGAACCAATTCAAATTTTGGACTACAAGGGAATTGTTGGTGACAATTCTGATAATTTGCCTGGAATCAAAGGAATAGGTGAAAAAACAGCCATAAAACTTATAAATGAATATGGTAGCCTTGAAAATATATATAATAATATTAATAACTTTAAAGGTAAAACAAAAGATTTGCTAGAAAACGGTAAAGATATGGCTACCATGTGCAAATACTTAGCTACACTAAGAAAAGATGCTAATATATGCTATAATAAAGAAGATATTAAAGTTAACAAAGTTGAAATTGAAGCGTTAAAAGAATTCTTTAAAAAATATGAATTTTTTAGTTTGTTAAAGAGATTAGAAAAAAAGGATATTAAAGATATAGCTGAAAGTCAAAGTGAAAAAAGTGACCTTTCATTTAGTAGTGAGCCATTTAGTGAAAAAGATTTTTTAAATGGTTATATAATAGCAGAAGTATTTGAATCTAATTATTATACTGGAGAGTTTTTAGGAATATCACTTTTATTAGAAAATGATAAAAGATATTTTTTTACTGTAGATGAGCTAAAATCTAATGAAATATTGCGAAAATATTTAGAAAATAGTAATTATAAAAAAAGAACTTTTGATTTTAAAATGGTCTATTTTGTGCTTAATAAAATAGGAATAAAATTATCTGGAGTTGATTTTGATCTTTTACTTGGTGCGTATTTAATCAATCCTAGTTACGCTGCCGATGATTTCCATATATGTAGCAACAATTTTAAAAATAATAACATTTCTTATTATGACAACATATATGGAGCTAATAGCAAAATGGTAATTCCTGAAAAGAAAATTTATCAACAGTATTCATTAGAAAAATGTATTTGGCTTAAAGAAAATTACTTAGAAATTCTAGCAAACATTAAAGAAGAAAATTTAGAATATTTGTTTAATATAGAACTTAAGTTGTCAATAGTGTTAGCCAATATGGAAAAAGATGGTTTGAAAATTGATTTAACTAAGATTGATGAACTAGAAAAAATATTTACAAAAAAAGTTCAAGATATTGAAGAAGATATTTATTTTATTGCTGGTGAAGAATTTAATATTAACTCTCCTAAGCAACTTGGAGATATATTATTTGATAAATTAAAACTACCACACGGTAAAAAGAATAAAACTGGTTATTCTACAAATGTTGATGTATTAGAAAAACTATCAAAAGATTTTATTATTGCAAAAGAAGTACTAGAGTATAGAGCATATAAAAAACTTCTTTCAACATATGTTAATGGTTTAAAAGATGTGTGTGATAATGATGCGTATATTCATCCTTTGTATAAACAAGCTCTTACTTTAACAGGAAGATTATCATCTGTTGAACCAAATATACAAAATATGCCTATCCGTAGTGAAGTTGGTCAAACAATTCGTGAAGCATTTGTTTCTAGATTTGGCTTAAATAATGGAAAAATTCTTACATCTGATTACTCTCAAGTAGAACTAAGAGTATTAGCAGATTTATCGAAAGATGAAAAAATGGTAGAAAGTTTTAATAGCAGTGTTGATTTCCATGCACAAACAGCTAGTGAGATATATGAAGTACCATTAGATGATGTTACAAAAGAAATGCGTAGAACAGCAAAAGCTATTAATTTTGGAATTATATATGGAATGAGCGCATGGGGATTGAGTGAAACAATTAACATTAGTCCTTTAGAAGCAAATATGTTTATTAACAAGTATTTTTCAACATTTTCCAAAGCTAAAGAATGCTTAGATGGATTTATCACTTCTGCAAGAACTAAAGGTTATTCAGAAACTTTGTTTAATAGAAGAAGATATATCCCAGAGATAAACAGTGATAACAATAATTTGCGTAGCTTTGGAGAAAGAACAGCTATGAATTCTCCAATTCAAGGTACAGCTGCAGATATTATTAAAATTGCAATGACTAATATATATGAAGAAATGAAAAAAAGAAATTTGCGCTCTATTATGATTGCACAAGTTCATGATGAATTAATATTTGATTGTCCACTTGATGAAGTAGAATTAATGAAAAAATTAGTGAAAGATGAAATGGAAAAAGCAGTTAAACTTAGTGTTCCACTAGTTGCTGAAGTTGGTGTTGGGGATAATTGGTTCAAAGCAAAATAAAAAAAGACTTTAATGTGAAAGTGAGTGAGACTGATGGATATTATTAATATTAGAAGAAGTGTTAGAAAATATCAAGATAAAGCTATTGAAAAAGAAAAAATAGAATTAATATTGCGTGCAGCGATGCAAGCACCAAGTGCGAGAAATCAACAAGCATGGAGATTTTTAGTTTGCACACAAAAAAATAAAAATTTCGAACTTTCAGAAGCTACACCAAATATGAAGTTTTTGAAGAATGCACCACTTGTTATTGTTTTTTTGACATCTTTATGTGATTTGACTGTTCCTAATATGTATTGTCAAGATTTAT
This sequence comes from Mollicutes bacterium Phil14, assembly GCA_001940985.1. Classification (GTDB taxonomy): domain Bacteria; phylum Bacillota_I; class Bacilli_A; order ML615J-28; family CAG-698; genus Tener-01. The sequence continues at coordinate 102,880 of MSHB01000025.1, forward strand.
CAGCGAGCGTAGAAAACGCAATGCTTGAGGCGGCATCTTTGAAAATAGGATCTTGTTGGTGTGGAACATATCCTAATAAAGAAAGAATGGAAAATGTTAGAAATATTTTTTCATTAGATGATAATTTGGAACCATTTGCTGTTGTTGGTTTTGGATACCCTCTTGAAGATGATGCGTTTAAATTTATAGACCGTTATGATGAAAATAAGATTATTAACGTTGGTGAAGAATAATGCCTGAATTGCCTGAAGTTGAAACCGTCAAAAATAGTCTTAAAGAATTGGTTTTAAATAAAAAAATTGTTAGTGTTGATGTGTATTATGATAGAATAATCCAAAATGTTCCAATTGAATATTTTAAGAAATCTTTAATTAATGAAACATTTGTTGATATAAAAAGATTAGGTAAATATTTAATATTCATTTTTGAAAAACATATTTTACTATCACATTTAAGGATGGAGGGAAAATATTTTCTAAAAGGCCAAGAAGAAAAAGGTAAGCATGAACATGTGATTTTTAATTTAGAAAATAATGAAACTTTGCGTTATAATGATACAAGAAAATTTGGAGTTATGTATTTGTATGATACTAATGAAATATCAGAAGTTTTAAAACAAGAACCATTAAACGAACTTGGATTAGAACCATTTGATGAAAAAATGACTGTTGAGTATCTAAAAGGTAAATGGGCAAAATGTAAAAAACCAATAAAAACATCTTTGCTTGATCAGAGAGTGATTTGTGGATTAGGAAATATATATGCCGATGAAGTTTGCTTTATGGTTAAGGTTAATCCAAAACAAGAAACAAATAGTTTGAGTGATAGTCAATTACAAGCAATAATTGATGATTCAAAGGAAGTTTTAACCAAGGCTATTAGTTTAGGTGGTACTACAATAAAAAGTTTTGTTAATTCACATTCAGCAACTGGCTTGTTTCAAAATGAATTATTAGTGCACACAAAAGAAGTTTGTCCTAATTGTTCTGGCAAAATTGAAAAGATTGTGGTTGGTGGTAGGGGAACTTATTATTGCCCTAATTGTCAAAAACTAAACTCTTGACAATTTATATTAAAAATATTAAAATGGAGAGAAATATGATAATAGGTATTACTGGTTCTATTGCTACTGGAAAAACATTGGTTACTAATTATTTAAGAGAAAAAGGATATAAAGTAATTGACGCTGATGAAATTTCTAGAGCGGTTTTGAATAAAGGTGAAAAGGGTTATGATGAAGTGTTAAAATACTTTTCGGAAAATATTTTAGACCAAGAAAAAAATATTGATAGAAAGAAATTAGCACAAATCATTTTCACTGATGAGGAGAAAAGGCGAGTTTTAGAAAAAATTATTCATCCTTTAGTTATTAACGAAATATTAAATTTTATTGATAATTCTGATAAAAAAGAAGATGTATTTGTTTCTATGCCTCTTTTATATGAAATTAATTTTCAAAAACATTTGGATAAAGTAATAGCTGTATATTCAAATAGGGATAAACAAATAGAAAGGCTAACGAAACGTGATAATATTAGTTATGAGTATGCAATTAAAAAAATAGAATCGCAGTACCCACAAGAAAAAAAAGTAGAATTAGCTGATTATGTTATAGATAATAGTTTAAGTAAAGAAGAAACTATAAAAAATATTGAAAAAATCATTGAAAGAATGAGGAAAGATAATGGGAATTAGAGATTTATTTAACAATAATTATGAATCATCTGAAGATAATAGTGTCCAAGAATTAAAGACAAGATATTATCGCAATAAATATAGCGAAGTGATTGAAGTTATTCACGATTTAATAAAAGCAGAAAAAGGGGAAATCAAAGCCGAAAACGAAAATTTCCTTGAAATATATTTTGAAACAATTGATTATTCTTGTACAGCTACGATTGTTGGAATTAGACCTACAGAAACGGCTGTTGATTTTAAAGTTACAACGTATAAACTTATACCTAATGGTAAAGGAAAAAAGATAATTGAAAGATTATACAAGTATTTAGACTCAAAACTATCTTTTAAAGGAGTTAGTTTATTTAAATAAAGGAGTAAATATAATGGGATTTAGTAGTTATGATATTTTTAAAATAGAAAAAAAGTATAATCTAAGTGGAGAAGATTTATATTCATTGACAAATTTATACTTGCCAATTATAGGTGTAGATAGTTTCTCGTTGTTTTTATTATTAAATCAATTAGATAATAATGAATATATAATGACAAAACTTTTAGATTGTCTTAATTTCCCAACAATTAATTTTTTAGATCAAGCTTTTTCAAAACTTGAAGGAATTGGATTAGTAAAAATATTACAAAAGAAAAATGAATATTTATTTATTTTGTTATCACCACTTAATGTTGAATCTTTTTTGGATAATAGTATTTTAGCTAGTTTCCTTGAGAACAAAATAGGTGATGTTGAATTTAAAAAAATTAAAGTTGGAAATCAAAAACATTCTGGATATAAAGATATTAGTAAAAGCTTTGATGATGTTTTTGAAAGAACTACAGAATCTATAAAAAATATTTTACCAAATGAATTTAAAAATTTAGTAAATGATAGTATTTATGTGAAAAATAAAGACTTTGATTATATAATCTTTAAATTAAGTTTTCAAGATTCAGTTATAGATCAAGAAATATTGAATGATAAATATTTCAAAGAAGAAATATTAAAAATTAGTTATCATTATAATCTTAATGAAGATGAGATGAAAGAAGCAGTTTTAGAAACATTAAGAGTTGATAAAGATTTAAGAATAAAAGATATAAGTAAAAATGCTAGTAAAATATATCAAGCGAAATCAATTCAACCAATACGTTTTGTTACAAAAGAGGCAGATCCATTTGTTAGTGAAGGCGTGGATGATACTACTTTAAGATTTTTAAGTTTGGTTGAAAAGACAAGCTGTGAAGAATTACTATATAGTTTGAGTAATATTAAGCCTTCAACTAGTGAGCTGAAAATGCTTGATGATTTGAGGAGAAATACTGGATATTCACAAGGTGTTATTAATATTATGATTCTTTACGTTCTGCGCGAAAAAGATGGTGAACTTCCTGGATATAATTATTTCGAAAAAATTGCCAATACTTGGAAGCGCGCAAAAGTTAAAACATCAAAAGATGCTTTAGATATGATAAACAAAGATAAAGAACCAAAAGAAGTAGAAAAGAAATATCAAAGTGGAAAAGTTAAAGCTACACCTGAATGGTATAAAGAATATGAAAAGAGCATAAAAGAAGCTACACAAAAAAGTGAAGAATTTGAAACGAAAGAAAAAGATTTAGAAGAAGCACTAGCATCTGGTTTATTTACCAAAGAAAAGGAATAGTAATATGAATGATTTGAATAACAAATTAATAAATGATATTTTGGAAGATGAAGAAATTAAAAAGTTTTTAAAAGAAAACAATTTAAAAAACGATGTAATTTTAGAATTCTATCCTGCGTTCTCACTGAAAAAAGAAACTGATGATGTATGTGCAAAATGTATGAAAAATGGGCAATGCTTAAATCAAAGTCAATTTTGTAAATCTATTCTTAAATTGGAAAAAGGTAGAGTAAGCTGTGAATATATAAATTGTGAATATGAAAATAAAGGCTTATTAAAAACATACTTTTTTGATCAAAAAAATGAAGATTTGTATATTAATGTTGAAAGAGGAACAATATATAAAAAACTTGCTGAGTTTAAGAAAAATATTTTAAATGGTACTCCATCAAAAGGTATATATATTCATGGCAAATATGGAACAGGAAAATCTTTCATTTTATATAGCTTTGCTAAAGAATTAGTGAAATGCGGAAAGAAAGTAATTTATGCATATTATCCAGATATGATTAGAGAAATAAAAAGCTTTTTGGGAACTGAAAAATTTGAAAAATATATTTTGGAACTAAAAAAAGTTGATATTTTGATGTTAGACGATTTAGGAGCTGAAAATAATACTGCATTTGTAAGAGATGAAGTTTTAGGTCCTATATTACAATATAGAATGAATCATGATTTGCCTTTGTTTGCTACTTCTAATACAAATTTTGAACTGTTAAGAAGTCATTTTGCTGAAACAAATAGCGAAAATGATTTGACCAAAGCAGGAAGAATAATCGAAAGATTAAGATATCTAATGGAACCAATTGAATTGATTGATAAAGATTATCGTAATTCATAAATTCATTTAATCTTTAAGAGAATAGTTAAAAAAATTAATTTATATATACAACAGTTCGTAAAAGAATTAGTATAGAGTCTATGCAAAAATAAATGAGTTTAGTATGGACTCTTTTTAATTTTTAAAAAATATATTGACAAATTATTCCAATAATAATATACTCTATGTGAGCGAGTGCTTAGTTATATATGATTTTATACAAATAAAAGAAGTATATATTTTTCAAAAATGATTAAAATATAGTATTCATTTAAAAAAATAATAAAAATTTTATAAAAAATATTGACAAATTATTTTAATAGTAATATACTATATGTAAGCAGTTGCTCAAAAAACAAATTTATTTAATGTTTATTTAAAAAATTAAATAAAATTTTAGAAAACTATTGACAAAATATTCCAATAGTAATATACTATATGTAAGCAATTGCTTAAGAGAGGTAATCATATGCGCTGTAAAAATGAAAATTTACTTAATGAAATAGTAAAGTACGTAGATGAATATTGTTCTAAGTATGGCAGAGGCCCATCAACAACAATAGTTGCAAAAGAATTTAATTTATCAAGAGCTAGCGGGTATAATTATCTATCTTATTTAGAAAAACACAATCGTTTAGTTAAAGATTGTGGTAACACATATGTATCAAAATCATTAGCCCGCATATCTGATACAGTTGAAGTACCTTTATTAGGATATATACCATGTGGTCCACTTGAAGAAGTATTTGAACAATCAGAAGGTTTTGTCCGTTTACCAAAAGAAATGGTTGGTAAAGGAGAATATTTTTTGATCAGAGCAAATGGTGATTCAATGATTAATGCTGATATCAATGATGGTGATTTAATATTAATTAAGAAATCTTCTAGTGCAGAAGTTGGTAATATAGTGGTAGCATTAGTAGAAAATCAAATCACGTTAAAAAGATTAAAATACGATAGCTTAAAGCAAGTATATTATTTGCATCCAGAAAATAGCGAATTAGAAGATATCTATATAGATAGCTTGGCAATTCAAGGAATAGCAAAAAAAGTAATTTCTATAAAAGATATCATATAGTGTGGAAGGAATATTGGTATGGAAGGTGAAAGAAAAAGATTATATGTATGTTGTCCAGGTTGCTCTCGAAGATTATGCACAGCAAAAGAAAATAGTGATTTAGAAATCGAGTGTCCAAAATGCGGGAAAGTAATTAAAATATTAGTTTCAAGCGAGAGAAAAGTAATTACAGAGATAGTGAAAGAGCAACAAAAAAATTGAATAGAGCTCAATCGTAGAAATTGTTGGATTTGGCAAGGAACCATCA
>MSHB01000026.1 GCA_001940985.1 Mollicutes bacterium Phil14
CGAGCTACCAACTGCTCCACCCCGTGATATTTGCGGTTCTTTTTAAAGTCGAACCGCTAAGGACTTTAACAACCAAATATAGATTTAATAGCTTGCCAAACTCTTTGATACCATTTCAACTTCTTAGTTTGACTCTTACAGTTCTCACATTTCTTAGCTTCTTCAGCAATCTGTTCTAATAGTTCTGTAAGTACTTCATCTAATCCATCAATTACAGCGTTCAATGCAATTCTGCTTTCAGCAATCACTTGCTCTACAGGTTTAGTAGGATCTGTGAAGTCTAAGTAAACTTCGATTGGTTCAGGCTTATTAAATTTCTTTTTATTCTTTTTCATGATATGTTTCTTTAAACGTATTAATTAATACTTGTAATTTTTTATTGTATACCCTTTACTAGTTCGTATGGATTGATCTGTGCATCTCCTCTTACTTTAGTGGTATCTATCTCTTCAGCTTTAACTGCCCTCTCAAGGAAATCGATAGTTTGAATAGTACCTTTTACTTTCTCAAATCCTGCTAACAACTTCTGAATCTTAGTCTCATCTAACTCTTCATCTAATGATGATTCATAGTAATCACTAATAGTATCTAACTTATTCATTATAGAGTTTAACATTCTAAGATTTCTAGTATTTAATAGACTTTTCCATTCATCTCTACATATCTGTTCATCAACAGTAAGAGCGTAATTTTCATCTTTAAATATCTGTTGTTTAAGTCTTTTTTCTCGTATATCTAGACTTGAGATTGTCTTAACATATGGACTATTCCAGTAATCACAAAGTACAATAAACTTTATTGCTCTATTAGCATTTTCCTTATTAGGTGTAGTATCTAACTTCCATAGTTTTTCAAATGGTGGTAATGCCAATAGATCTGCATGAATTACTACATCACCACCAACTATATCAAAGAAGTGTAACATTAGCAACTAGGTTTTTCACATGCACAATCACAACATGATTTACACTCAGATGCTCTTTGTCTTTCCCATTCTTCTTTTGCTCTTACAAATTCTAGTAATGAATCTGGCATGTCTATAATATAAACTGTAGAATCTCCTTCTGGGTTAATAGGATAACAAAGTATGATAAGTTGATTAGCTTTTACTTCATATTTTTTATCTTTGTAAATAGCAATACCATCCTCATCTGTAATCCACATATAATCTATATATCCACTAAATGAAGGTATAGTACTATTAGAATCAATTATAATTTCATCTTTATCGTCTTTAGTAACATTAATCTTAGTTAGATTATATTTTCTTTCAATATTGTAGTATTTCATTTTTATTCTCCTTATATTTAGTGATAGCTTCGTCTACTGCATCAGATATTCTATTATAAAGATCAGTTAAGCCTTTATTTGTTATAATTGAAGGATAGTAGAAATGGTATTTATCTTTAAATGGATGTAACTCTTCTAGATTAGAATCAATTACAATTTCTCTATCTGAAATGTTTAATACATTATGAAAATCTGTTTCTTTAGCAAGTTTAACTCTTAATTTATTAAAATCTAGCATTATTTGCTTTTCTACTTCTTCATCATGTTTCATAGCATCTAAGAGTTCCTTATGTTTTTTAGACATAGTAGTAGCTTGAATTTGATCTAGAATTTCATTACATGTATCTACTTTCTCTTGTATTCTATTATTTAGTTTCTCAACTAATTCATCGGTATCTGATTCTACTGATTCTGCTTCTTCTGGATAAACAGTACTATCGAAATAATCATTAACTTTACTTAGATGAAGTAGTGCAATCGCATTCCAAGCAACTTGTGCTAAATGTAAACAGTTTGTATCAGGATCGATTATATTACCTCTTTCATATTCTACTAGATGTCTGAACATTGCTGCTTTATATCTATCATATCCATTCTCTAAGTATTGCCAGTTATTATCACCATACTTTTTAGCACCTGCTGTATATACTTTAACAATATCTTCAATATCTCCTAAAGGTAATAAATCCCATCTTAGCTTATTGTCTAAGAAATCATTTTTCTTTCCTACTTTTTCCATGTTTTAATTCTATTTGTACGTTAGCAATTTTACCAGCTATCCAACCACATAAGTAAGCATAAGGTTCATTTCCATCTGAAAAATCTTGACTTAACATATTTCCTCTTTGGTAGTAATAATCTGCTGCATGTACTGATTCATGTGCAATTGTACTAGTATCTAATTCTTCTATACTGAATATAACTATTAAACATCCTATCTCACCATCTTCTTTACTTACTACTGGATATACTCCACAAATAGCTGTCTCAGCTGCTATCTTAAGATCTTCTTCTATATTTTTACTTTCTTCAGTAAAGTATCCATCGTTCTTCATAAAGTAAAAGTAATTTAATAGTTCTTTAGGATTTTTGTTAGTAATATCTACTATAAATAGAGTACTAGGATATATATTAGTATACTTAAATATTTTTATATCTTTCATTAAATTCTTCATGTAAAGGATGAGCTAACTTATAAGCATCAGGATGAGCTGCTTTACTATCTCTAAGTTCAAAGAAATGATCCCAATCTGATAAGAATCCTGTCATTACTAATTCTGTTTTTAAACAGTTAGGTAGCATTGCTCTAGCTTCTTGTGGTTTAAAATCTTGTTTGATCATACTAATATAGTAACCTTCAGCTTCTTTTAAATACATCTGAAAATCTACTTCTTTATCATTCTGAGCACTTACTAAAGAACCAGTCTGTTCTACTGACATATCTCTGCCAGTATACCAACTAGGTTTAATAAAGGTTAGTTCATTACCAAATTTATCTTTACTGTAATTGCAATATCTAGTAGATTCTTGAGCAAAACTGAATACTCTATGTCTTACAAATTCATGAGATACTCCTCTATCACAAGTAAACTTAACTGTTACTCTTTTCTCATGATATTCAGTAGGTTCACATAAGAACTCTAAATCTTCTAAACAATTATTCTCTACTAGAACTCTAAAATTAGTAGTTATACACCATGCACATACTTTATCTCCAAATTTATCAGTGAAGATAAAATCATTACATGGAGTTACTTTTGAATATGGATTAGTATTATAATTATTTATTGCATCTGGAGCATAAGTAGTCATTGGTATAGCTAAATATATAGTACCATGTTCTAACATAGCATGATGACCACTATTAATCATTCTATCAACAAACTCCTTAGCTGAAGTATCAGTAATCTTATCCTCAGATTTATAACAAGTTCTACCAGCTCTTTCAATAGCTTTGTATATACCTTCTAAGCCTGGTTCTTGTTCAATAATCTCGTATGATGATTCAATTAGTTTCATTCTTATATCTCTTTTTAAGTTTTATTTTAAATAAGTAAGCAAACATGATATCCTTATTATCATTATCATCAGCTATTACTGATTTAGCAAATTTAAAAGGACTATTACAGATTACTTCTACTACTTGATAAGGTATGTTATATTTATTGGACATCTCTGTAAAGAAGGACACTCGCTTCTGTGGTTGGGGCATAGTATTTACTATTTTCTACTTCTAATATAGACTTGTCAAAAGTATTAGGTCTTATAGCATTTATGATTACAGTATTAGATTCATTACTGTCTTCACAAAGTAAGAGCATTTCTCTTAACTTATCTAGTTCTTGTTTTGAGTACTTTTTCTTAGGAGCATAAATTGTATTCTCAAATATCGGCTCACCTTTAAAGTAACGAATAAATCGTTTCCAAAATGTGAAGAAGTTTGTAACTACAATTTCACCATTCCAAGAAATAGTACAAAATTTTTTATTCTTCATTAACTTTTAGTATTATACTAATTTGTACTCGATCTTTAATTAGTTCAGGAATTAATATCTTGTTTACTAACCATTGACCATCTATTTTACCTTTTACTAAGAATCCTAAATCTTTAAATTTACTGAAGTATCTGCTTAAATTATCAGGAGTAATACCAGTCTTACTAGTAAGGTATTTGCGGTTCTCTGCACTAATCACATTTTCGTGATATCCTTCTAAGTTAGGTTTATTTACTTGTAACTCTATTAAGCAAGATAACAGTTCTAATTCTCTATTAGGTAACTAGATAATTCCATTTAAAGCTTTTAAGAACTCAAAGTAAAGATCTTTTTTGCTACAGGTCTTAACTAGTTTATTCATTAAGTAAATTGTCTATAGTATCTAAAATTTTATTCATATTAAAGTAAACTGTATCCGCTTCTGTTTTAATACATGCTGGTACGTTACCTTCATTATATTCTTCAGTCAATGATTTGTGATCTTCAGCGTATTGTTCTTTTAACTGATGAATTGTATCACTAATCTTATTGATCTTATTTAGGAGTTCTTCTTCTCTAAGTGACGGTTGAACAATTTCTGTAACAAAGCCTGCATCAACCAGAGTATCCATAATAGAGGGAGAAACAGACATATAACGAGCGCAATACATGTCGTTACAGTTAGAGTCCACATCCAGGACGAAATTTTCATCTTCTTCATTAAATAGTTCTCCTTTATTGGCGCAACCAAATTCTTTAATAACTTTAAACTGTTTCATAATATATTATTTTGTTTGACTATATAAACGCATATTGCATAAATAGTTTCATTATTTAACATTAGTTAACTACTAGACAATAAAAAAGCCCCACTAAAAGTGGAGCTCCTTATAATCTAATCAAATATAAATTATTTCTTCTTTTCAACAGCAATTACATCATATGGTTTAACTAACATACTGTCTTTGAATAAATCAAACTCTTTAGCAAACTTCTTAGGATAAATGATAGTATCTCCTAAATTTAAAGTAAGCTGATTAGCTTCAAGTATCTTATCGTTAGGTAATGCTATAATTATACCTTTTGCTAGATCTGACTCTATCTCTTTACTGGTAGTTTGTGTATCATACTTTTCAAATCCTTCTTCATCCTTTTCACCAGTAGGTACTTGTTCTGTAATTTCTTTAATGATTTTAACAGCAGGTAAGGGTTTTACTAATATATCTTTTTTAAACTCATAAGGTAGACCTTCTACCACAGTATCTAATATTTTATCGTTTTCCATTTCTTTTTAAATTTATTATTTATCGAGAGAGTTATATTTTCTAGCAAAGATTACATGATTGTTTTGGCATATATCTAACCTATCTTGATATTTATAACAATCTATTTTATTCATAAATGCACAACCTACGCAACTGCCTTTACTTAACTCCGGTACTGTTGTATAAGTTTTATTTTTAAATTTATATTCAATCTTAGAATTCTTGATATTCTTATTCATTACAAACTAGTTTATAGGTGGGGGAATCCCTTTTACTATAGACCGTAGAGGGATTAAACTACGTCTACACTACGGTTAGAACCCACAGTGAGCTAGCTTTGCAGCTAAGCCGGGGTGTCCTACGATCTCTTGTACTTCGAGCTTAGTCTCTTCAAATTGAAGCTTATATTCTACTAGATAGTTATATATAATTTCATCATATACTAACCATATTGACATTATAATCATATAAGCTACTATTGCAAACATCAAATAAAAATACCAAGGCATATTAAGCGTCTATTAACATTTTAACAATCGTATATCGAAAATCCATAATATCTAAACAGTCTAACTTCTTCTAATGTATACTTATCCTCTATACAGTTAGCTATATCTAATAAGATGTTAGGTTGTTCATTATAATTAATTAAATTAATCTTAACCATAGTAAGTCATTAGTAATTCTAAAGTAATAGGACTAACATCATCAGTTTGACTTAATATATAATCTATATCATTCATAATCCGAGTAATAAGTAAGACAAGTAGTATTAGTATTAATCAGTATATATCGATATATATCAGTTATACTGTATTAAACTGTATTGACTGATACAGTAACGAATAGAATTAAACTTTGTTTCTCTTTACTATAGTTTGTTAACACTTTTTATAAAAATATATGTTTATTTAATAGCTAAAATAAAAAATTATATATTAAAAAATTGAAAGAAGAATCGTGAGCGTGTGGATCTGTACTCAAATACGGCCCCCCTACTAAATGTCGACCGAAATACCCCGGTAGGTTGTTTCATCTTAAATTAATTATCATGAGCGATTTAATTACTCCTGAATGGCTGTTAAGTGATATCGATGATGAATACATCGATTCATGGTTCAATGTGTAAGTAGTCAATTATGGCTACTTACTTTACTTTGTTTGTTCAACTTAAATCATATTATATGAAAGTACTATTATCTATCTTGTTTATTATCATATCAGCAGCTAGTCTAGTACTAGCAGTAGCTACTCATAACAGGTATGCTGCAGCAGTCTATATGACTCTATTTGCATTCAGTGCATTATGTGTATACGGTATTAATGAATCGGTTAGTAAGCAATAAGCTTGCTAATCGTTTCCATTACTGCTGCCACAAATACAGTTCTACTGCTAAATAAAGAGTAAGAGTAGTTCTACTTCTGTTAGTAGGTAATAAATGAAGTTTTAGGATAGATGCTGAATCGAGTCCTATTACCCTACTCTTACTCATCTTTATATTTATTTATGATTTATTAACAGTAAAAAATATTTACAATTATGAAAGAAGAACAACCTACTCAAAACTCTATTCCAGCTGATGTACAATTTCCTGTAGATTATCATGAAAACATCAGTATGTTAATAGATATGTTTTTCAAACTAGATGAAAAGGTTTCATCTGGAGAGATGGATATATCTATATCTATGGAAGTAATAGCAGAATTACGTAGTCAATTAGACTATGTACAGTGTCTTTATAAGAAAAGAGGTGCTTATATTAATAGGCAATTACCATTAAAAGATGATTAATTATGGGAGACTATGTATTAAAACAGAATGTTGCAATGATATTAATATACTTTGTTATATTTGTAATTGCATATGCTAGTACTAATCGTTAATGAATAGTAAATAATCTTTACAGATTATGGGGCCAGAAAGGCCTCAGCCAACGCCACAAATACAGCCCTTCTTCAAAATAATGCGATATAAAGAAATTTATATTGTATTATATATTGAGTGTGAGATGTGAAGATTTTATGATATCACTTCTTTTCCATCAATACGTTATCATTACTGTCACTGGCGATTTACGTATTTACTCAATATATAGCTAAATTTATCCATCTGAGGTTGAGAGTTTGCGAAGTACTAGCACATCAAAGATGGATAAATATTTATATGAACAAACATTTATAAGTTAAACCAAACTTCGCAATTCGGTAAAATGCTATTCCGAAGATTACAGAGTGCAAACTGTAATACAATGCAAAATACAGATAATAGGAATTAACGGCTTAGCGATTAATTATTTGCACCGTATTATCTGCGTATGTAAAATGAATGAGTGCCAACTCCAAGGATAGGTAGAACTAATAGAACTAAGCACTATTAGAAAGGCTTCTATCTATTCTTGTAATATTAATGTAGCCAGCTTTATGCTGAGAGTCCAAAGCCTCTATAAATACAGATAGATATTATCATCACGTTTACTAATCATCTAAATTTAGAAAATATGGCAAAATTCGAATTATGCAACCCAGAAATTAAAAAAGTTGCAAAAGGAAACAACGCAGGTAAAGAGTATTTAACTGGTACATTATTAAACACATTGGCAATATTAGACAGACCAACAACTCATGTAGAGTTCAATGACCGTCTAGTAGAAATGTACAAACCATTTATTTCAGCAGCAAAAGGTGGAACTGCTGAAACAGACCAAGAATTACCAGAAAGATTACGATACATAACTGCACACAGAGTAAATTGGCAACCACCTAAAGAGTCAATACCATTCAACCGCATCTATCTTACAGATGTAACAGATGGTACAGGAAAAACTCATAAAGCCGGAGATACAATTTGCGACCGTAACGGTAACCCAAGGTTATACGAGTCAATAGTAGTATTCTGTAAGTACTTCAGAGACCCTGATTTTCCAGACAAAGTATCCTATTATGCAGGAGATGAGCCAGACCAAAAAGGTCAAGCTTATTTCGGTTCATTCTGTATCAAAGCTACCTTACCCAAAACAACAGTTAGCGATGAAGATGAAGGAGCTTACAAAGCACCAACATCAACAACTTCAACTAAAGAAGAGAAACCAGCTCTTCCAGACGGTTGGAGATACAATGAACAAGGAATACCAGAACCTATCGCTTAATTAATAAGTCCTAGCATTAGCTAGGATTTATTATGTATTAACTCAAATATCAGATAAATAAGACTGAAAATTATGGAAAAAGAAACTACTCAAACAATAACCAACAACAATGAAATTTGTCAAGGATTATTCGATAATTTGGATAGTCAAATACTATTATTAAAAGAACTAGATGGATTTTTAAAATCAAGAAAACTACAATCCGGTGAAGCAGCAATATGTATAACACATGCGATAATGCATACTGCCGAAACTTTAGCTAATTATTATGATGTAACATATCCTAAGAACATCTAATCATGAACAACGTACTAGCATGGATACTTGTAATGATTTCTTTATCATTAGGTATAGTATTCGCATCTCAAATTAACTGGACATATATGCATGGACTAGCTTCATTATGTTTCTGGTTTATATGCGTATCATTACTTCTTTATATCAAAAAACATTCAAAAGATGAAGACGAATAAAGAATTAATACAGAAAATAAGTTATTGGTGTTTATTAGTATTCTTATCATTAGCTGAATCATCAATACTAATAATGATATACAAAGATACTATAGAGTTAAAACCATCTATGGTATTAGCAGATAGTATATTTGGAGCAGTAATAGCGGGATTAACTTACTTCATAGTAACAAGAGATGAATAATAAATATATCAGATTAAAGTTACTTATCACAGCGATAATGACTATAATATTTATTATTATGGCAATAATAATATTACATAAAGAACCTTTACCAAATATATTATCTATTATTGCAATAATAGTATCTATTCACAATTTAATAATATTTATGATAACTACTTAAACCATATCAAAATGGCAAGAACAAAAACAAAAATAAAAGCAATTAAGATTGCAATTTGCAACTGTAACAAGTTGTATTTTTTAAATTTAAAGTAAAGAACTATTAAATTTAACAATATGTTAGAAAAATTACCAAAACAATTACATCAGTATTTAAGACTGACTTATTCTCTTTATAAACAAGATTGTTTAACAATAGATACTGTAACCTCGACTATAGATGATATAGTTGTTCTTAACTATGATGTTGATAACTATTGTGAAACAACTAGTGTTATACAAAAAGAATTAGAAGAGAACTATAACCGAGCTACTGATTGGCGAATCATAGAAGAATAGTTATAGGATTTTTGTTAGCTTATTCCTATAACAGTTCATTTACTGTTAATGGTATTCATGGTATCAATGTGTGTTAGAGTTTTGTTTTGTCTCATTTTACTAATTGTGCAAAAGAACGACTTTCTGAAAGCTAACATAATACAACTGTATGTGAATATCGTTGTATTAAACTTTTAATAACTTTAATTCATAATCAATATGGCATTAAAAAAAGAAAAGAAACAAGAATTAGAAGAAAAACGTATTAGTCTTTCATTAGAAAAAGAACAATACGAAAAGTCTAGAAATATAGACTTAATACCAATTCTCAAAAAGATAAAACCTGGAACTATCTTATATTCTCCTATAATTGGTAGATGTAAAGTTACAGATATCAATAATGATAATATCTTAATAACTAGTATTAATAATACTAGAGTATTTATTGTACTATTTAAAACAGGTCATCTAAAAGAAATAGCTATTAAATGCGGAGGTGAGCCACTTTTAAGGCCTAATGAAAATCCAGAAGTAACTTGGGAACAATTACTAGTGAAAAACAAAAGAGATTTAAATCTATTAACTCCAGTTATGTTTAAACAACATTTTATTAATGAAGTAACTAATTTTGGTTATTATGCTGGACAAAATGCAGTCTATATAAGAATGCCAAATACTAATGAACACTCACTAACTAAACATGTCTGTGATATAATAGTTCCTACTTGTAAATTTAACTTTAAAAATATGTCTTTTAATGCAGAAGACAATTATGGAAAAGCAGATCTTGGAATTGGAGAATGTATTATGTAAATATGGGAGATTATTCTCCCACTCTTCAGAAAATGACAAACATGTGGGGCGTAAGTAATAAAATAGTATTGTATAATGATAAACTAGCAATAGTCATTATACTAAATTGCTAGTATTTTATTATGATCGTGCGGACGTAAAAATCATGTATACTAATAAGGATAATGTGACAGTTATCCTGCTACAGTATTAAAACTTTGTGAGAGTCAAAATTGAATCCTTATCATAGAACGTAGAAGGAACAACGTCTTATTAATATATTAATACAGCGGTATTAGTATAGAAATAAGTTTACTTATATCTATTCATATAAGTAGTAAAATACAAATGTAAAATCCATAGAATAGTATGGCGTCATTAGTTAGTATTCCGATTAGAAAAGACTAGTGTAGAGAAGTATATGTAACATATCACATTAAACACATGTGCTTAATATGAATATCAAGGCATACCCAGTTCTATGCTAGTCTTACTTTTATTTGTATATCGTCTGCCAGACTTTATATAGGTGGAGACTTCGGTCAACCCAGGAGAGTACTATGAGAGAGAGCATAGTACTCTTTCCTTTTATTTGTTTTATGTTGTGAAGAACAGTAGCAATGGTTAAAAACAAAGTGACTGAGTATCAATATGATACTAATTAGATGTACTATTAATTTAAATCCTTAGGTACAAAGGTAAATCTATGCAAGTAAAACAAACAATCAATGGTGTGGAATATATCATCCACATAAACAAAAATTATGGTATATGTGATTTATCACATCGGAGAGAGTTATTAACTAAGTATATCGGGCAAGATTTCCGATTAGTATCTGAGAAAGTATTTAAAGATATGAGTACTTCTAATGTTAATTAAGTATGGAAAAATCAGAGTACAAAAAATTAGTAGAAGAAGTTATAGCATTTGCAAAGGAAAATGCAGGAAAACAATGTATTATAACAGATAGAAATCTAAGAGAATCAGGTACAATCTGTGGTTATAATGAATCTATATCTTCATCAATAGATGAACCTATGCTAATAGTAGCTGTATATGCACCTATAGGATGGAATGTAATAGAATCTGATGATATATTACTATACAAAGTAAAACAAGATACTAGTATAGTACATGATATGAAAAAGTTTTCTTATTTATATGTACCATTAGATAAAATTAGATTAGTAGAACATAAGAGTAAATTACCTGAAGTAGCTAGATACCGCAATCTTACTTTAGGCAGATTAACTCAAATTAAAGCTGCTATTGATTACATTCTTACTAGTTCTCCTGATAAAGTAAGAAGTACTATGGATGAAGAGAAGGAAGACTTATTACGTATTAAATATGCTCTACAAGATGTAGTTAGTATGTGGAGATACAATACTAAAGTATTATTAGAGAAAATTAAAAAGGATCAAGAAGATGGCAAGTGGAAGTAGAAAAGCAATTCAAGATTTACTACCATACGCATGGGAAGTAATCTTACGCAAGCATCATTTACTATCACACTTTTGTGAAAGTCTTTATCAAACGATGCCTAAAGGATGGAGAAATAAATATTATTACAAAAATATTTTAACTCGTGCTAAGTGTTGGTACAAGCTACCATTTACTACTATTATCTACAGAATACCTAATCTTATGGATCCTATAAAGTACCCTGAGAAACTTTGGTTAGAAATCAATGATGAAATTAATCAACTTTTAAATAGAGTAAAATGAAACTAGTAGCATCTTTCTTTTATGGTATACTAACAACACTAGTTATACTAATAACAACTATAAGATACACACATTATAGTTTTATAGATGATTGGACAGCTTCTCAGTTAAAATACGGAGATTATAGTATATATTGGTATTGGATAGTACTAGTTATATATACTATGTGGTTAGTATTTACTATTGAATCTATACTTAGTATCTTTAAACATAATAAAGATGAAAATATGTCGAAAACTATGGAATAGTTATCTAAGACAAATAGATAAAATCTTTGATTTTGCAGAGAATAATCCAAAAACAGTATTCGTTATATTCATTATTATATGTATAACTATACTAGTTATTAACATTGAGATTTTAGTACCATATTTATTAAACAATTAAAACATTTATCAAAAATGAGAAATTATTTTGCATTATGCATTGCAGGTATTATTGCTATGTTTATTATAGCAGTTACCTTTGAGAGTTGTAAGCCTAAAACAGGCAATAATTCACAAGAACAAAACGATTTACCTACTTTCGAAACGGATACTGTAGAAACAGCTCCGTTAACTGTCGCAGAAGTTTTACAGCGGCGAGATGATATGAGACTATGTGAATACGAAGATTCTATTTGGTTAACAATGCCAGATGAAATTATTGTACAAATCTGCGTAAATAAAGGCACAGATTTATCGCAATATGAAATCGTAGAAACATATTTACAGAATAAAGAATTTTATGATGGATTCGTTAAAGGCTCAAGATACGTAAAAGAGCATAAAGAATCTGATATTCCTATAACAGATAGTATAAAATAACGCCTATGAAACAAAAATTAGCATCCCTATTATGTGCTATATTTGGACATTCATGGGAAACATTTGATACCTTGAACGCTAGTAGATCTATTGCAGATCGTACTTATTGTTCTAGATGTGGGATAAAATATCACACTCATATCTTTCGTCGTATAAATAAAGAGAATCAAAAAGAAGAATTTCATCGTGATCCTCAAGTTAGGTATAGAAACCTAACTGAATATTTTAAGAAAACTTCAAACAAATAATAATATGAAAGTAGTAGTTTTTTGTGTACCAAACCACATTTCTGAATCTGATTTAGCAAATGCTATGGAAGAAATGTTATGCAACTTAGATTGTTGCGTAGGATTTCATGTATTAACTGATAATGATTCTGTTCCTAAGATTAAAGGAGTAAAATCAAAAGGTAGAACAGCTCTAGAAGAGTTATTCAAAATATGTGGAACTCCAAACACTTATTCTTCAAATAAAGAATTTCTTGCTAAAGTAAGAGAAGTTCTTCTTAATAGAGGAGGAACAATTAACTTAGAATTAGCTAATATTATAGCTGATCCTAGGTCTTTTACTAAGAGAGATCAACAATTCTTAAACAATAATAAAGGTAATATGATTATTGATTATTGTAGAGCCTTTATTGCATTATTTGAAGATTTAGTATGATAAGTAGAAAACAACGAGCATTAGCTAAAAGAAATCAAATCCTATTAAAAGAAAGGTTAAATCGTAATCCTTTAAATGGAAAATTACAACTTACCAAAATTAAAATAGGAATAAATCCTAGTTCTGAACTAGAGATGCGTAAAGTACTCTATCAAGTAAGACAAAAAGAAATTAGAGAAGCAGAGAAGCTTAGAAAGCTTCAAGCTGAAACTAAAAGATTTTTAGGACTTGATATATATTATGATAATTTATTAACTTACGATAATTCTCCAAAAGATGACGGATTAAGTTGTAAAGAACGTCGTTTAATGAAGAAATACGGAGTTAAACGATATCATAACATAAGTATAGCTTAAACTTAAAACAAAATAAGCTTTATTCATAAAAATCAATTTTATTAACAATTTAAATTATCAAAAATTATGAAACAAATTGCATTAAGAATGGCAGCAGTAGCTCCTTACATGAGATTTATCACAGCAGACGATTCTCTCAAAAATGTAGACGGTTTTTCAAATCCTAATTCGGAAATCATGGATGAAATCCGAAAAGAAGAAGAAGAACGTGAACGTGAAGAGAAAAAGAATGCTGCTAAAATCCAGTTACAAATCGATACTTTCGAACAAGAGCTAGCCGCTATTGAACTTCGTCAAGCTCGTGCAAAAGAGGAAGCTAAAACAAAAGCTTTAAAAGCTCGTACGGACGAAAACGAAAAATATATGGCCGGCGGAAAAGATACCGAAGACCATAAGAAAGCAATTGCAGCAATTGAGGAAGAATATGCTAATAACGTTCGGAAAGCAGATACCGAATTCAACAAAGCATATCAGAATCTCAAGGCTAAGAATCCTATGGGGTATTCCCGTAGCTCTCGTAGTTGCCGTTGGTAAAATTACGAACTAACTATTTACTTATCAGTACCTTGTGTCACGATAAGAAAGAATATATTCTAATCATGCATACGGGGATTTTGCAATTACCTATGGAGCTATTCACAGAATATAAACTTTAATACTCAGTATATACTTCGGTGTATACTGAGTAGATAAATAGAAAACGTGCCACTGATCATGTGCCTAAAGATCTAAAGGTATTCCTCAGTGTTAGGAATATGCTTCTAACTATAAGTACCTTGTGTCAACATAGTTAGACTAGTCTTATGACGATAAACAGAAATCTATCAAGAGTTATATATGAGTACCTCGTGTCTAAAGTTCAATTGAGTCCCTTCAAGGTGAGCACTTGCTTTACATATATAAATCAAAAAACAATGTAGTAATTATAAGAAGAGAGTGTCTAGTACCTATAGTATTATTATTTACTGTGATGGTAAATAATAGACTATACTCAACTTATAAATACATATTATAAAGTATAGAGTTCTTGATTGAGCTCTATACTACTATGAACAGAGGAAGACATAAAAGCTTGAAAAAGAAGATTAAGTATATGTCAAATGAACAGATGCTTAAAATGTTAGAAGAAATGAACAATATTAAAACTGATTGTAAAGAATTTATTGAGCAATGTATTGTTTACTCTAACTATAGTATTAAAAAGTAAAACGACTGTTAGGTCTATGAATCACTGTTTGGACACGGGTTTGATTCCCGTCACCTCCACGAATATGTTTCGATTAAGAGAGAGAGTCTACCGTTTAATGCATTTCATACGACTCAGTGAGATTTCTCACTTAAACTGAATAGAAATGCATTATTTTAATCGGGGGTGAATGAGTTTGACAGGCAGAATGTGAAGTAGAATAGGTCGCATGCAGATAACTGGCAACACAAGTTATGTAACGGATTATACTCGTATTGCAGCGTAATATGAGAATCCAACGGCTAAGCTAATGTCGTAAAAAGCTGGAGTACTATAGTTGTAATTGGTAAAATATAACACTGATAAAGTTAAGTTACAGGTTCAAATCCTGTTAGTACTACTATAAAATTAATCAATAATTTAAAACACTATGGCGGAAGATATAGAAGATAAAACACTTGAAGATCCTGCATTTTTATCCTTTTTTAATTCAATCATGAGTATTATATGTAATACAAAAGGTAAAGAAAAAGCAATAAGAGTTAAAGAGAAAATAAATTGCTATTTACGGTCATTACAAGTAGATGGACAAATTAAAGGATTAAAACCTTTAACGATTAAAAAGTATGATGTAATTCGTACCATAATAGGAAAAATGAATCATTATTCAATAGTATATAAAGTAGATAATAAAAACAAACTACTCTGGGTAGTTCCAATTACTACATCTTCTACTTACTTATTTAAATTATGGGAAGTTAAGAGTAGAATATATACTGGATATTATGGTAATTGTATTTATTTCGTACCTATGAATGGAGATTATAATTTCTGTAATATATTTGACAATAAAATTGATTTTAATAAATATATGAAAGAACTAAAAACTTATTACAAAAAAACTTTATATTTATAAGAATAGTTAATTCATTATGAACAGAGGAAGACATAATAGTAAAACTACTCCAGGTACAATCATAACAAATTTCTATAGGAAATATCCAAGAGCTAAACTTTTATTTATAGAACAAGATTTACTTAAGATATTATATTATCAAAAAAAATGTGGAAATAATCCTGATCTAGAAATATTTATAAGTGACTATTACAGAGGATATACAAGTGGAGGATTTAACTGGGATGATACTAAAGAAAAATATCCTTATTGGTTAAAAGTAATGGAAAACTTCAACATATTATAATAATAAATAAAGAAGATGGAAGAATTATTTGAAATTACTAGTTGGGTTACATTCAAGAAGCCTGGACTAAAAAAAGAGATCATTGAATTAAGTAAAACATGTGCTGATGCAGATGAGTTTAAATCTAAACTTCAAGATCGCTATCAGGTCAGTTTATCTACTGCCTATATCTTATCAAAAAAGTTTTATAAACCTCAAAATTAGTAAATAATTATGAAATTGTCAGATGGAGTATGGATGGCACAAGGCCCATCTCAAAATGTGATTATTAAAGTAGTAGGAGAGCAACCTTTTATTAAAATAGTAAAAGGAATACTTATGAATGATTTCTTTAACTATGGAAGAGTAAAAGAGCTTAGTGAGAATAGTTTAGAGATCCAACATATTCTTCAAAACCCAAGCTTATATAATTTTGAGCATTTAACAGTATCTCAAGCAGTATTAGACACTATTGGTGTAGGAACTCGCACTTTTCAAAAGTGGGAAAATCTTACTGATGAAGATGTAAAAGAATTAGTAGAACAATATCAGAATCATTTGAAGATATATGGTGATACTAATGATGCCGCATTTATCATTAAGATGTGTAAAGAATTCAGGATTACTACTGGTCAAGCTAGTAATATCCTTGAAAATAAAGTAAAACGAATATTAAGTTTTACTTTCGGGTAGTATCATGGAAGCAATTGATATTATTAACAGAAGTCTAGAAGAACCTTTTTTATTTCCATTAGATTATATTAATATAATAAATAAGGAATTAATAACAGAAGTATATCTGAATGATGAATTTGATTATCATTTATATGGTAAAAATGAGTATTATTTAAAACGTATAGAAGAGTATCAAAAGATTATTAAATGGATGACTTCTAAATTATACTTTCCTTTAATTAAAGCTGCAATACAAGGAGATTCTATTGCTATAGCTACTTCTACTACTAAAGTTAGATTAAGAATAGCTACAAATATGGTAATGAAAATTCCTGATCACAAAATTAGTAACTTTAAAAGATTAAGTAATTCTATAAAATTAGATACTGTAGAATATATAACTCAAGCATATTGGAATAGACAAATAGCTTGTTCAGATTATTATTTTAAGTATCAGGTTCCATTCTAGAACTATGATAGTAGTTGTTGGTTTAACTACTATCAACAAATAACCATTAAATTAGCACTATGAAAGAAGAAATAATTCAATTAGTAGAGCAAGCTAAAAATGGTGATGAAAGATCTTTCAATAAACTTTATACATATTATAAACAAACTATATGGTATACTATATATAATATAGTAAAGAATGTAGATGTTACAGACGATCTGTTATCTGTTGTATTTACTAAAGCGTACGAAAGATTATCTTCTTATATACAACACATTTCATTTGAGATGTGGCTAAAGACTATTGCAATAAATAGTTCTATAGATTATATAAGAAGAAACAAACAAGAACAATTAAATAACTATATTGACGATGAAGACTGTAAAATACAACTAGATAGTTGTGATAATAGTCCTGAAGATAAACTAGTAATAACTGAAAAGTTAAAATTAGTTCAGGAAGCTATGACTACTCTTCAAAAGAAATATAGAAATTTAATTGAACTACGATTAGAAGGTAAATCCTATAAGGATATTGCTGAAGAGCTTGCTCTATCAGAATCTAGAGTAAAATCAGATTTAAATAAAGCAAGACAACAATTAAAGAAAAAGATTTCAAAAATTTACTAATATCTAACAAACTATGACACTTATTTATTTGTTGTCAGCATTTATAGTAATCTTCATTATTTCGCGACTAATGAAGACTAACAAAATAGATGCTTTTACTAGAATGCTAAGCATGCTAGGAATTGGTTTATTGTTAGGTGCATCATCTAGCTATATAGTTAAGTCTATTAGCACAGATGTTGAGAAAGCTGTAGTAGGTATTACTGCTTCTAGTCCCATGCAATCTTCATTACATTCACCTGTTGTAGGGAGTGTATGTAATACAGATGAAATTGCAGGTCAGGACACTATAATAGAAGTTGGCACAGTAGTACCTGAAACAGAAGGAACACCTTGCAAGTTAACAAACTTATCTGAGATTCAAGATGATAGTTGAACTAGAACTTTATTCTAGTGTAAATTATCAAGTTATTAACCTTTTAAATTGTTAAATTTTTATTAATACATTAAAATTCATAATCAATATGAGTAAAGCAAAGAACAAAGCTAAGTCTAACTTAGCTCAACGTAACAAAGAAGCATTAGCAAAGGCTAAAGCTGCAGTAAAAACTACTAAAACCGTAGAGAAAACTGAAACTAAGGAAAAGAAGGACGAAACAGTTAAATCTGAAAAGGTTCTTCCACCATATGATCATGCAGTCCTTATAGCTAAGGATCCAGAAAAGTATACTGTCAAGGAAGTAAGAGAATTTGTTGATGACAAAAAGATTCATCAAATTTCATTCTCTTTCGTAACCAAAGACGGTAAAACAGAAGGTAATATTACATTCCCGAAATCTTGTCTGAAAGAGGGTGATAGTATTACTATTACTGTACCATTAGCTACAGAGACTAAAACAGAAGAGAAACCTGCTTCTAAGGCTAAGGTTGATACTAAACCCGAACCTAAGGAAACAAAAGTTGATCCTAATGCTGCTAAGCAACAGAAACAACCGAAACAAAAGAAAGAAGAGATTCTTGTCCCGGAAGAGGTTAAACCCGAACCTAAGAAAGAAGAGGTTAAATTGCATACTGATAACTTAGTAGCAAAAGTTCATAACATTCCGAATTTAGGACGAATTGATGAAAATCATCAAATTGAGTTCTTGAATATGTTACGGAGTGATTTAGCTAAAGAAGATCACTCAATGGGTGAAGAACTGAAAGCTGGGCTTAATGAAGTTTATCAGGTAGGCCGGATGCAGATGGTAATGATCTATGCTGCTCAGTTAGAGAAAGAAGGAAAAGCAGTACTAGGAGGAGAAACAATTCAGAAAGAATTATTTCCTCAAGTAAAGAAAGCTTATCTTGATTTCTTCGGAGTAACAGTAAAAGCTCTTGAATCAAAGACTGACGATTCACAGCTTCAGATTAAATTCGAAGACATTCCTAAGGATGTAAAAGATGCAGCTAAAGCAGATGCTAAAGCTCCAGAAATATTTGATATCCCGGAAGCAGATCCTAATTTATCCGAAGAACAAAAACTTGAAGTACTTCGGAGTATTATGAAACGTACTAATGCTTCGGAAGGATCTAAACGTTCAGCAGATCGAAGAGGGTTAAACCTTGTAGATGCTATTGAATGGGCACGGAAAGCTTTCGAGATTAAGTCTGAAGAACCAGCAGCTACTGTAGCATTATTGTGTGAGAAGTTTGGAAAAGACTCAAGCGCACTGCTTCTGAAAGGATTTACTGGTATGTCTTACTCAGGTTTGCTATCAAACAATACTCCGTTAATTCCTCATGCTATCTTCTCAATGTCATTGAAAGAAGTAGGTTTTAACGATAGTCAGATAGCTAACGTTGTACGTACTTTCTGTGTAAATGCATTAGAAAATACTAGTAAAGATGAAAAAGAGTTTACTCAAAAAGTAGCTCCAGTTAATAACCTTCTAAAGTACAGTACTACTGAAGAAATCATTCAGAGTATCTTGGACAAACAAGAGGCAATTCCTCTAGCTGTTGATGGATTGCCGAAAACTAAGAACAGCAATATAAACGGAGCTAAAATCTATAGCACATATGTAAATATGATTGGCTCAGATTCTCCTGCTATTATTAGCGAGAAACTGAAAGAAGTAGCTCAGTATTATACAAAACCGTTAGGTAGATTAGCTAATTATAAAGACGAATCTGCTTATTCAAAATCATAATCAATATGATAAAACGTCTAAACATGTTCATAATGCTAGGCATTATGGCATTCGGAGGAATCATTGCATATAGTGGATCTGATCAATCTACTGTAAAAGCAGAAATAATTCCTAAATATCGTGAAATAGCAGTACTTAAACCAGTAGAAGTACCTACTATTAATGTTGATTTAAATACAAATACTATCGCAGTAGAAGGTACACCTACAGCAACAGTAAACATAAATCAACCAGAGCGAACTATAGTTAAGTGGAAAACAAAAATAGTTGAGAGATTTGTACCTTTCAACTATCCTAATGTAGATGCTACTAAGCATACATTACCTGTTTTAAACTTACCTAAAACAAGTGTAATAGATAAAATTGACTGGAAGTATGAAAGACCATGATAAGCTAGTTGTACAGCACATGTTGCGTACTTCTAATGTCATATTGCATTTAAAAAATAGTAGAGTTGAGCTACAAAAAGCTAACTCTGCTATGCCAATAGATATAGTAGGAGGACGAACAAATTACGAGAATCAGGCAGGAATCAATCGTAGGATTCTTGAAATACAAATGCTTGAACAAAGCATGATGCATCGTAATGCAAAACTATTTAAGACGTTAAGTGGCTTTGACAGTTCTATAATGGACCCTATCAGTTTTATATCTTCGTATGATATAAAACAGAAAGTTGTTGATATCGTTAAGAATACTAAATATGTTGGTTACTTAGATCTTAATACTGGAAAGATCCAAGTTATCGGAGAAGATAAACCCGACACGCAACTAGAGCAGTAAAGCGTGTAATAAGAGCTATAAACTGTATCGTTAGCAGCGTAACTGCTTCGCCCACGACACTATAATCAAATATAGTTGGGAATGCTGAAAACGTGGTAAGTAAGCATTAATAGCACAGAATGTAATGAGGCTTAAGTCATAGCTACAACTATGCTAAGTAAACGATTGCATAATAACTTGTTCGTGTCGAATTTGCTATTTAAGACTGAAGAAACGACGAGAGAGAGGGAGAGCGTGAGAAACCCTCGGTGAGAACCACTTGGTGACTGAAGACGCAACATAGAAATCAGCAGATCTCTATAGTTAAACATCTCAAGGTATCGTTAATACATCCGAATCCTTACAATCAAGTAAAAATCAAAAGGGGATGTTACCTTAAACACGAGCTGCAAGAGTCGGAAAGGCCGACTATAAATAAAACATTAATGACTCCAAATCATTAATGCTAAAACTTACAGACATACTAACGTCTTAGGGAAGCTCCAAACTTTCCTTGTGGTAAAAATATCACTAAAATATTTATGCTACCATAGTGTTCAGTCCTGGCCTTTATTAGGATAGAAGGATGTATGAAGGTGGTGACAATTATATTATAATACTGTTTAATAATATGATAAAGTGAGAAGTAAATTACGTGCTTTATAGCTGAGAAGCTATGATCCATATATATTGCCTTGTTTGTATAAAGCAACATATATGATAGATTACCTCGATTAGGTGCCAAACCTATGCGTAATGTTAGTAATAAGGATATACATTCCAGTATATAGATAAAATACTACTAATCCTAAGTTTATTAAAATCATATTGTGAGATATGAGTTCTCAGTTGAATGGGATTGTGTAATTTTGAGTAATATATTGTCTAAACTCAGTTTCTACTTATCTGAGTATAAATCCTAGAGTGCTTTGCAACAGGTCATAAAGTAGATATGGGATGAAGAGCCAGAAAACTCTATTTCGTTAACGTAATATCGATAAGCATAAGGTATAAGTTATAATTAGTGGGAGATAACCCCGTGACAAAATCGATTTGAGTATTCGAAAAATACTAATATTATAAGATTTCTAGGCCAAGTCAAGTAGATGTACAAGACTATGAGCTAATAGAAAGACATAATAAAGAAGCTTATTGTTTAACTTAATAACCAATGAGGAAGTTCAATGGAAGTAGTACGCTACATCACCACCCTCGACTGTACAATATAATTGCTGTAAACGAAACTTATGTGCCGCAACACATATTAGTAGGTTCGCTGATACCTTCATTAAGGTTGAATGAGTGGAAATCTCATAAATTATGTGCAGAATAAGAACGAAGTCGTAGATAACACGCAGCCGTAGAGTAAACTACAGGCTATATGAAAGTGGGTGTTTTGAAACATAAACAGCTTTAAATAAAACCGGTTACACTATAATCGATAAAAATACATCCTGTCTCGATGTAATATTATATAGTAACATACTACATTAGTAGAAGCTTAAAATAAGCTTATGTTTACTTCGAAGTGTACAATAACACTTAGCAAGCACGTTTTTAGGTATTTCCTGTTAGGCTTGTAAAACAATCAGATAAACCAATTATCTTAAGGGGTATATATCTCATACCGTTTGAGTCCCCGTTATATGCACATATGATTACATATCCCTAGAATATAACTACGATAATCATTAACAAACAATTTCAAAAGAATTTCAAAACAATTACAAACTTATGTAAGCAGAAATCTCATATAATATCAAAGTAATGTAGAGGTAAATAAGTATCAAATGACGAGTTTTATCATACAATATCAGGTATTTTCAAAATAGCTACTATAGGATATCCATTGAATTGGAAGTATTATATATACTAAGAGATCTATCTATATAGTATGCAGGAGTAAAGAGTATTTGCTTACTTTAAAAAGAATAATCATTATGGAAACAGTATATCAAAACCAAATTAGTCCTAAATTGGAAGCCCGTTTACGGGAAGTACGGAAAATTATTAGCGACATGGGTAGCATGTTAGGCAAAACAATTTGTTATTTGCAAGTAGATAATGTTGATCTGTCTCACAAAGAGAAAGAAATCAACAATAATCACCCACGGCTAGTTGTTCCGTTATTGAAGTTTATGGTAAATAGTATTACCATTAGCGAACAAAAGATTTTAACGATTGGAGATGATGTCTATCTCGAATTTAATGGTAAAGAGAACTTACGGGCAAAGATTATACAGAATCCTAAATTCTTTGCAGATGCTAGCGATAATGCTATTATCGAAGAAGCAGTAGAACGGGCAATGAATGGAGGTACACCGATTTTCTTTGCTAACCGGCAGAAATTAACTGCTGAAGCGAATTTCCGGAACAAACAAGAGATGGAGAAAGCAGACCGTCTTGCTAACGAATTCTTACAACAAGCACAGTTGTTGAGTGATCTTACGAAAGCTCAGGAACATGACTGTGAAGAGTATTACAAACAATTAGGTTTAGTCTAAAACTTTTATAGCTTATGAATACTACTGTAAAAATAGATAGTTTTCATAAAGCACTACTCAGCTTAATTCTTCAAAACAAATACGTACGAAATAATATCTTGATGGGAGATAAACTTGCTGGTGAAATAGAGATTCATGACGATGGGTCTATACGAATCTATACAAAACAGCGTAAATTTAAATGGCTATGTGTGATATTTGGAGATTTTGTAGATAAAAGCTTTAGAGATCTTGCCCTTACTCTTATTGATGTAATAGCAGGGCCTGATAATTCTTCTAATAAACGGAACTTTGATGGAATGACCCGTGAATTCATGAAGAATGCTGTAAGAAAACTAAATTATGAATACGTAATCGATATGCTTTTCGATGTGCTAAGAGTTGGTGTACGAGATGGAGAATACACTAGCAAATATCTAGCAGATCCTGAAGATGAACAATACCAAAGGGAACACTCTTCTAGAGTTGGAACTTTTAGTAGGATGCGTGGATATGCACTGCTTAACAGCGGTGAACCGTTAGGAGATGTGGAACTCTTTATTAAAAGACCATAAAACTATTTTATGAGTTCTGATGGGGAACTCTATTTTTCTTTCATAATTTCAATTTAAGACTATATTATGATGGGTAATATAGTTATATCCGAGTGATAATACTACTAAGATAGTTAATAAGGCAAGCTACAAGAAGAAGACGTAGCTATCTTTTCGATGAGAGCACTCGGACTATTTACAGGTAAACGATTTCTAATATAAAATAGTATTAATCATTTAAAACTCAATATATATTATGAAATCAAAAGCATTTATTATAAAACGTAACGAAATATCTCAAGAATTAACTAATTATTGGAAGATAATGCATGTTCATAATGTTCTTAATAAGAATTATGAGCGTAAATATAACTTGAAAGAGATATATTCTAATATTAAAACATTATCTGAAGAACGTGCTTTAGTAAAACTAAAGTTACAAGCAATTAATCTTGGACTGAAGAAGTTTAGCGACTTACCCGCAGAATGTAATCAGTTTAATATATTTCGTCTAGGAGAGCTCAAAGAGCTCAAGAAGCAACTTGGACTAATTAAAACTATTAATCCAGTCCTAAAAGCGAAGAAAGGTAAGAAAGCTTTAAATCGTACAGAAGAGTTAACAGCTAACTGGATTAAAGCTCGTATTAAGGAACTAGATTTAGAAATCCTTGAACTAAGTGAGAAGTTGGAGAAATTTAATGAGGAGACAGATTTTGATGATGAGTGTGCTCCAATGGTTCTTGCTGCATAATAGTTATACTATGGAAAAACAAAATCATGAAGCATCTAGGTATTTATGGAGTTTAGAGAAGGACGGTTTAATTAACGTTCTTGGAACTTCTCCAGAAATAACAGATGCTGTTAATAATTTAATAGAAGTAGTTGATCCTAAGATAGAAGATTATTCTCTTACTTATGAAGAATTTGTAAGTGATATAGCTAATGAATTTGAAAAAATTATAGCTGATGAATCTGCTATTGAAGAAAATCGAGCTATTAATATTAATAAATTATTAACTAATTTAACAGAGAAATATAAAATAGGATAATGTCCTAAATTTTAACTTATAAAAGTATAATCAATATGAAAAAGATATCACAAGATTGGGGAAAGAAAACAGTATTAAAAAATGAACCAGTATTACCAGAAATCAGAAGTTATAAACCTAAAGCAGATAAAGGAGTAAAGACAGATATTGTCTTTAAATGGTCTAAAACTGCATTAGAAGCAAAGCAGAGTTTACAAGATCAGAAGATTAGTAAACCTATTATTTATAATTCTAAAGATGGAGTTAGTAAAACTTTTAATATAAAGTCTTATCCTAAACTAAAAGATTTAACTTTCAAAAAACCTGAAGTTAAAGAGTATATTTTACCTAGTAGAGAGGATAGAAAAAAGGCTAAAGAAGAAGCTATTAATAAGCTCACTTTTAGTAAGTTGCATCATAAATTAGTAGCAGGATTATATATTAATCCATTCTCTGCAGAGAGACGAATGAAGCAGAGAGCTGAGCAAAATGCTCACAACTTAAAGATTGAAAAACTTGCTGAAGAGTTACGAAATCGTAAACTAAGTAGATATAAGTATCGTTTAGAGACAATCTGTGATACAGTAGATAAAGGTTTACATCGAGCTTTCGTAAATTATAGTAGTCAGAAAGAGAATGTTCTGATTGATAGTATTACTAGATTAGCTAAGAAATATGCTAAGAGTTTAACTAACTTTAGTCATATGAAATTAGTAGATAATATTACTAGTAAGCTAATTCATGTTAGCACTGGCGGAGTAGATGAAGACAAG
Organism: Mollicutes bacterium Phil14; assembly: GCA_001940985.1. Classification (GTDB taxonomy): domain Bacteria; phylum Bacillota_I; class Bacilli_A; order ML615J-28; family CAG-698; genus Tener-01. Next base: position 25,513 of record MSHB01000026.1, read on the forward strand.
GAGAATATGCTCAATAAGCTAAAACTAGATAGATTACATCTAGAATATCCAGATTACTACGCTGATAAAGCAGCATAAGATATTTTCATATAATTATAGATTTATATCAAGGTTTGTAGAGTACCTTAAACTCTACACGATTCTGTAGCTCAATTGGATAGAGCAACGCCCTTCTAAGGCGTCGGTTTTGCGTTCGAGTCGCAACAGAATCACTAATTTATATTTTATGAAGGTTAGAGGAAAAACAGTATATGTATATGATATAGAAGTATTTCAAAATGTATTTCATTGTACAGTAAAGAATACTGAAACAAAAGAATATTATAAATTTGAAATATCTAAAAGAAAGAATCAACTGAAAGAACTAGTTGAATTCTTTTATACTATTAAGAATAAATATACGTTAGGAAATCTATATACTACAGAAATCCAGTTAGATACAGATAAGATATTTGCTGGATATAATAATCTTCATTATGATAACCCTATTATTAATTATATTATAGACTATTATGAAGTAATGAGTAATAAAAATTATTTATCTATTTGTAATAGTATATATAATTTAAGTAAAATAATAACTACATCAAAGGATGATATTTCTCTTTGGAAGAAGTGGAAATATATGATTAAGTTTGAATCTTTTGATATACTTACTATGTTATACTCACAAAAGTTACGTGTTGGATTAAAAGAAATTCAAGTAACTATGCAGTACAAAAATGTACTAGAATTTAATCATGATTGGTCATTGCCTTTAGAGGTTGATTTGATTGATGAAATGATTGAGTATAATATTAATGATGTAGATTCTACTGAAGAGTTATTAAATAGGTGCAAAGATCAAGTAGATTTAAGAATAGCTATTGAAGACGAATATGGAGTACGAGTACTAAGTAAAGATGGAGTAAATATTGGTATGAAGATACTTACTCAAAAATATCTTGAAAAGACAGGTTTAACTTGGTGGGATATAGAAGGACTAAGAAGTCCTGCTGATTTTATTGATTTAAATAAAGTAATATTACCATATATTGAATATAGAGATCCAATACTTCAAAAAGTTTTATCTGATATGAAACAACAAGTTGTTTCTCCAGGTAGAAAAGGATATGAAAATAAATTCATATTTAGAGGATTAAGATATTCAGTAGGAGTTGGAGGTATTCACTCTGTAAATAGTCCAGAAATAATTATTCCTAAAGAAGATGAAATGCTGATAGATATAGATGTAGCATCGTTGTATCCAAGCATGATCATAGAATATAAGTTTTATCCAAAGCATTTGGGACCTGAGTTCTTAGAAGTATATACTCAGATTAAGAACGAACGAATTGAAGCTAAGCATAAAGGAGATAAAGTTAAGAGTGAAACTCTTAAATTAGCTCTTAATGGACTTAGTGGTAATCTGCAAAATGAACATAACTTTTGTTATAGTCCATTTACTGTAATGCAGATTAGAATAAACGGTCAGCTATTATTGTTAATGTTAGCTGAATCATTATCAGATTTAGGTTGTAGAATAGTACAAGCAAATACAGATGGGTTGTTTGTATTATTAAAGAAAGATATATATAGTAAAGTACAAGAAGTATGTAAGGCTTGGGAACAAAAGACTAAGCTTACTTTAGAAGAAGAACGTTTTGAAGCTATGTATCAATATGCAATTAATGATTATATTGCAGTAGAAGAAGGATATAGTAGTAGCAAAGACAGAAAGCTTATAAAGGAGAAAGGAATGTTTATTACTAAAGTATTATTAGGTAAAGGCATGTCTGCAAAGATAATTCCTGAAGCTATTGAAAGATACTTTGTTGATGGAATTCCTATAAAAGATACTATATATAACTGTAAAGATATTAATAAATTTCTTACTTACCAGAAAGTAGATAAGAAATTTAGTGTTGAGTATAATAATAATTTAATTCAAAGAATTAATAGATTCTATGCATCTACTAACGGACCTTATTTATTTAAGTGTGAAGTAGATAGTGAAGGAAGAAGAAGTAATTATACTAATTTATTAGTAGCTTCTGGTGTTACTATACTTAACAAATTTGATGATAAACCTATTGAAGAAAGAAAAATAAATTATCGGTACTACATAACTGAGTGCCAAAAGATAATAGAAGAACTCAAACCAAGACAAATGAGCTTATTCTAACAAATAAATTTCAAATCGTATCAAACTAGCTCATATTTTAAAAATATAAAACTTATGATCCTAGAACTAGATACAGATTTATTCAAGATATTTGGAGATATATCTATAAATCAATTAGTATTTTTAACCCTAGTAATGAATGATAATCAATCAAATAATCAAGACATTCACGAATTTCTCAGCCGAATTAGTGAGGATGATATACTAGAGTTAATCAACCATGGCTACATTGTAGTTACTACTACTGACAATGAAACCATTTATAGTCTTACTGAAGAGTATAAAGAAAAAGTTAAACCAGAGAAAACTTGGTTTGATTATTTCTATGAACTTTATCCAGTATATGTTATTAGACCTGACGGAACTAAAGGTTTTTTACGAGCTAATGTAAATAAGTGTCGTAAAGAATATAATAAAGTTGTTGGTAAATCTAAAGCTATGCATCAACATATATGCGATTGTCTTACTAAAGAAATCAATTATAAGATGGATACTGGCAATATTGGATATATGAAGACTATGTGGAAATGGATCACTCAAAAAGAGTGGGAAGCTATGGAAGAAGCAAACAATATAGAAACTGTAAAAGATGAGGAGGAGTATGGAAATGCCCTTATTTAAGACGATACAGGAAGTTTCAGTTGAAGCTGTAGACTATATTAGAAAGAGAAAAGATCATACAATAGATCCGCTTAAAACACGCTGGAAGAAGTTTAATAAAGTGTGTTGTGGAGGTATTGAACCTAATATGATCTTTACTATTGCCGGTGGTTCTGGTAGTGGTAAATCTGCGTTTGCTAATACATTGAGTTTTGATTTAATAGATCTTAATCCTAAACAGGATATAGTTGTTCTTAGTTTTTCTTTTGAAATGTTAAGTTATCGAAACGTAGGACGTGCGATAAGTAACAAGATGAGAAAAACAACTTCAGAGTTATATAGTGCTGAAGTAGATTTATCTGATGAAGACTTTATACAAGTAAAGGAAACAGTAGATGAAATTAGTGAGTATCCTATATACTATGTAGATACTCCTATGAACGTAGAGAAAATAGAACAAACTATAAAATATTTCCATGAGAATATTGCTAAAAATAAATGGTTGATCGTAATTCTAGATCATACTTTATTAGTTGAAGGCGATAGTGAACGTGGAACAATAGTCGATTTACAGAAAATGTTTATTCGTATTAAGAAATTAAAAAATACTAGCATTATACAGATTTCACAGATGAATCGAAATATTGAACAACCTGAAAGGCTTAATAATCCAAGCAGTCACTTTCCAATGAGAAGTGACTTAGCAGCATCAGATGCAATTTTTCAAGCAAGTGACTACGTTATAGCAATTCATAGACCTGAATTATTAGGTCTTTCTATATATGGAAGTCGACGTTTACCTGTAAAAAACAAGATCTATCTACATTTCTTAAAAGTAAGAGATGCTGGAGAACCGTGTATATTAGAATTCGATAATGAATTAAAATATGGTAACTTAATTGAATATGCTCTAGATACTGAAAAAGAACCAAAAGTAGTATTTAAAAATTAAAAAGGCTGAATTATGAAATCATTTTATTTTAAACTTCCTAGTAAGAAACAAGATAATAACGGTACTTTGAAAGAGTACATCATTAATAAAATCGCTGATAAATATCCATGGTTGTCTATGGATGGTATTGATGGACCGAAATCCTATTCTAGTCTGCAATATGCAGGACCAGAAGATTATATTGCATTTGATGCATCACCTAAATATGATGTATGTGCAGTTCGTCCGTATTCATGGGAACAGTATAAACCGTCTTGTCCGTGTTATAAATGTCCGTTTGATATCTTTGATACAACGAACAAATATGATTTAGCAAGCGAGTTTGATATTGCTATGAAAAAACTAGATGAATATGCATATAACAAAGGCTATTATGATAAAGGATATGATTATAAGTGGTTCGGATTACCAGTTAAAGCATACCAAAACTTCATACAGGTTGGAAATACCTTTATTCCTAAAAAGAATAATACTTATATTATTCCTTCTGATTTGAGTATTGAACAAAAAACAACAATTAATAATGTTATTATTAATATTTATAACATTATTAATGAAGCAGCATAATTTAATTATTTATGATTTTACCAAAAGAACGGAGTATACCTCAAACAAATAATCCTAAATTTCTTATCTTATTTGGTAAACCAAAATCAGGTAAGAGTACTTTAATAGCTGGACTTGAAAGTAATTTAGTTATTGATTTAGAGAATGGTTATAAGTCTCTTTCCGTATTAGCTATTCAAGCAAGAGGAATTAAAGATTTCTCTGATATAGCTAATTCTTTAAGAGAAGAAATGAAGAATAATGGAGGTAAATTTCCATACAAATATATTACTATTGATAATGCTACTAGACTTGAAGAAATGTGTCTAAGTTATGCAGTAACTCTGTATAAACAAACTCCAATGGGAAAAGCGTATACTGGTACAGATGTACGCACTTTACCTAATGGAGCTGGATACTTATATTTAAGACAGGCAGTTAAGAAAGTAATAAGTATGTTTAAAGAGCTGTGTGATACTTTAATTTTAGTTGCTCATGTTAAAGAAAAGATGATCAACAAAGATGGAGAAGAGCTAAGCGAAATGTCAATCGACTTAACTGGAAGGTTAGGTGATATACTTTGTGGAGAAGCTGATGCTATTGGATATGTGTATCGTAAGAAAAATGAGACTATTGTATCATTTGAAGGTGGTGAATATACTATACGAGAAGCAAGAGCTTTACATTTGAGAGGAAAGAAGATAGTAGTAGCTACTAGTGATGAGGATAACAAAGTTACAGTAGATATGACAAAAATATTTTTACCAGAATAATTGAATTAATATGTACGATAAAAATAAAGCAGTTGAGGCTGCAAACAAAAAAAGTGCTTTTGTAGCAGGAATTAATGATGATGTCAAAGTAGCGTCAGCTAAAGTACAAACTAGTCCTACTGGACTAACCTTCTTAGAAATTACATTCGAGAAGAATGGAAAAGAAGTAAAACAGACTGAATGGGCTCCAAAGATGGCTCCTTGGATGAAAACAGCAGCAGATCTTGAAGAAGCAGAGAATAGACAATATGCTCGTATGCTTCAGATCTTGACTTGTTTCTATCCTGATGAGCAATTAAACTTCGTTGGAGATTCATTTAAAGATTTTGCAGCTTGGGTAGTAGAACTTATTAACAATGCTGATAAGAATATACTTACTCGTATTAAGCTTGTATACAATAAGAATGGGTTCCTTACTTTACCGAATACATCTAGCAATGATAATAAATTCATTGAAAAGATGGAAATTCCTAAAGATAAATCAGAACTCTATATTGGACCGAAAGACGTTATTGTACGTCCTGTTGTTGCAGATGTAGAAGTTCCTGTTGATCCATTCCAAACAACAGAGGAAGCAAATGATCCTTCAAGCGACTTGCCGTTTTAAGGATATTTAAAATAAGCTGCCTACGCTAGGCTTTATATAGCGATACGTGAGTATTAGTAATAGTACTCACGTTTTAAAGGGTGATTAGTTCAGTAGGAAGAACGCTGGTCTCCAAAACCAGATGTCGGGGGTTCGAATCCTTCATCACCTGCATATTTTTATAGCATATGTATGACAAAAATAAAATAAAAAAACCGGTAACTTTAGAATGGATTCTTTCTAGAGTAACTGAGTATGATATATATGCCCATTATATAGGTCAATTTAAAGTAGGAATGATATATAAGAGTCCTTTTAGAAAGGATAAAAATCCATCATTCGGTATATTTTATTCGAAAAGAACAAAACAACTACTATTTAAAGACCATGGAACTGGTGAGTGTGGTAATATTATTAAGTTTGTATCTTTACTTAAAGGTATAACTAACTATTCAGATATACTACAAGATATAGTAAATCAATTAAATATTACTTCACACACAAAACTCGATAGCTCTAAGCAATATATACCTACAGAAGATACAGTAATTGGTGTTGTACGTCAGGAATTTACTGATATTGACATCAATTACTGGTCACAATTTAATATTAGTAAAACAACATTGAAGAAATTTAATGTTAATAGTATTAAATATTACTTATGTAATGGTGTAGTAAAAGGTATATATAAAGATAATAATCCTATGTATGCTTATAAAGTATATAATAACTTTAAGATATATAGACCTTATGGTGATAAATATACTAAATGGAGGAATAATCTAACAAGTACTGATATACAAGGACTTCAACAATTACCAAAGAAAGGAGATATACTAATAATCACTAAATCTTTAAAAGACGTAATGTGTTTATACGAAATGGGTATACCAGCTATTTCTCCTTCGTCAGAAAGTACTTTTATACCAGAAAAAATATTAGAAAACTTAAAAAAAAGGTTTAAAACGATATTAATATTATTTGATAGAGATTCCAGTGGATGTAAAAATTCTATCAAATATAGTAACAAATTCAATTTAAAATCGTTATTTATAAATAAAAAATTTAAATCAAAAGATATATCAGATGCAATAAAAAATAATTCATTTAATGATATAAAAGCTTGGTTTACAAAAGAATTATCTTATGAACGAAATAAAAATTGAATGGAAACCTGTTAAAGAATATTCCGATAGATATTTAATATCAAATACAGGAGATGTATTAAGTTTAAAAACTAATAAGATATTAAAGCAAGAGCTACGTAGAGGGTATTTAAGCGTACAACTATTTAATGGTAAACGATATAAACATTATTCAATTCATAGATTAATAGCAGATCATTTTATAGATAATCCATATAATTATCTATATGTAAATCATAAAGATGAGAATAAATTGAATAATAATGTAAATAATTTAGAATGGTGTACAGCAGCATATAATGTTAATTATGGTACAGCAAAAGAACGAGCTAGAGAAAAAAAGATTATTGGTGTAAGTATGTTTTTAAAAGATGGTACTTTTATACGTGATTTTGATTCAATCATAACTGCACAACGAATAATGCACATACCAAATCCAAACATTGTTAAATGTTGCAAAGGCAAAAGGAAAACAGCAGGAGGTTATATTTGGAGATATATAAACAGTTAAAAATTGGATATATGACAGCATTGGAATTCAACGATAAGTATGAAAGTTATATTGAAGAAGGCTTTTGCGGCCTAGAATTTGATATACCTAATGTAACTGAGTTCCTAGATAAGATATTTACAGATCTTACTAAGATACCTGATTTTAAAGTAAGTCAGATTAAATTAAAATTTCATATGGCTAGATTTTACGCAAATTGTTCAACAACATTATGTAGAATTATAGAATCTGAAATTGATGAACTAGTTAAACAATATGATTTAGAACAAGAAAGTAAAGAATGCGACAAAGATTGAGATAGACGGAATTAAGTTTAGATCAAAACTTGAAGCATATACATATAAAAAGCTGAAAGAAGTTAAACTCTATGCCGAATATGAATCATAGAAATTTGAGCTTCTTCCAGCTTTTACTTTTCAGGATACTAAAGTAAGAGCTATTACTTATACTCCTGATTTTGTAGGAAAAGATTTCATTATCGAATGCAAAGGATTCCCTAATGATGCTTATCCTTTAAAAAAGAAATTATTTGAGTATTACTTAGTTACTCATAATATAGATTATAAGTACTATGTAGTACATAACCAAAAAGAGGTTGATCAATTGATTGAATCTCTAAAACAATAAGAATTATGTCAGAATTTATTAAAAGTGGAGATAGAGTAGTGCCAATGCCGCAAGGTTTAATGTATGACTTAGAACCTGGTAGAGTATATGATTTAAAAATATATACTAGCTGGGGGGAAACAGTTGAAGCATTAACTTTAAATGGAGAATTAAATACTCCTAAAAAGGTATATGTCACTGATAAGGATGAGCAGTTTGTTAAAAGAGTTTTAAACGATTTTAATAATACAGCAAAGAATACTACAGGAGTATTATTAGTAGGTGAAAAAGGAACAGGTAAGACTGTAACTGCTAAATTATTAGCAGAACGTGGAGGTTTACCTATTATTGTTATGAATCCTAAAACTGAGTTAGATAAAATAACAGGTTTCTTTAAGAAATTTACTACTCCAGTGTGTATACTATTTGATGAAGTTGATAAAGAATTTGACACTTCTGAACTATTAACTTTCTTAGATGGATTACAAAAGACTTCTAAGAAATTAGTAATTATGACAGCAAATGATGAATATGAAATAGATAATTATCTTAAGAACCGATGTTCACGTATTAGATATTATCGTCAGTATAATATTAAAGACGATGCTGAAGAATATGCTAAACTTATATGTAAAGATAAAGGATTAGATAATGTAGACGAAGTAATAAAATTTATCTTAGATAAGATTTCTTGTCCATCTATTGATAACATTTTATCATTTGTTGATGAAATACTTCTTACTAAAGAATATAATTTAACTTTAGATGAAGTGTTAGAATTTATGAATATTAATATAGTTGAGAATGATGAGAGTAAGTGCGATTAGTGATATTCATGGAGATTTAAATATAAAAGTACCTCGGTGTGAGGTACTTTGTATTTGTGGAGATATAGTAGGACTTAATGATCAAAGATCAATGGATGCATCTGAACATTGGTTTAAGAATAGATTTGTAGAGTGGATTAATTCTTTACCTTGTGAATTTGTATTAATTGTTCCTGGTAATCATGATTTTTATCTTGAAGATCTATATAAAAAAGAAGAGTTAAATACTTTTAATATTGAATTAGCTAAACTAACTAATAATAAAGCAATAGTATTAGTTGATAGTATAATTGATATTAATGGTATTACTTTTTATGGATGTCCATGGATAAATCCTATACCTTTCCAAGAAGGTAGATGGGCTTTCGTAGAAGATTCAAAGAATATTCATTATCAAAGTATACTAGATTGTGATGTATTACTTACGCATGATAATCCTTTTAATAATGAAGACCTTGAATATTGTAGTTTTGGAAAATCAAAAGTACATTTCTTTGGTCATTGGCATGATGGTGTTGATAACGTTGAACAGAACAAATTTAACGTATCTTACTTAAATGATATGTATAATATCAAAAAGAAGTATAAAGCACCTGTAGTTAATATTGAAAAGATTACTGAAGTAACTGTAGTTGAAGATGAAGAAGATGATAATTGATATTCCTTACTATGAGGATATGTCACGATATTCTAATAGTGATATTGGATATTTCATAAAAAATGGGCCTAAAGGTCTAAAAGATTATAAGGAAGGAAAAGTTCCTAAAATGGATGCTTCTTTTCTAAAAAAAGGTACAATGATTCATGAGTATTTACTTCAACCAGAAGAATTCTGGAAAGATTATATTATACTTGAGTTTGCAGTACCTAAAGTAAAACAACAGAAAGATTTTCTAGAACAGTATTCTACGTATGAATTAACTGATCCTCTAGAAGATAAAGATAAACTAATATTAATGGCTTATAATGCAGCCTATAGTAATAGTAAACCTGATTCTAAGAAAATTGAAGAAGGTAAAGAGTTGTTAAACTTATATCAAGATTATATTGAATATTTTCGTGCTAAAGAAAGTAAGATAGTAATATCATATGCTGATTTACAAACGCTTAAGAAGATTAAGGAAAATATTGTAAATCATAAGAAAGCTAATGAATTATTATTTGCACTACCAGAAACATTTGAATCTCATAATGAATTTCATATTAACTGGGAAGTACCTAAGTATAATAATATTAAATGTAAATCATTATTAGATAGAGTATGTTTTGATCATGTTAATAAGAAGATTATACTTATTGACTTAAAAACTACTCAAAATGTATATAATTTTGCACATTCTGTTGAAGAATATGATTATTATAGACAAATAGCTTATTATGGATTAGCAATTCAGTGGTATATGCAAGAAGTGTTAAACTTAAATTCTGAGGAATATGAGTTTGAAGCATATATTATTGCTATAGGTAAAGATGCTAATAATGAGATTAGAGTCTTTGATATGAGTGATAATAAGATCATCAGTGAGAAAGTAGATCTAATTTCAAAAAATCTCAAAACTATTTCAGAACATATCAGTACTGATCAATGGGATCACACTTTAGAATATTACGAAGGTGATGGAGTTGAAAAATTGTATTGATGAATAAAGTAAGCAAATTCATTGTTCCATTAATAGATGATAATATAACTGAAGCAGACTTATCTGAAGAAGCAGGATTTGTAGATGCTTATACAGAAGATAAAAATAGACCTTATTTAGAAGATAAGGTCTTTCTTATGTATAAGCCTACACGTACTCAACAATCTTTAGATACTTACTTAAAATTAAGTAAGCTAGATAGTTTGTATAATATTAAGTATATTACTATTAATAGAGAGCATTTTACGATATACTGTTTTGTTACGTTAAATAAGGATATAAATCAACTTAAAAAGGGTAGTAGATTCAAGAGTGTAAATTCAAGAGTCAGAATTCTAAACTTTTGGTCAACTAAGAGTGATGACTTAGTTCGAAGAGTTTTTTTGCCAGATTTTCAATTCAATGAACCAATAAGAGAAGAATTACCTGAAGAAGATTATTATCCTTATAGACCGTAATTAAATAGAAAAGCCTGATAACTTAATTGTTACCAGGCTTTGTTTTTTTTGGATTGGATCCAACTATTGATAAATGTGACTGAAAATTTTAGAACATTAATTGATGTTCAAGATAATTACGTTTTGCTCGAACTGTCTATGGATCCCACATTTCAATTAATCCGTGTCCAGGAGATGCTTTAATGATATTACGTAACACTTTAGGAAATCCTTTATATGCACCACTCTTAACTGTAGCAAACGGATTACCATCACCAAAGTAGTTAGGAATCCATAGTACTTTTAACATATCTGATCCAGTTTCAATAACATTTACTGCGGCAGAAGGAGAGTTAAGCAAAGAAGTTAATTCAAAAGGATTATACATAGTACGGAACTCAAAAGCCGTTCTCATAGCTACATATGAAGCAGCTTGCAATGCTAAATTGTCTTTATCATCATCTGCTGCTGGAACTAATATTAAGCTTACTAATAACGATAATGCTACAATATTACCTAATTCTAATATCACTTTTCTAACATTATACTTCTCATAATCAGACATACTATCATATGTAGCTATCATCTATTTTATTGCTAAAAATTTCTTTTTACCAAATCCGCTTTTAATTACATCAGCCGCTGATTGATATAATCCTCTTTCTACTTCGCCAGTATTATAGTTAAATTGAGTACCTTTAAAACGATCTTCAAGTCCAACTATCATAAAGTTTCTATGCATTACTACAAACTGAGCATAAGCATTAGCGTGAATCTAAGCTCTATCTGTATCAGTTAACATACCATCTATTTTACCTGCTAAGGTTTGAGCTTTGTTAGTAACTGCATTTTTAAGTTGTTCTGTTACTAAGTCTTTATATTCATCTAATACTACTAACTTATCATCTTTAATATCATACGCATCGTATAACGTTGTTTTAAGCTCTTTCCAGGCACTTTCTCCAGCTTCCTTATTATCTGCATAATATTGAGATAAAAATTGATTCTTGGACATGAATTTACCGTCATGTAACTTATAGTTATGATATACTGCTAGTAATACTTGAGATTTAACAGTAAAGTCACCAGCACTATAACCATTAAACCAGAAATGCTGATTTATAGCTCTCATTGTAGCAGACTGATCTAATCTATCAAATGTTTCCTCATTAGATCTACTTACTTGGTTAAGCTATAATAACATCATTATCTTATTCTTATGATTTACATTACCTATATTAGTAACTACATCAGCATAATTAGACATTAATTCTTCTTTAGCAAATGCTATATCACTCTTGTCATAATATCTACCTAATATACCTTCTATATCAGTATATCCTTGACCAGTTACAAAGTTAGTCATAATAGCCCAAGGATTGAATGCAAGATTTACTTTAGTAACAAATTGATATAAGCTTCCTAATGGTTTACTTATATCTCTTCCTCCTATCGTAGTAACATTTTTCTTCTATCCGTATAGATTCATATTAAGTAAATCCTAAGCTTTCTAGAATGCACGTAATGTACCAGCAGCTTTCTACTTCTTACCGTCACGCATTTCTAATTGAGATAGTCTCTCAAGTATCATTTCTAGATCATATTGTACTTCAGACATATTTCTAAAGTTTTCAGCCATATGATGATACATAATAACTGAACCAACTACATCAGAAGTAATTTTGGTAGGATCATCTAACATCCTCATATATCTAGTAGGTATATTCTTAATAGGAGATCCATCAGGTCTAGTAGAGTTACTTACATTATACTAACTATCATCGTCTTTAATAGTAAGATTATCTTTAAGTATATATTTGATATTATCTACAGTAAGACCACCTCTACTAAGTAATGTCATATCTCTAGCAGACATCTAAGGTAATTTATATTTATTAGAGTTTGATAAGAATGATATTTTCTCATTACTCTATTCCATATCTTTAATTATGGCATCATATAATTCCTTAGCTGAACCTTTTATTTTATTAAATTCTTTTGAATTATCATAGAATTCTTTCTTAGGTTGAATATATTCATCTTCATTAGTATTGAATTCATTATCGGCAAATGTAGAAGCTCCATCTAATTCTCTAAAGAATCTACCTGGTACTAATCTAGAGTATTTAGACATATACTCATCTTTAGGTTTTAAATAAGTATATCTAGATACTGGAACCATATAACCACTTTGATTTTCATAATGATTTCTCTGGAACCAATTATCAAAATCAGTAGGTCCTAGATTCTTATATCTATTATAATCTTCGTAATATTGATCAGTTTTAGCTATTTCAGCAAATTCATTAAATTCTGTTTTTGGACCTTTTACTCTTAAATTAGCAATTTCTTGTTCAAGATCTCTTAATTCTTTTTGCTGTTTTTCTGATAGATCCATATATTCATTAGTAGTATTAGGTAATCTATACATTTTAAGTAATTGTTTACGCTTATCTACTAATTTGTTATATTCTTCACTCTATTCAGCTCTTTCTAATTGAGCCAATCTTTCATAGAATTCATCTGTAAATTCAACTTGAGTATTATATTTTACCCAGTTCTAGAATTCCTTACTTTGTGCTCCGTATTTAGCTGATACCATAGAAGCAGCTTTATTGAACTTAGCCATATTAGCTTTATAACTAAGTCCTTCTCCAGTTTTCTTGTAGAATTCTCTTAATTCCTAAGCAATCTGTAAATCTGTACCATCTTTCTTAGTACCATCATAGTAATATTCAGATGATAAATTCTCTTTTTCTTTAAGTAAAGCATCTAGATTGTTTCTATCTTTATCTGTCATTAATACTGATAAAAATATATCACCTCTAGAATATCTATCTAATATATAATTTATCTCTTTCTATACTTCATCTAGAGCATTAACTGTTACTTCAGATAATTTGTTCTTTAGTTCGTAATATTCAGGAGTATATCTACGATGTGTATATTTAGCATACCATCTATTCATGCGTTTATTGTACTCCTATTTAGTAGAATAATCTGGGAATACTATAGATCCATCTGTATCTATTTCTAATACCATATCTTTTATTACTTTGTCTTGATATGCTTTTTCATCTTGATACATCAAACCGTAGTTTAATGATCTAGTAATATATCCAGTAGGTAATCCATTTTTATCTTTTTCCTAGAACATAGTAGCTACATCCTATCCGAATTCTTCTTTTGCTTTCTTTAGTATGTTAACTAAACTCATACCAGCATCATAGGTGTTCCTATTAGTCTTATTCTAAGTATTACGAAGTATATTTTCCATTATTCGTATTACTTCATTACTAGAGTTTGAAGACATTCCTATATAATATCCTAACCAACTTATATCATTCTTAGGATCTTCTAACCACTGTATCATATCTCCTACAAATGGAGATCCTGATCTAGTAGCATAATCTACTAAGAATTCTCTAGTATTATGTTTTAGAATGTAATCAAACTTATCTTGTATCTATTGTAAACTACCTAAGTCAGCACTAACATTTGATACAAACTGTTCATAATCTGGTAAATCGTTAAGAATATCAGTGTTATTGATAAGATAAGATACATCTTTCATCATAGGGTAATAGAAGTCTAAGTAATCATGTTTAAGCTAAACTAATTGCTTAGAATTGATATTTGATATATCACCATTTAAGAATTGAATAGTAGTAGCCAAAGTATCTTCAACATGATCTACAAACTACATTACGGCTGATTTAGAATCTGCTTTATTTAAATCATCTATTAATCTTGATATCTGTTGTTCTACTTCAAGATTACGTTTTCCGTATCTTTTTAAGGTATTTAATCTTGATTTTACACCTTTGGTTATCTCTTCGTATAATTTATCTATAGATTCTGCATTTCTACTATAGAAATTATTTTGAAGATGCTATAGTACAGGAGCTTGTTTTATAGCACTAATCTCTCTAAGATCCTATCTCGCTAAGTAAGCATTAGTAAGAATGTTCTTTAATTGTTCTTTATCATACTGTTTCCAACTATTATACTTATTTCTAAGCCAATTAACAAACTTATCCCACCAACTCCAAGCTTCACCTTTTTGCTTAACTGCTTGCTCACCAATAGCCTGTACTAAAGCTTCTTCACTACCCCATTTATTAATAGCTTCTTGAACAATCTCCGTATCTCTAAATGTATCAATATAATAGTGTGCATATTCATGAGGAATAGTATCTTCACTAGCTAACATAGCTATTATATCAATCTATTTCTGAGCTTTCATGAATCTACCTTTGAATTCTCCTTCTAAAGGTTTTGATTCAGCTTTAATATTTATGCTTATTTCAGGATATAACTCTTTAAGTTTGTAGTATAGTTCATCCTATAACTCTACTACTCTATTCTATAACCAAGCTTCTCGTGCTTCTGCTGTAGCCTAGAATCCATCTGCTTTTAAGGATTCTTGATCTCTATAAAATCCCAATTTATCTTCAGAAGATGTTTTTTGATAGAACACTTCTTGTTGCTAGGTAAAAGAGCTAGCATCCTAAGACGCTAACTCATAATTACCTTCATGCTTGTTCCAGAGATAATATGCAACATTCTCCCCAACTTTATCAACTAAAGTATCAAATTGTTCTTTTACTTCTTTTAAACTAAAATTTGGACAAAATACTTTCATAATTATTCTCCTTTACATTTGTTTTTAATTTGTTCACCTTCTTCGTTTGCTCTTCTGAATTCATCATTATTAATGTCCGATTCTTCTGATAATACACCAATTGTTTTTTCATATACATCTCGAATCGCCTATATACCATCTTCAGATATATTTCTAGTACCAATTCCTGCAAAATTCTAAGTTAAAGTAGGAGTTTCTGATTCACTCCATTCTCCATCTATATTTTTGTACCATTTGTTAGTCTATTGATCAAATACATAAACAGGTTTTCCTTCCTGTATAGCCATTTCTACTGCGTATCCAGTTCCTCCAGTAACCATTTTATGTAGAGCTACTCTTGAATCATTTTTCTAATCAGGAAATGCTTTCTAACCAGACTATATCAAGTTTCCTATAGCATATATAGCATCTGAGTATTTTACCTATGCCCAATTTCTAATTAGTCTACTATCTTTCATTGTTGCATACTAATATCCCCAGTTAGCTTTAGCAGCTTCAGCAACTTTGTATCTACCTTCTTCGTAGTCCTATTGAGTTATTTCAACGTTACCATTTGGACTATTGTACTATGATCTTTCTCCACTATAATAATGATTTGAAGTTACTCCGTACTATTCTCCAATTTGTGCCCACATTGTATCAGATCCAAGAGCTCCTCCTGAATGATTAACAAATCCGTTTAGTTCTGGTTCTTCTTGCATATAGTCATCTAAAGTTTTATCTGTTTCTACTTCTAGATCTTCTAACTTAGTATTATAAATACTATCGTATGATTCTATAGACATTGAATCGAAACTTAACAACCCATTGTTACTATACTTTTCATTTAGTAAATCTACAATGTTAAGTCTAGCAGTTTCACTGTTATTACTTATCGGGAATCTATTAAATGAGTAGTTATCGGTTCTACCATACTCAGTAATAGTATTACCTTGCATCTTATATCCCTTCTTATCTACTAAGTGATATACTGGTATGAATTGAGTATTTCCAGAACGTCTGTGTTTCTATATTGCCATACCTGTTAATTCATATACCATAGTGTTATTAGGAGTATTTTCGTTAAAGTATTTAATCTTAACATATGGAGGATATATCGGATATGTTGCTCCTAGAGCATCTGTTTTATATCCAATAGGTTTAATATCATCTCCTCTATAAGAGGTTCTCATACCAACAAAAGTTTCTAATATAGGATATTTAATACCAGGTATTTCAGTATATGGGCTATCTATACCAACTAATCCATTATTAACTGTAACTAAAGCCATATCTCCATCTTCATTACGTTGAAGTCTTTGAGATACTACATAGTACTTGATGGGCTTTACTAAATTATCATTCTACCAGTTGTTTAAAAATACCTCTTTCCAACTTATATTAGCAGAACCGTATTTAAATTGCTCTAATTGATGTTCTATATAATCTGCATAACCTATATCTCTTCTCATTTTGTTAGGTAAGTACTTGAAGAAATTATTCATACCTGCATTATCACCAGAAGTAATAAATGAATAGTAGATTAAATCTCTAGCAAATGTACTTACTTCAGGATCAACACTATCATACAGTTCTTGCCAGCTATCAATAATAGAATTCTATCCATTAACATCTTGATCAAACATTGAGTAAGTATCAATGAAGTCTGGTTTAGCAAATTTCTTTTCGTATTTACCTATATTAGATATCAAGAAGTTAAGTAATGTATTGTTAAGAGTTCCATCAGGATTTAAATATCCTTTAAGTTTACCACTATATATCTTCTACTTAATATCTACTAGCCTACTAGCCATAGAGTTTTCACCATACAATAAATCTTTAGCAGTAAGTCCTAACTCTTGCATCTTTTGATTAAAGAATTGAGATTTAATAGCAGCTTGCATAGACCCTATAATAGGTTTTAATATCTTAGCATTAGCTGTAGTACGTCTATTTATCTTATCTAATATTAAATCCTATACGTCTAAGAATGCCTAGGTATTTCTAATTAACTGATTTTCAAATAGTTTGTTACCAAAATGTATACTGTTTTCACGTTTAGTTTGTAAGAAAGTTTCATTATAAAATCTTCTTACTTCTCCTGCACCAAATAGTGGGTCAACAGTTAAGTCTTCCATTCCTATATCGTATA
Organism: Mollicutes bacterium Phil14; assembly: GCA_001940985.1. Lineage (GTDB taxonomy): Bacteria > Bacillota_I > Bacilli_A > ML615J-28 > CAG-698 > Tener-01. Next base: position 43,076 of record MSHB01000026.1, read on the forward strand.
CCCTTTGTTCTGCAAAGCTATTACCCATTCGTTTGGTATCAATCTTAGAATACTTAACTAAATCAGACATTGATTGAGCATATTTACTTAGCTCTTTAAAAGCATAGTATATGTAAATCTACATAGTGTTATAATCAGGATCTGTCTCAGACATATTCATTATATTTCTAAGGAAATCCTTCTTAAATAAATCCTTAAACTATATAGATTTAGCATAGTTATCACGCATTACTGCTTTAAATGCTTTAGATTCAGAACTATTTGGATCATACTTCTTTATTACTTCTTCTATAGCAGCATTTTCTCTTTGACTCTGAGTTAAGTGTTGATCTACTCCATATTTACCTCTAGTTTTTAATACTGCTTGTGCAATATCTTTCATTATAGGTTGATTAAGGAAATAGAATGTATTCTCACCTTTACCCATGCGTAACAGATATGCTGTAATATTGTATGTATAAGCATTTACATTCAGTCTAGTAATGTACGGATCTTTAGCTATATCCACAAATGCATTAATCAAAGCTGATAACCAACTTAATACACGGGTTCTTTCACCACTTCTATTAGATGTAGCATCATCATATATCTTACCAGCATCTACTAAGTCTAAAGCTTTAGTGAACTCATTTTCTACCATCTGTAAATGAGTAAGCTAAGTAAGAACATGATGAGCATTGTTCAACGCAAATGGTCCAATACCAGCTTTACCACTAGTATACTCTTCTTTCTTCTATGATTGATATTTAGGAGAATATTGGAAGAATGGAGTAACATATTTAGTAGCTTGAATACTTTCAATATCTTTCAATACTGTTTTTACATTCTCAGTATCGTTATCGATTGATATTTTAAGTTCATTAGTATGATCAGTAGTAAGAAGAACTTTTAAGTATTGATCTACTAAGTTGTTCTTATTCTAAGCTTCACTGTTTTCATCATGAGTTTTAGAATGATCAAATTCTATCTTATTACCTTCTTTGTCATAAGCATATCTTGATATAAATAACTTATCGACGTCGAAGTCAGAACCAGTAAGTTTAGTAAATTCTTCAGGTAGTACTACTGTATCACCCATTATTTCAGGTAATACATCAACAAATCTTAATGCTGATATTGACGCTTGAGACTGAGTAGGGATACGATAACCGATTGAATTAGCTGTAGAATTCTATCCTATTATATTATGGTCTATCAACCACTGTTTAGCTTGATTAAAAGTAAGTTTATTATAATTAGGTATTATATGCTTAAATAAGTTAATACTTACTATTGCATCCATACTACCTTCTTCATTAATCATCTTTAATGGTTTACCATCATTCAACATTAAATCGGTAATATATCTGCTATCATTTGCAGTAATGCCAAATGCTGATCTTTGAATGAATGAACCTCCTGGAAGATTAATATCTATAGTGTGTTTATTTATATAAGCTATAAATCTACTCTCAATCCAACTATTCTCTGATAATGCTGATAATGGTAATGACATCTTACCATCTTTATAAGTAAGAGCATTGATAATGTTATCGTTAGCATCTTGAGTTTCAGCATCAGCTAATAGAGCTTTAGCTAGTTTCTCTTCATTAACACTACCATCAGGATTACATAATTCATTTTCTATAAACTTTCTACCTATATTAGATAGAGCATTCATAGAAGCAAATACCTCATTACGTATCTATTTTCCAGTGGATTCTTTATCTTTACCATATCTTTCTTTCATACCAAGATTTGATAAAGCTACTTTCTACATCTGAGTACCTAACATTGATTCCTCATGAGTGTGAGGATCTGTCTTTAACTGATGTCTTAGATATTTAAATGGTTGTTGATAAGTAGTAAGTTTAGATAAATCTGCTATATTACCATCTTTAGTATAATAACTCTGAGCGTCTTGAGAACCAGCTTTAACTGCACTATTAAACAAAACCATATCGATATTACGTTCTTTCATAGTATCATAAAGAGCTTTCATATCTCCAGTAGCTACTTGTTTAAATAATGGGAACAATGCCATCTTATCAAAGTAAGGTACAGCTAAATCATTCTGGAATCTATTACCAAATGCCATATATTTCAATGGTTTAAGTAAAGCAGAACGCATCTTATTATACAACTTAATATCATTCATCCAACTATCGTTATCAGATTCAATGATATTGTAAGCTTCTTCTTGTTCTACACCCCATTCACCAATCATACGCATCATATTACGATACATCTTAGGTGTTACATATACAGCTGCATCGGCTACATTTATGCCTTCAGCATAACCCGATGCCTCTTTTTCAGTAGCTATCTCAGCATATTTAACTGCTTCAGGATACTTCTATACTAATTCATCATGAGTAAGTTCTTGTCCTTCCTCATTAAATAAAGCATCTTGTCCGTATAACTGTTTAACTGCTGTTATCACATTACCTCTGAAGAATAAAGGTTTGATAGTTTCTATGTACATATCAGAACCTTTTTCAAAGTCCTTTAATTCAGTACATGTATATTCAGTAGGAACACCTTCTATATCTAATCTATTGTTAGTACCAGTAGATGTTAATGCACCTAAACGTTTGATCTTATCTATACTGTTTTCTACTAACCCATTCTCATTATAAGTCCATTTATAATAAGCAGGATCGCCATTAAACAGCCTCTCTATTTCATTGATAGATACAATTGTATTAATAGTATTATCTGCTATAATATCAATTATACCTCTGGACAATGCTACATCATTTACTTCTTGACCTGTTTGTAGATGTTTATAAGCTCTTTCGTACTGTTGTGAAAAGTCTATCAGTTTAGAACTAAATATTCCATTTGATACATCTATTACACCCAATTCAGCAGCATATGCTAGTTCATCTTCTATTCTCTTTTGTAACAATCTATTCATTATTCTAGCTTGTTCATTAGGAGTTTTATCGAAGAATTCTTTCTTAGCTAATTTGACTAGTTCTTTAGATGATTTCTTAGGATCAGATAAATCTATGTATACTTCTTTCCAATTACCATTTTCATCTCTCTGATAAGCGTATAAACCAGTTAAGAACCTAAATCTAGTTCCATTAGGATCTACTTTATGTTTCTTACCATTCTTATCTGTATAAGATGAATCTGTATGATAATTCTTAATCTTTTGATCTTGATTCAATGGTGGATGATATTCATTGTTTTCATCAGTATAACCTTCAAGTTGTTGTATACATTGTTCTACAGCAGCTAAATCTGAGTTTGCATACTGTATCATTTGATCTACACCATTGCTATCAAATGTCATTATTTCACCGAATCCTGGTATAGTTTGAATATTTACTGGATTGTGGAATAGTTTAATACCTTTAATAGTATGATATGTTTTCTTATCAGCTATAGTTGGGAATAATATACGATCGTTAAGTATCAATGTCATTTTAGCAATATAATCTTCCTTAGTATTGATACCAAAGTAGTCACTACCTGTATCATTGAATGATGAAGTCTTGAAGTTAACAAGTGTTTCAGCACTAAGTTGAACATTCTCATCTAACATTGCATTTAATACTAATGAAGACTGATTGTATGGAACATTCTGTAATTGCATACGAAGTTCTTCATCCGTATTTAATTCACTAACACGATCTGTAGCAAAGTTATTCTGTGATTTAGGATATAGTAGATTACCGCCAGCAGCATAACTTCTTAATTCATCTGTATTATTATGATACTGTACATAGTTATTAGCTAACTGTTTAACAAATCCATTAGTAGGATATAATTCCTGAGTTCTAACGAACTGCAAATCAGTACCTCTACGTATTTCTAATCCATTCAAAGAAATATTCGGTTGTAAGAATCTAGATAAGGTATTAAGTAGATTGTACATACCACCAAATGCTCTAGAATCCTAGGTAGTAAGGAACTAAGTTAATCTGTTCTTATCGTTACTTTCGGATGTACCATATACAGGTTCTTTTAATATAGTATCTATAGTTCCTACGTCTACAGTAATACCTAACATATTAAGAATCTTAACTATATCATCTTTAGCCTTAGCTATACCAAAAGGGGTATTTAAGTCATACGATTGATCTCTTACTACGTAAGGTTTGTTATCTACAAAAGCTTTTACTAACGAATTATATCTATTTATAAGTTGACGTAAAGTATTCTATCCTGTATTAGACCATTGTACATTACCATCCTTATCATAAGTAAATATAGATTCCTTCATTAACTATTGAGCCCATTGAGTAGGTATAACTCTAGATTTAATATCTACTGTATTATCTATAATATTTACAGTATTATTACCACTTTCTAATTCTTGAGTCTTAATAGTTAGGAATGTATGTATATGAGAATGAACTACACTATAAATCTAAGTAAGTAACACTTCAGCATCCATAGCTACTTTATGATCTTGACTCTTAGAATTAGTTATTACCTTATTCAGTTTATCTCTAACTGATGCGTACAATAAATTATTCTCTGCCAGCTTACTTACTTTCTGTTGTAATTCTAATATTGAATTACAATTGTGTAAATCATTAAGCACTATATTCCAAGTAATAGTAGGATCAACAAATTGTGGTAAATTAGTAAGCGGATCTTTCTTTAGTACTACTTTACCTTCACTATTATAAGTATAAGCAGGTATTGTATTGAAGAAGAATTTAACAGCTGCGGGAGCATTATCATACAATGACGCTTCGTATGCAGCTTTAGTATGTTCACCTATATCATTATTACCATTATCTCCAGCATCATTAGCCTATTCTTCAGCTTGAGCTTCTTTATTAATCATTTTAATCTAAATGTTACTAAGCTTCTTTGCTAAATCTTTAGCAAATACGCTGTTCCATTTATCGTATATCTCTTTAAATACTTTGTTATCACTACCTTTAAATAGATCTCTAACCTAATTTAAATCGATATTATCAACGTGATTAAATATGTTTGATATTTTGTTTATATCAGATTGTAGTTTTAACTGCTAAGTAATAGTAATATATACTAAACTATTTAATATTTCATCATAAGCATAGCGAGTTGGGATAGAACTCATTTCCTATCCTCTTACTTCAAAGTTAGCTCCTTCTGAGTATAACTTAGTAAACCTATCTATATTCTACTGATTAGGTTTAACATTAGCAAACTTACCATAATTAATATCATAGTACAATTTAGCTAATTTTAAATTACCTACCTTACTCCAAACTTTAATAAAATTACGTATCTTTCTAAACCAACTTCTAGCTTGAAAGTCAGTATTTCTGATATTATCATCTAACATGAACTCTTTAAAGTCTTCAGCTAGTATTTCATCTATCTAAACATCAGAAAGATCTCTTCCATATTTCTTTCTAGCTCTGCTGAATATAGCTTCACGTTTCTTCTCATTAATAAGTAAGTTAGATACTCTGTGCCATGCTTCATGATATTCTGTACCTTCTGGAGCTAATTCTGATAATGCTATAGAGTCTAATTTACTCTTACCTAATACATAAGTACCAGCTCTAGTAATCTCTATAACACTTTCAGATGTTTCAGTATCTACTCCTAATACTCTATTTATATATGACTTGGCGTGTTCCAGATTTATTTTATTATCTTGTAGAGTGGTAGTCGCATAATTTGCTCCAGGTTCTAGATCTGAGAATAAATCATCTAATGATACTGAGGAAGTTGGATCAGCTTTCTGTTCTGTAGGAGCTTCTTCAGTAGCTACATCAAATTGATTAGAAGCTACTTTATCTACTAATGCTGCATCTTTGAAATAAGTACTAGCATTTCTTAATCCTATAGTATTAGTTTGTATTATACCTTGATGTATATACCAACCTAGCATACTTATACCTTTAGGGTATTTAGGATTATTTACAAATTTATCTCCTTGTTTAGCTAATCCTACTTGTTCTAAAGTAAACTCAAGTTCACCAGGAACTATAGTTAATTTATCTGTTTTATTAGTTAAGAACCAAGCTCTAAGACCGTTAAATGGGTTACCTTCAGCACGTGCAGCTCCATAATAATTAAATAAAGCATTAGATTCTACTCTGAATGTTAGATTATTCATTATATAATCTAAAGCTTGCTATCTAGTAACTGGATCTGAATTCAGTTTTGCAATGTTGAATACATTACTACCAAGTATTAAGTTACCTTCTGTATCTAATGAGAACTGTTTTCTAATACGAGCTTGTCTTTGTTCTTCGCTATATCTATCTCCAAGATTTCCTACTAAAGTATCTGGTCCACTGTATACTAACATGTCCAGTAATTGTTGAGGAGTAAATGGAGTTCTAACATTCCCTATAGTTACATTGGTATCTTTAGATAATATCAAATCTAATACTAATTGTGCTATACCAGGTTTATCTCTAAAGGTTGCAACACTTGATTGTGCTATAGCGTATTTAACTTCTGTACTTTCATTATGTTTGACAGGTATTGCCCACATAGGTTGACCTAACCAACTACCGTTACCTCTTACTACTAATCCAGCAATACGTATCTGACCATTAGGACCTCCAGTAGCTATACCTATTCTAGTATTGTCTGCAGTAATATCCATTGGAGATAATGATTGATTCCATAATGGAGATTGATTAATTGGCATTCTAGAATCTGAATTAACAAATAATCCATTAGTTCTAGCTAATCCAATTAATTGTATTTCCTTATTAGGATCTTGTTTTACTTGCTTTATCATCTCTCTCAGTTTATCCAGTAATTGGACATTTGATTGAGACGGTAACATTTTAGTTTTTATATCCTTACCTTTGTAATGGAATGTAACAATTATATCTCCATCTACTTCATCTACAGTAATAGTAGAATCGGTAATGAAGTCAGGTTTAACTGAGTTTTCTATATAGTCTTTATTCTCCTCAAATGTAGCACCAACTATCCCATCTAATTGTGCATCTTGAGTTCTACTATATGATATTATTTTACTCTTAACAGATTCAGATTGTTGTTGTGATTCAATAGAATCTAATATCTCATCAATCTATTGACTTATACTATTTATTCTATTTACTATAGGAGTAAGCCTTCTACCATCTTCTACATCGAATATACCATTGATAAGACTATCTCTATTAGATATTAAATCGTCATATAAAGTAAGCAACTTATTTTGTTCTTCAGTAAGAGGTTCTTCTTGTAAAGCATCAAGATCTTGTTCTAAGAAGTATCTATCTCTATTATTAGTATTATATTTCCAAGAATTATCAGGATTAATTAATTGATCTAGTATAGCTGGAGTTAATGCTTTATATACTTTAGATACTTCATCGTTCGCTCTTTGAATTGCTCTACCGTATGAATTATCAGTAAACTATTGATCCGGTTGCATACTTAATTCTTCATCTGTGTATGCATCAGGATTCTATAATTGAGCTCTAGTTTTATCTAACGATCTCTGTGATTTGTTAACCTTCTTCTATCCAATAGTTACCTTCTTACTTCTTTTTTCGATTATCTTATTTCTAAGATCGTCTAATTCTTTCTGTTGTTGATTATCTATTTTAGCTTGATTCTTCTATTCTACTTCTATTGCCTATTCTATAGGTTTTTCTTCAGTAGATATAGGAGTTTCTTCAACATGTTTAGTTTCCTATTCTTGATCTTTAACATCAGGAGTAGGTTCAGGCTTTTCTTCTATCTAAGCAGGAGGTGTTTCTATTATAGGTTCTATTTCAGGCTTAGTTTCAGACTTAGGTGTATCTTGTACCTCTGGAGTAATAACTTCAACTGGTTCAGGATTTACTGGTTCAGGTATAGGATCTTCTTTTATTTCAGTAGCTACGGTAGGCTGTTCTAATGGAATAACTTGTGCATCCTACTAACTTATACCTTCATGAGCATCTTGAATTCTTTCTTGAAATTCTATATCATCCTTCTCAGCTTTAGTCATCTTATTCAGTCTAGATTGAATCTCTTTTACATTAGCATTACCTAACTTCTTACTATCGAATCCTAGATCTTTAAGAGCATTCTAAGCACGAGTTACTTCTATATAATGAGGTATAAACGATTCATACGCATCAGCTATTTCATCAGATGCAGATAACAATTGTGTATCTTCTTCTGCTAATTCCTATCCGTCTACGTACTTATTTAAAGTCTTAATACGATCATCAATAATCTTAGTTACTTCATCAATATCTAACTTATTAGTAGTAATACCTAATTTACCTAGTTCTTCACTATCTTCTTTGATATTATCAAACGCTTGTTTGTATTTCTATAAAGCTTTAAGTTCACTAAGACCTCTAATCATATTAATCATAGCTTGCTTAGATTCTGCTGCCTTAGGATCTTCTCTATCTATTACATAAGTATTAAGATAATCTTCTAATTGAGATTCGTCAATCTTTATATCTAAGTCTCTTACAGCTTGATCATATGTATCTCTAGCATCATTGTACATTTGATTATAGTAATCTACCATAGATACTAATCTGTTGTACTCTTCACTGTTTGTATTGATGCCTAATTTATCTGTAGCTAACGTTTGTAGTGCTTTACTATTAGCAAGAGTCATAACTCTAGCAGCTCTCTTCTTTTCAGCATCTATCATATCAGCATCAAATCCTTCGATACCTTTTAATTTATCAAAAGATTCTAATACTTGTCTAGTCTTACCTCTTACTGCTTTATCTGCATAATATTGATTCTTACGTAATAGATCTTTTTCGTACAGTCTATCAGTCATAGCCATCTCTGATACAAACTTATCAGCTGCCATCTGTTTAGATGTCTATACTGCTCCACCTATAGTTCTAATAGAGCCAGTCATCAACATACCAAGTAAGCTACCACCTCTTGCATTCTCTAACCATTCTGGGTCAGACGATAATGCTGTATCCCACGGAGCATAGAATGAGTATAATGATTTAGTACCTTGACCTAAGTTATTAAGTACACTATCAAATATAGTATGATCATCACCATACTTCCCTTGCATATATCTTTCACCATTCAAGTACTGATTACTCTCTTCCATCATTTCTGATGCTGAAGAAATCATTGTTCTAGTAGGTACATCCAATATATAGTTACGTAAAGTACGTCTAGATAATCCTTCTACTGTTTTGGCTTTACCAAAATTAGTCAAATCGGTTATACGATGTCTTAATCCTTCATACAACTGTTCACTCTTAGTAGCTAACTTCTTGGCTTTATTTCCTAATTTACCTAACTTAGCTAATGAACCAATCGGTAATATGATCATTGCTGTTTCTAAAGCTTCACTGCCCATAACAGCCACCATATCGTCTTGATATAATTGATTAAGTCCTTTAAATGCAGATAATCTATTCTAATCAAATTTAGGATCTTCTACATCGATAGAACCACTTAATATTAAATCTAGTTTCTCATCATCAGTAAATTGAGCATACTGAGGATTAGAGTTTACTTTACTTAATATCTTACTTAAAGATCCGTCTGCTTCACTTAGTTGTTTTACTTGATCTCGGTAATGCTGATACATTTCAGCTTTATTCTCTTCAGTAGCCCCATACATACCCAAACCAAAAGTACTAGCTGCTCCTAATGCACCAACTACAAGTGGTGCAGCAGTACCTCCAGTTAATCCAATAGCAGCGGAAGTTCCTAAACCTACTGTCCATGCAGCAAGTGTAGTCTTCCAAGAAGAAGAAGAAGATCCAATTAAACCAGGTACTCCATATAAATAAGTATCTACATCAGTAAAATCTAAATCATTATCCTACTGCTTCTATTCAAAATAAGAACTTAATTTATGTTTATTCTTCCAATGTTCATTAGCCTGTTGATATTCTTGAACATCTGCTGCATTACTATCTATTTCTTGATTTAAGTAATCGTTATATTTCTATAACATATCATACTTAGTATCATCAGATACTCTAGTAAATCCTTTTAAAGATGGAGCAGTACTGAATAGATTCATATCTTCTGATTCCATTACTATCTTTTCATAACTAGGACGTAATTCTCTATTACGTTCTATTAATTGTGATAGCATGTTTCTTTTATTAGGATCTGCATTTAAATCAGGATCTCCCTATAATTGAGAAATCTATTGAGCATTAGATACGTATTCATAAGAGTTATTTACATCATCTCTCTTCTATTGGAGATTAATAAGATCTGCTCTTCTACTATCTATATTAGTATCATTCTATTTTACTTTCCAGTCAGTAAAAGCATCTTTTAAATAATCCATAACTCCATAATCATTAGGAGCTTTACCTTGAGCTTCTAACATCTAGAACTTCCACGGATCATCTTCTACATCCTAAGTACTAATATTACTAGCATCGATATAATTAAATCTGCCATTATAATCAACAGGTGCAGATACTAATGGAGTCTGATACGATTGTTGTATCAGACTATTCATTATTGCTTCTTTAACTGGATCTATTTGTTTCTTCTTCTTTGCCATAATTATTGTCTTGTGAACGTTCTAATTGTCATGTCAGTTCTATCACCAGCGTTAACGCTTGTACCAAAATATCCTTTGTTAACTCCTAAACTTACGTTATCTACTGTGTAATCATCATTAGATAGTGGTACATATACTTCAAACCTCATTTGTTTAGTATCAGAATCATATTCACCATTTAATGCTTTTACTGCCTGTTCTACATCTGTACCATTAAATATACGTTCAGCTCCCTTAGGTATCCACATTAATGGATAAGTTAGAGTAGTAAACCAGCTTTCTTCATCTACGTCTGGTACTACAGCCGTTCCTTTCATGTATAATCTAGTATTTCCAGGAGCATAAGGGTCTGCTACAGATAATACTCTACCACTAGGTATTATTGATAAATCTTTAGCTCCAGATGTAATAGTTTTAATTAACTCATTATCTGCTCCAGGTATTTTGCCCTACATGTTAAGTAAACTAGCAGCTAATTGTTGAGGTAACAATACATCAGCTCCATTTTTAACAACCGCTTCTCTTTTACCTAACGGACTTGTAACTTCAGTTCTAGCTCCAGTTAAATATTTAGTTATAGCAGCATCAGATTTACTATTAGTATCGTACCCACTTCCACTCATATTATCAATCAAGTCTTGAGATACTTTATTAAATTTCTGAGCATCTACTTTGCCTTTAAAATTATTAAAATCTTCAGGTTTAATAGAACTACCATACATGTTAGCAAACTCTTTTCTATTTACTGTAGCCTGATGTTGTCTAGCTTGCTAACTAGCTTTATCTATAATAGAACTTAGTTGTTGTAATTGTTCTGGAGAAGCCCCTCCATTTATAGCATTCTGATATTCTTCCATAGCTTGAGTAGCAAGGGAAGTATATTGAAGAGCTTTTGTTTGGTCTTCTTTATAATCTGCTCTAGTAGGGTCTTGTATGTTCTTTCTAGCGTATCTATTAAAATCCTTATTAACGGAGTTTGTAAATTTCTCATAATCTGTCAAATAGGATTGAGTTTGACTATCAGCTCCAGCGCCTGTCATTCTAGCTTTAGCGTTTAATACTGCCATCTATAAAGAATAAGGATCCACTGTTTCAGTAGGCCTAAGAGTTTTGTCTATATTAGCAGCTACTATCATGTCTTTAAACATCTGTTGTGCTAAAGCAGGATCTCCTCCAGCTCTTTGTAACATCTGTTTATAATACATCTGACCTTGTGGAGTATTTATCAAATCACTTTGATGAGCTTCTGCTACTGCACGTAAGTCCCCTTCAGTATTACCTACTCTATTATATCTAATTCCATTACGATATACAGGATCTAATGCTCCAGGTTTAAGATTATCAAAGTATTGCTTACTTAATTCAGCAGCTGACATGTATGGAACAGGATTTAAATCATCGAATACTTTATTGTTTCCTAAAGTATCGTAGTTACTAAAATCAACATCATGCCATTCAGGATTGTATCTTCCATTTAATAGTAACTATTGATTTAACTTCTATCTCTATACCATAGCGTCTCTACTCTATTGTAGTTTAGCTAATTCTGCATATGGTCTACTATTAATGAAAGCTTGCATCTCCTATCTACCTGTAGCGGTTTTCAACAAGTCTGGATTCTATGCAAACTTCATAGCAATTTCTTTTGCTGGTTCGATAGTTAATTCATTATATCTCTGCATATCTATTGCAGAAGGAGATTGAAATTCACGCCACTTACTGAGATTATTACTAAATTCTTGTTGAGCCTAATCTACTCTATTGTTGTATTCTCTACCTACTTGATATAACTAATCAAATGGTATTGGTACATATTGACTAACATACTGATAGTCACTAGGTTCATAATATCTATTTACTGATGCCATAATTATCCTAACGAATTATATAATTTACTTACTACATCACTAGCAGAACCATAGTTGAAGAACTCTCTCATATACTCTAGTAACGCTTTATCTTTCTTACCTAACTTCTTATCTCTTGCCATATTAGCAAATACATTGTACATGTTGTTACGTCTACGATCATTAGTAGTATCTGCTACTCCTTTATTCCTAGCATACTCATCTGCTGCTCTATGTCTAGCTTCAGCGTCATATTGGTTACGAGTATTAGCTATTTGTGCATTCTGGAATGCTAATTGATTTTCTACATTATTCTTTTGAGAATAAGCATCTGCTACTGCTCTATTTCTAGCATTACCCGATTGAATTCCTAATGCTAAACTAGCTCCAGTTCTAGGGCTTACTCTAGAAGCATTATATCTATTCATAGAGTTAGTTAAATTAGCTTCTCTGATCAAAGGATCTATATTGTATTCAGTAGGACCATAAGTTGGTTCATAAGTGTATGTATTTACTGGATCTGGTTTAACACTACCTCTTATTGCTCCAGCCATATTAGCTAAATCTCCCCAATCAAATGGGAATGAATTATCTGGACTATCATTACGATAATCAACATATGTTTGTGGAACTGGAGATGTTACAGTCTTAACGCTTCTAGGATCTAGTCCACTCTTATCATAATTGAAAGATGGGTTTAAATCCGGCATAGCAACTATAGGAGATTGTGGAGAAGATGATTCTATGACATTTACTCTTGCCTGATTTCCTCTAACTCTAGGTTGTACTGATACTGGTGCAGATTGCTGTGTAGTAACAGTAGTTTGAGGAGCATTAACTGGAGACGCATATGTATAACCATCTATACTTGTAGGATAGGTCTGTGGCAACGGAAGTCCATTTGTACCTATTACTCTAGCTCTAGCGTTCATTCTATCTAGACCATGTTCAATCATGTTAGAAGTTTGAAGAGAGTTGACCTAACTGTTTCTAATATTATTAATCTGTTGTGCAGCAGATAATTTTCCGTTATTAACAGGTTGAGGCATAGCTCCATAATCTTGACCAGGAACAAATCCTCTCATTAACTCTTCCCAATTTACTCCTAAACCAGAATTACCAGTCTATGCTTCAGGTACTCCTTTCTTACTTTCTTTTTTGCGCATTCCTCTCTTACTCTTTATCTATTCTTGAGTAGCTAGTAATGCATCGTAAGCAGCTTGATTATTCATATCATTAAGCTTCTTACTATTTTCTGCAAATCTATCTTTACCGTATTTTCTTGTTTTCATAATCTCTTTACCTGTTTCAGCGAAAGTCTTCTTTGTACCAGGTACTTTCATTTTATCGCTTAATACTTGCGTACCAACAGGTACGTTTAATAAATTACTATCAGTAGGTTTACCTTCTTCTGGTATCTCACTTATCTATCCGTCTGGAGTTCTTATTAACTCTCCGTCATCTAAGTAAGCTAACGTAGTTGGTATAGTACCACCTTTAGCTGCCATAACGGTTTGTCTACCAACTCCTGGTTGAGTATAGTAATCAGCAGCCATCTAATCAGATATCTATTGTTGATACATACCGTCTTTTACATTACGAGCTCTATACTGTAGATATCCTTTACTGTGTCCAGTACCTAGTAAACCATTTAAACCATTAGGACCTTTTATATCACCAGTCATTGGATCTACCATACCAGGAGTACCAATAGAACTAGTAATAGCTCCTACAGCTGCACCACCTATTGCTCCTGCTACATTACCAATACCAGGAATAATAGTACCTATAGCAGCTCCTGTAGCTGCTCCTGACATAGCTCCACCCAATGGGTCTACTACACCAGTCTTAGCTGAATTAACTGCATTAGCACCAAAATCATAGATACCCTTTGCTGCTTGAACATATGGGACAGCTGTAGTAGCACTACTTACTCCAAGTTTACTTAACCCAGAAGCTACACCTTCTGCTGCTCCTAATGCTTTCTATGCGCCGTCACCTTTGGTGTTCATAGCTCCAAATATGTCTGTTAAAGCACTAGCATCATTAAGTAATCCTTGGGCTCCATACCTAAAATCCCATCCTTTATTAATCTTATTTAATACATTGGGATCAACAGCATATCCTGCAACTGGACTAGTTATAGTATCAGGTAATACCGATGAAGTACCTAGTGCACATTTCTTTATTTTTTTATTCTTCTTTTTCATTATAACATCGAATATCTATATGTTGTACTAATATAAGGTATTTTGAATTCTTTGTCACCATTGCAATTAAATGTATAGTTACATACTAGATACTTACCTCTCATTCTACCTAAGAATGATTTACTTTCTTTAGTCTATTCAGCACTAACATCTTCTCTTGGTATATAGAATCTATAGTTATCTTCTCTGTTCTCTATTTTACTTTGATCTAACGATAACGACTACTGAGTTTTAGTATCAAAATGAACATCTGTTACAATATCGTTCTATTCTAATTCCCCAGTAAACCATACATTATCAAATACTTTAGTGTTCTATGCATCTTTATTTACTATGAATTGCATAGTACATATTCTATCATACGGTTGTCTATTATCATTCTAATATAGATCATGAATGTAATTTAACTTACTATCTTTAAATGTAGTAATTCTATCGGAGAACGTCACTTGCCTATCAAAGTCGTGATTATAGTAAGAAGTAAACGCTTGAAGATTCTCATTATAAATCAAAGGTTTATCTTTTACTTTAATCCACACTTCATTATATTTCTTATCATATAATGATACAGGTATTTTATTCTCTTTAATATCTTTACGTTCATCCTGAGTAAGTGAATTTAAATCAGATTGTACCTATTTCTATTTAGATATAATTTTAAATCCATCTCCATATGAACATATCTCATTCTTATCATAATCATACCAGTATAATTGAGCATCAGTAGTAACAATACTCTTATCATTAATAATAGATGAACCGTTTTTAGTTATGATAGTATCATATCTAGGAAGTACTCCTCCTGTACCAAGTACAAGTTCAGCTCCACTGCTATCTGTAATAAGAGATCTATCATTAACACTAAGTACCCCTACAGAACTATCTGTCCAATAGAATAGTTTATTACCAAATGATTTAATATTAGTTAACTCACCGTGATTAAAATCAACATCTATATAATTAGCAAATTTAAAATCACTCCACGAGTCTATTATTTCATCAGAAGTTTTCTACTCTGAAGCGTGAACTCTATTATTATATTGTTTATGTGATTCATCATACAAACCTGATTCTACATAAGATAAAGATGTACCATCAGCTGAGTATGCATCATTATATCTGTATAAAGGTTTATCCTATATATAATTAGTATGAGCTACAGGATTATCTTGAATTAACCACGCTGTAGCTGGTTGTATATCTATTAGATTACTATAACTTTGATCTGAACGTAAATTTAAATTATATATTGTTTCTAACGGTATATAACTGTTTATAGTTTTGTTTCTATCTGCATAACTTAATACGTCATTTCTATGTTGATAAATAGAAGTAGTTAAGTGGTCAAATACACACAAATAGGTATCTCCACCGTAACATGTACATGTTGTAGTACCAGCTAAATTATAACATCCAGTAGATATGTATATTCTACTTCTTCTTGCATTATAAGTATTTCCTCCGTATTGATTTACAGCAGTATTATATATATTACATAATGCTGCAGTATTAGCTTTACCAAAAGTTTGTCCGTCTATATTATTTGCAGGATAGTCTATATACTAAGAGATAGGAGCAGTATCAGAATTTCCGCTTAATCTACTTAACGCTACGATAAGCGACCTTCCGTGCTTACTATAACTCCATTTATCACTACCATCGTCAAAATATGATATATTAAGATATAAACTATTACTTATTTGCTGAGTGTATGAAGTAACAACAGAAGATTCTTGTATATCTACTCCTGGATCGAATCCGTCTATTCTGGTAGCTATACAATCTTCAATTCTATATAATTTGTTTCCGGTATCTCTGATAGGCTTAGCGAAATAATAATATTTCATTGTGTTAGCTGCTATTTGTCCATATTCACCTAACATTGCTCCAACATCCTTATAATATATGTCTGATAATCCTGGACGATGATCACTAGCATACTAACTAGTAGATACTCCTTCTAGATAAGCAGCGTTACCCACATTTTTATTTTGATTAATGTTATTAAGAGTTTTAGTATATTTCCAATATCCTAAAGTAAAAGTAGCAGAAGCTTCTTTCTTATTATGACCAGTTTTTAAATCTTCTGGAAGATCATTAGAACGATACCCTGAATACGATGCCGTATATCCTATTACTTTAACGTTGTTAGAAGTGACATAATCTACTGAAGATTCTGGAGCAAAAGATCCTTCTGGACATATTAGTTCATATATATTCTTAGATCTAGTAGCTACTGCCTAGTTGGTATCATGCTCTTCTTTTAATATCCACCACCTTATGCGCTATAAATTATCTTCATCCATAGTAGAATTAATACCTTGATCACTTCTACGTTGAGTGTAAGGCCAAGGGTGAGGTAATAATCCAATATTACCTAGAGCTGTAGGATAAATAGTTTTACTAGGATTCCAAGTATTACTTAATATACCTTGAGTTAATACGGTTCTATCTGCTTTAGTTCTATCACATCGTACTATTTCATATGCTACTACATTCTTGGGTAAGTTCTTTACTTCAAACTCTAATCCTAATGCGTAACCTACTAAGTCTACTGTTTTATTAAGTAACTTAGAATACCTACCACAGTGATAAGGATCTATATAATCTCTAGGTACAGTAGATACATCATATGATGCATATTGACTAGGCATCTTAATATCTGCAATCCAATGTACTGGAGAAGGTTGAGACTTACTATTATAAAATACTATACCAAATGAATATACTTCATCTCTTTGATACCCAGTACAATCTACGCATGTAGCAGGATCTGAGTAGTTAGGTATAGTCTTTTTAGTTACTGTCTTACTTGTAGTACCGTCATCTAATCTATAATATCTTCTAGTATTATTAACCTGCTTTACTGATAATTTATTAGTAGTAGCAGGTTTATTAGTTTCTGCTTGTTCATCTGACAATATTACTTCAGTAAATACGAACTTATAAGATACATTCTTACCAGTACCTCCTAAGTATAAGTTGTTGTTACTATCTACTCCGTATACATATTTTTGACCATCATCTAATCCTATTAGTATGTTACTAGGATTAATACAATCGTGATCTTCAGATGGATAATTACCATTGATGCTACCGTCAGATCTCAATGTACCACTTATAGTACCATTGGCACTATCTTGTAGTTGTACGGATCTATATTTATCACATCTAAATGCTCTAGCATCGTAGTCTTCTATATCAAACGTTAAGTCCTTTAGATTAGCACTAAATAATCTGTCTCCATGCTTCTCTATTATCTATGCAGAAAAAGAGTTACCTATTATATTAGAGAACTCTTCATTTGGAACAGTAGATATACTACTTCTACCTGAATCATTATAAGTTATTTCATTACCTACGATCTTCTATTCTAATATAATATTTATAGTAGGAACAGAACTATCATTAGTATAAGTAACTCGATATATACGAATATAATCAAATGATTTTACTTCTTCTCCTACTTTAATAGATATAGTACATCCTTGTTTACTAATATCATCTGTAGGTAATCCTAATATAGAATTAGAATCTGTACTATAATTAGTAATAGGAATAATATTACTTAATGGAGATAATGCTGTTCTAGTACCATTTTTATGAAATAACATATAAGTGTATTGTACTTTACCAGCTAGTAATACTCCTTCACAATATTCTACAAATATAGGTTGTGTTAGATTAGAATTAGGATGTATATCAAACTATTCTGCAGTAGTAACATTAGGTATATTATCATTGATATTTACTACTTTAATTTCAGTCTTTCCATCTGATATATAAATATTACTAACTGAAGTAGATTCATAGTTTGAAACCATAGTTACTTCACTAGTTATACCTAAATCAAAATTTATGAAAGGATCTTTTAAACAGTATAGTTGTCCATCTTCAAATCCTACTATTATACGTAGCTTATTTACATTGTTTACTCTAGTTAATACTACAACACAGTCCCTAGCCTTACCTCCTTCGTAATCTTTATCGTATATTTTAGCTTCTACACTACCTAATATCATTTCATTAGTAGCTAATACTTGATTATACTATCTAATATGATCTCTAGGTTGTATATAACCAGTACTACCATTATCATTAGTAATGACTCTAATATCCTCAGCATATCTATATGATTGTTCTTTAACCATATATTCACTACTGTCTCTATCCATTCCACCAAGGAAAGTGCTTGTTTGTGAATTAGCTGCCATATCAATATATATTAGAATTATATACTATTTGTCTATCTCCAGTAGTACTGTAGAAGGTATCGTGCTCGTTTACTTCTGGAATTAAAGTGTGCCATATATTCTTAATAGACTCAATATCTCCCTAATCTGGAAGCATAGACTCTGCATATGCTTGTTTTCTATAGAAGTTCCAAGATGACTTAGCAGTCATATACAGCTCTCTAAAGTTCTTATCTCCTTTAGTCCATTCAATAAAGAACAATTTCATTGCACAATACCAGTATACAGCTTCAAAGTAAGAAGGATTATCTGGTATAAGAGGCATACCTTCATCATCTAGATACTCTCCGTAGTATGATAACTTTACAAATCCATTAGGTACATTACAATAAATATATCCTGGTTTTAAATCATACTATAGTGAGTTACTAAAATTAGTTGAATTTGCCAAACCTTTTATCTTACCATTCTTACTATCTACAGTATATTCATTAAGTAAACAACTAAGTGTTTCTCTTAAGTTAGGATCTTCGTTTAATTTAGCTAACGCATCTTTATCGTTAGTAAGATTAAACATATTCTTAACTAATGGAAATAAAGCAGTATCATGTACAATCATTTTGGGACATTCTCCTTTACAATGATTAAATACACTAAATGATCCAGTTGCTTTACGCATTGGTAACCAACCATTACAATTGCAGAATGAAAAAGCTACATTATCTAACTGAATAAGACCACAAGGTAACTTAGCTTGATATCCATTAACTGGTACAACTGTTACTTTATGATCTAACTAATTAACTGATCCTATTTTGTGCAAAGCTTCAAAAATCCACTCAGTTATATCTGTTATCTTTATCTTATTTTCATCCAGATTAAGGTCAGCAATTATTTTTGCTATGACAGATTTTACTGTCGCTAATTTGTATATCATATTTCCTGATAATCTGTTTGTTTTGTCTTAATCAAAGTTGCTAATCTTCTTTTATTTGATCTAGTAAGAACCATCATATATTTAGTCTTATTTGGTACGATCATATCTAGTTTACTCCAATGAGCTCTATATTTAAATCCATCCGAATGCTAATTATCTAATAGTATTAGTTTATTATACTATTTAGTTAACTAATAATCTATTCTAAGACTTCTTTTATCATAATATTTTGGTCTACTTTTTATAATCTATAGAGTTCCTAATCTGTATGGTAACTTAATCTATTTACCTTCTTCAATAACCTAATCTCTTAAGTACTAAAAGTAACTAGTTACTATCTATCTATATGTATTATAATCTATATCATATATAGTATTAGGTTCAATATCTTTTAAATAGGAATTATAAAAAGATGCAATTGTGTAAGACTTTGTTTTATTTGCTGTTTTGTTTATTTCGTTCATCTCCTTATACTTCGATACATATTTGGATTGTAACTGTTTTGAGTATCATCCTTACTATCATTAGTTGTATCAGAAACCTCTTGTCTCATAGTAAGGAAATCTCTAGTAAAGATTAACTGTTTAATAGTACCCCACATATATGACGGAATAGGATATTTATCTTTACTTGGATCGTAACAGTATTTTAACTCAGTAGGATCTTCAGCTATTACTTTTACTTCTATATTCTCTAGTACATTAGAATCACCTTCTACATAAAGCTTCTTATCTTTTAAGTAAGCAATATAATGACTACAGGTATATTTTCTGTGTCTTTGGTATTTCATTTTAGTCTCAGAACCTATCTATATCACATTCCCGAACATATCTTTTACAGATAATACTGCAGGTTTACCTCGTGCGCTAAGTAAAGAAGGTAGGTCTTCTTCAGTAACATATTCATAGTGTCCAGGTTCATCCTCTGTTCGTTCTAAATGCATAATAATAGTCTGAGTGAATTCATCATCTAGTTCTTCATCTTCCTTATCTATCTCCTACTTAATAAGATAAGCTCTGTATGACTAGATCCATAATTCAATTTGGTGTCGACTTAACTTTTCACTCTCAGTAATCTAATTATTACGAGCTTCAAGTAAGACATCATCAACAAGCTCATTAAGCGTCATATTTAATACGTATTAAAATTATATAATAGCTGTAGAACGCATTTTAAGGCTCTCTGTGAAGTTTAGATATATTTTCTGTACATTTGGTCGATTAAACTAATAGCGCTTCTTAAAACTAAGTATAATAAAAAAGGGCTGCTATTAAGCAACCCTATCATTATTGACTTCTAACTAGTCAAGTATTTCCTTACATCGATTCATCTCCTATTCATATTTTGTCATTGATTCTAATTTAGCTTTACATTCATTGTAGTTTCTCCTAACTGAATCGATAACGTGCTACTTCTCAGTAGCTATAGTAAGACCGATGTTCTAGTCTATCATACTAGACTTATCAGCCTATACACTTAACTTTTTTACTTCTCCATCACAAGTAACAGTGATGTCTACCAATTTTCTCCTAGGTTGACCTGGTATTGGGAACTGACCTTGTTGTAGTGGTTCATCGTATGGCATTGATACTTGTGTAACAGTACCTATACAAAACTAGGTTATCTTTTTAAATGTACCTAGTACTTCTAATATGTAGACTTGATCGTCTATCTTTAACTGATTAAATGTCATAATTATATTGATTTAAAAGGGCTCCGAAGAGCCCTATTGTTATGAAGCAGGAGCTGTTATAGTAGCTGGATATGCATTCATTAATTGGTATGATCCACTACACTTATTATAGTATATTAGATATCTACCATTCATTTGCAAATCACCAGCCTATACGTCCTCCGCTAAAGCATTATGCAAAGTAGTTTGAACTGTTCCCTCAGAATCTTGATCTGATAAAGCTACAGGTAATGAAAAGTCAGGAGTAGATACTTGCTGTCTTACATCAAGAATGAATAAACCTTCTTTAGGGAGACTAGCAAATTCTTTATGACTAATATCATATCTTACTTGTGTAGCTGTAGTAAGCACATCTACTGTCTTTATTACTGGTATACCAGCTAGTGTACGTACTCTTTTACGAGGAAAGAATGGTACAAATGGGAACATTGCAGGTT
This sequence comes from Mollicutes bacterium Phil14, assembly GCA_001940985.1. GTDB lineage: Bacteria > Bacillota_I > Bacilli_A > ML615J-28 > CAG-698 > Tener-01. Next base: position 64,819 of record MSHB01000026.1, read on the forward strand.
GAACATTATAGAAAGGATACATAGTTACCTCCTTTCTTATTAGCAACCACAGCTGTTATAACCACTGAATGCAGCATCACCAGCATAAGCACCAAATGCTGCAGCACGATAAACTTCTGGATTGTATACAGATAATTGAGGATAAGGAACGCTTACTGTATTAGGTAATTTACACTTAATACCATCTACATCAGTTTGTAATGCATTCAGTTTAGTAACTATCGGAGTAGTTGCTTGACTGATCATAGAACCGAACGTAGCTGTTTGATGTTCCTGACTTAATTGACTCAACAAAGTTGAATTCTTTTCACGTAAGCCATCAATCTTGTCAAGTAATGCCTAGTTCTACATTGCGTCAAGTTTAGCTAAAACTGCATTAGTATTAGCTGTGCCATTATCACGCAAAGATAATGCATTACTATTCATAGTATTTACTAAGTTATTAGTTTGATTGCATACTGATAATTGATTTTCATAACCCATCTTGGTTATGTTAAGGTTAACTCCATCGATAGATCTTTGAGTTGTGCAGCAACAGTTAGCCAACTGAGAAGCAAGGTTAGCATTACCAGAAGTAATAGCATTAATAACCTCACAGCTAGATAACTTAGTATCACAAGCAATCTGATTTACACTTGAATTGATGTTACTCAATGCAGTCTGAACAGCATTGATATCACAATTAAGAGTAGTAGACAAGCTACTGATAGCTTCTTTGTTACCATTGATAGCTTGCATTAATAGATTAGTGTTAGCGTCAGTGTTCAATTCAGAAGCTAATCTACCAGCATTCTGACCATTACCACCGAAACCATTACCACCGAATCCACCCCAGCAGAAGAAGATAAGGATAATCCATATCCACCACATACCGTTGTTTCCTCCCATGCCACCATTGTTCATCATAGCCATGAGAGCTGCAGGGTCCATTTTACCATTATTCTGCATTAACGCTGCAATACCTGGATCTATACCAGAGTTCTGTACATAAATTTTTTCAGGTTCGTACATAATTATTTATAATTTTGATTAATTAATATCTTGATGATCTTCTTTCACGCATTTGACCTCTACGTTCATAACGATAATCTCTATCATCATCTTCGTAATCGTCGTCTTCGTATCTACGTTTTGATTTAGCACGTCTTGCGTAATTGTAACGGGAGTATTCTTCTTCATCTTCATCATCTTCATCTTCTTCAAGAAACTCATCACGTAACTTATCACACATAATGAAACAATAGTAATACCACATCTTTCCTTCATCTATGTCTTTATCACATAGCCACGCTTCTGCTAATTTAGCAAAGCATCTTAAGTGGTCACTATTTGAGATAGTATTGATTACTTTGTAGTAATCTGAGTAAACCATGTTTAATGCTACATACCAGTCATACTTATTGAACTTACGTGTATTAAGACTAATACCGTACTGTCCAGCAATCCTAGTTGTATCACTTAAACTCCAGTGTTCACCGTTAGTCCCATCTTCATTTTCCATTTTAGCTACAGCTTTGATAGCCTGCTCTTCATCAAAATGCGGACCAAACATGCGTTCATGTCGTTGCATTTTTAGTTTTTTTCTCATAATATTGATTATATTATATTAGGACTTAATTAATTATTTTGATATTTCTATAAGTCTTGTATCTGTTATTTGTATCAAATCGTTACTGTTATGTATTTGGAATTGGTATATTAATTTCTTTTTAAAATCAAAGTGAAAGAGTCGAGTAATCCAGTTCTTGTACTTATTTCTGTACTCTTTATGATGACCTAAAAATAGAGTCTAAGTGTTTCTTATATCTAGTTTATGAGTAAGAATAGAATCGTGTTTATTGATTATTATTGATGTCAAGGCGTTTGGTTTGATTTCCACGTTAAAGTCTTGTGTTTTTACTATTATAGTAGTATCTAATACTACTCTCTATTCCTATAACTGAACCTACTCTAATTCTTTCTCTTTGATCTTTAATTGTTTCTAAACAACTTGCATCTTCTGTACTAAGCTGTCTTTACTATTTTTAAACTCATTAAGAGTTAATTGCAATACTTTATTACTATCTTCCTCATTGGAAGCCTTATTCATATAGTATTCATAATTACTAGTTATTCTATCAATCTCTATATTTTTCTTATTCACTAGGTTATGGTAATAAAACAAAAAAGCAGCGAGAATCATTATGATAATCACTGCAATTAATTTGTAATATTTTTTAAACCATTTGATAATAGAGGAAAACTTACTTGTTATGAGACTTAGAATTGTTTTCAATATTATTGATATCATTTGGCTAATCTTCGATAATGTCTGAAATATCTACTTCTAAATACTTTTCCGCTTTAGACTTAACTACCTTACTTAGTAATCTTGCCGTAAGCGATTTTGGTTTTAAAGCTCTAAGGGATTCTAGTAATGACAGTATTTCAGCAAAGCAAATAGTTCCTGCTGCTATCTTAGCCATCATTAGATCCTCATATGTCATAAAGATAAATTTATCTAAGAAACAAAATGAGGAGATAAGTACGCCAGCTAGCATTAACTTCTCTACTGTTTTGTAAAATTTGTTTGACTCGAACTAAGTACTCTTAGTACACTTCTTATACACTTTATACCCATAGAATAAATCTATAAATATGAACAAGAATGATACTCCTATTAATGGAGCTGCGGGTGCAAGTATAGTTGCAATTCCTGCTAACCAACCCAGTAATGATTGATAGCCATTAGCAAATATACGCTGTATAAGGTTCATTACTTCATTACTTCTATAAATCACTTTGGCATATTATGAAAAACGGTGGCAATATACCAATTAAAATACACTGCCACCACTTATGATACTAATATTAGATATTTGCTCTTGTACAACGTAAATATTACTATTCAAGTTGCTATCTAATACGTAATATGAAATATTCTTTATAGCGCTTTATATTACAGACTTAACTTTTCAGGATATTTTACTGTGTAATCATAAGCCTCAACTTCCTCCTTAGTAGTAAGGGCATTGATGTTAGATTTATGTTGTTCAGTAATATCGAAGCATTTATCTGCATACGATGCTACAGCATTAATTAACTGTATACCAACTTCTGGACTTACTTCAATATATTGTCCTTGATAATAAAGTTTAGTTAACTCTATGCCGTTTGCTTTCTCTCTTTCGAATCTATCTTTAATTACAATTCTATCCTCACGACTAAGCCACATAGGTACAGAATTATAATAAAACATGTTTATATTATCAGACTTATCATAATATTGTAAGTCCATTAATTTATTAAATTTAATTTGTTCTAAAGAAGGTTCAGGCTGTACATATTCAATCCATCCATCTTCAAGTAACATTTCTTCAGATGGATTAATAATTTGTCTGTCTTCTTTAATTAAAATACCATTGAAGAATACTTTCTTTCCTTCAATCTCTTTATAATATCTTTTCATATTATTTCTATTTTTATATGATTTATTGTTCCTTTAAAGTAATACTTATAAGTTTCAAGATGCTTACTTGCTCCTAATATCACTGGATAAGGGGATTCTAGTAAAGGTGAACTATAATCCATACGTTCTACAACTTCATTATTTAAGTATACCCAATAAGAATTCCCAACCTTTTTAAGTCTATAATGAATAATGTTATCAAAAGTAACTTTACACTCAACTGATTCAGGGTTATTTCCTACATATGTTATAAAGTAGTATGCCTATTCATTTGCTATGTAAAAAACAATATATACTCCTGCATAACCAATATCACTACTAGGACAGTATAATATTGTCATATTACTAGTTATATCTTCCTTTGATATTGAAAATTCTATATCAATCTCAAAATCCTTATCTGTATCATACAGCTTTATACCAGTATCAATATAGTTAGCGCCATCAAATACTAGGTTATACGCTTCGTAATAAGTATCACTATTCTGTTTCTTATTCTACATTAACAGTCTTCTATGGGAATTCATAGTAAGCTACCCCCCCCATAGCAGGACGATATTTATTCTTATTCTTTTTCATTATCATTGTGCTGTGTAAATATTTCCGGTTAATGTATCAATCATATCAGTCTCATTGTATGGAATTAAATCTAAGAGTAGAACATCATCCTTGTATAACTTGAAATAATATATGTATACTTCAGCATCTCTATATTGACTAGTAGGTGCTGCAATCCATATATTGTTTCCAGATTCGAAATCTCTTTCAAAATTATTAGTCATAACTAATTCTCCATTTATAAAAGTTTTGTTTCTATCTTTAATATATACTGTTGGATACCAAAGCTGATTTACTGATACTGTATCAATATTATTCATTGTAGCTTCATAGTCAGTTCTAATCTTTCTATTTGATTTTAACAATGAAAATCTATCTTTTCCATTACTATCTTCACTATAGATAATAAAATCAACTTTATCTATATTATTCATGAAAGCTTTAGTTTCTACTTTTATATCGTAAGCTCCGTATATACCTGTATTAATACATTTACCATTACCGCTTAATGTTACATATTTCTCTTCCTTCTACCCCTATAATAATAGTCTTCTAAAATTATTCATATTTATTATATTAATACCCTCCCCACAAAAGTGGGGGGGGGGTAGATTATTAATTATAACTACTTAACTGTAACTTCATTTCCAGTTATAGTATCTACTAGCGTATTATTGTCCTTTGCTATATAGTTAATTACAGTCTAATAATCTAAATTATCGTCAAATCTATAAAGCGAAAAACTATAAATATCAATATCACAATTATATTGGGATGCTGTAGAATTATCAATTAAAGTACCTAAACATATAGTATTATTAATATGACGATCAGTTTGTTTTGGTATTGAGGTAAACATTTCATCATTTAAATAATAATATCTATAATTATCATTAAATTCAAATTTATATATATTACCTGGTTCTAAGTTACTATTTCTACTATTTATTATATATTCTTTATTTTCTACAAACAGTTTATTAAATTCTTTTATACCTATACTACATTTCTAACTATCCTAATAGCAAACAATATAACTAGGATCATTTTCAGTAGATACAAACTTAAATTCTATAATAAATTTATCAGTAAAATAAGTATCACATGGAATATTTATTAATCCATTCCTAATTTGTACTGATTGTTTTTTTTTTCGTATTCATTAATAATCTTCTATTCATACTATTTAATGTCATGCAGTAGTATTATCCCATTCACCTATTACTGCTAAATTATTTATAACAGATATTTGATAAGTTTTATTAGCCTATATAGTAGGAGTAACTTGCCATTTAATGCTCGCAGGAAATTCTATAGTTGGAACAGTATTTCCAGTACTAAACTATACAATATATTCATTTACAATATCATCATATGAAGTAAATCCCAAAGTAATATATATACGTATAATTTCTCCTTCTAATATAGTAAAGGAATTTGGAAAAAGGGTAACTATCTAACCATCATTATCTATCTGAATTATACGTAACATAGTATACGCAGCAGTTTCTAATCCTAGATAAATATTATCAACTACTTCTTGCAATGTTCTATTATCAGATGTAATATTACCTTCTCCATCTACACCACCAATACCATCAACATATACTCTAGTATAAGGATGATCATTAGTTGGCTTCATTAAAGTAATACCATTACGTCTAGCAGTATCTGATGTTCCAGCTGATATAGATACTACCCCAGATGGTTGATCTTTAGCATTATAGAATCCTAATGAAACAGAATCTCCATTTTTTGTATAAAGATGTTTACCAAAGGCATGTGAGTATCCTCCTGTTATTTCATTTGAATCACCAATAGCAACTACTCCTTCTCCATCAGCAGTATTGAAACATCCCATAACATTTTCGAATCTACCTTTAGATGTATTTTGTACACCTAAGGAGTTAGAATACATACCAAATACTCTGTTAGAACTACCAGCAGCAAATCCGTGCCATTCAACCATCGTATCATCTCTAGCTTCTACTGGTGCACTACCGTATGTTCTAGTAGCTTTTAATGTATTATTATCATACCAGAAATAATATGCCCATTCACCTCCAGCACAACCTGATAAGTATCCAAAACTCTTAATGGTTAGTTCTCCTCTACTAATATCTGCATATATAGAACATTTAGCTGTTTGTTGTTCATTATCAACCTGTATAAAATAAGATCCGTATGAACTTGTTAAATCCTTAACGAATTGAATAAATGTAGCTTTATTTGCAGCAGCATCTCCAATAGCATATGTCAATCCTAAAGATTCAAATAATTCTTGTTCAGTAGTAGTTCTAGTATATTCAGTTCCTAAGTAGTTATTTTTATATACCTAGAATTCTTCATTACAATACGTATTTAAATAAGTTGGGAATGTATATGAAGATGATCCTCCACCACCTAATTCTAGTCTACTCTTTTCTATAGTTATAGTATCATCCTCATCATTATAAACGGTAGCTGTTATTTCAGTGATATTTATAAAATCTCCAAACAATTCGTGTATGGTAAATACTCTAGAATATCCTAAGCCAATGCCATACATTCCAAATACTGTATTAGTGCTACCAAACAACTAATTGTGTGAATGTAATTTATATGTACTAACAATGTCCGAAAAAGTATTCATAAACCTTTCTACAGTAAGCGGATATTCGGAATATACGTTTTGTTCTTTAAAGGTCTTTGTACATTCATCTAAAAATGTTTGAACTGATGTATCTACTGGTAGTTTTATTATTGGATAAACATCAAAAGAATATGCAAACGATGATTCAACTATCGATAACGTTAATTTATTACCGTAAGTACTTATATATACATTACATATATCATCAGCGTCTATATCTAATATATGTAAATTTAAATAAGAATTAATATCAGGATCTTCATATATATTAATAGAACAACCTAACACGCTATATGGAATTTTATACAAATCGCCATCAAAGTATTCATTCTCAAATGTATAATAATCTGCGTTATATTCTTTTAATTTCTATATATAATTATTAAAAGTAGAAGCATTCACAGTAGGGTCTTCATTATATTCTAATTCAAACCATTCCATTAATTCCTAGTCACTTACATCGTCATTATCACAAAGTTCGACTACGGAACTTGGAAACTTATATATCTTAGCGTTTTCACTAATTTCTAATTTAGCCTAAACGTTCTCTTCACTATAATCAGAAGTATATGTATATGTATACAACTTATTATCGTATATAAATTTAATCATTAAACCAGAATAAACGTTTGGTAATCCTGTAGTAACTTCTACTGAGAATTTGTTAGCATGATAGGATCCGTATAATACATAATGATTAATGATTTCATTTCTAAACGTAGTCAGTAAAGAATTTAAACTATCACTTTTATATTCATCTAATCCGTTGTTACCTAAATCAACATTAATCTTATTTATAATTTCAGATTTATCAGTAATAGTTCCTTCTAGATTAAACATTTGTTGAAATTCAAACATCTACGGTCTAAGATGTTCTGCTTCAGTAGCTCTCTCGATTTCAGCCTGAATATCTTCTGCATTCTAACTTATACGTTTCTCATGATCCTTCAGTATATCATCCTATTCACTGTTCCATGGAGTATTTAATATCTCCCATTTATTAGTATCGCTGTCATAGTACTTTATTACTGCACCATCTTTATCAGCGGTTAGATCCACCCAATAGTAGTATAAACCTTTTCCGGTAGGTTGAACCTTGCTTCTAATTATTTTCATTATTGTTTGTTTTATTAAAATGGTATTGCTGCTGCTTCAGCTTTAAATAATTGTGTATATTTTGGGAAATGGAAATCACATGAAGCTGTATCATTAATTCCACTTATTTGGAAATTATATGACGCATTCATATTTTCACCATCAAACCCATGTATTGTTAAATGATCATAGTTTAAAGTAAGCTACATATCATATTCTTTATAGAATGGTGTACTATCTTCTGTATAATCATATTCTCCACTCTAGGAATTATATACTAATCTAAATGTTCTAGTAGTTCCTGTACCTAGTATATATAATGTTATAGTATCACCATCACCTATATCAAACCATTCTATCATCTAGAATGATCCACTAATAGCTAAAGTATCATTTAAACTAAATTCAAAGTTATAATCTATCTATTTTACGTCATCATATACTTTTTCCATAGGAACAGTTCTAATATATGCTCCATCTCCTTTAGATACTAACTTATACTCATCTGTATTACCTGTAGCAATTTTATCCCAATCACTAGTATACCAATATGGAGCATTCCAATTATCATTACCTCCATTAGCTAATATAGCATCCCAAGTAAGACTATAATCTGAAGGATTTATATTAGTAATATCAATAAATGGTAGTTCATATCCAATAACTGTAGTCTTATCTGAATCTAAGATAGCACCAACTCCTTTAGGACTCATAACACTAAATTTATACTATAGTCCATTAGTAGCATAAAATGTAGCAACTAGATCACCATTATAAGTAATGTATCTGTTACCATATTTAGCATCATCCTAAGTATATATAAAATCAAATTGATATGGTAATATTGGTTTAGACCATGTACCAAGATCAGCATTTACAAATGCTGGATTAGTAACTTCTTTAGTTACAGTTTCTTCTCCTGACTAACTATGAATACTAGCATTAATAGACGTACCTACTCCTTGATCTCCAGGTAAGTATAATCTGTCTAGCATTATATAACAATGTAGATTCTGATAATTAGATGTAGTTAACCTAATTAATCTTTGAGTAGGCTTAGCTGTATGGATTAGGTTCACCATCTTAGTAACCCCCCCCTAGTCTGAATTGTTACAGTCTCAGTAATATCACTAGTAGTATTATTTACAGCAGTAGGAGTAATAGTTATAGTAGTACCGCCAGAACCTGAACTAACGTTAGAATTAAAATGTGACATATTAGTTATTTTAAAGCCGTTTAAGACACTTTCGTATAAACTATTAACAAGTTATCATTCTATACAAGATAATGCCTTAAACAGGCTTAAATTAAGTTATCCGTTAAATTCTACTAACTATTTAGTTGATCCTTTAGGTTGGAATACATCAACGTGTGACCAACCATCTGTATTAGATTCTAATCTAATAGGATACTCAAACTTATCAGCATTATCTCTAACTGCCTAATTTACTTCACTAGAAGTCATACCAGATACATTAAAGTCTATTGCTTTACCTAAACAGTGAGCAGATAAATATATTGAATTTTTAGATTTTACTAATTGGCATATATTACATCTTAACCCTCTTTGAGAGAACTATCCTGCATTATGCCAAGTATTGATTGTCATAGGTTTATTAAATATAATACATCTTAAAGTGTATATAGTACTAAGTAATTCAGTACTTATAAACTACCACGATGCTTCACCAAACTTACTATAACAATGAGAACATACAAGCTCCTAGATTTTGAAGTATTTACTTACTTCAGTTATTAATTCGTTTCTTGTCATGTTTATTAATAATATAATTGTAAATCTCTTGTATACATACCTAATGGAACATATAAAGTACCAGGCAAATGATTACTAGTAGGTAATACATAATAATCACCAGGTGGTTCCCACATAAATATTTCGTTATCGTACTAATCAAATACTTGAATTATTGCAGCAGTCATATAAATATGTAAATCCTATTGAGGATCATAACCTAAATCTTCGAATATGAAATCCGCATCATTTCCTTCTCCCAGACCGTAAGTAGTAATATGAAATGCTGTTATACCATGATAATCTGAATCCATAGTTACTTCCCACCAATGACTTCTGTTTGTAGCTTCATCTTTATTACCTATACTTCTAACATATACATCTCTGAATAAATAATAACCGTATTGTATACCACCAGTATCTACATGTAAGTAAAAATCAAAACTAGGAAATACTGCTGGCGTTCCCCATCTCCATGGATCATCTGGCCATAGATTGTCATCTTCATTACAGTAATTTACCCAAGTTTCATGTCCTTCATTACTAAGTCTAGGTAACAAAATATAACTACCGTATAATATAGTTGACTATACGCTCTCAATATTAACATCATCTGGAAAACTTGTTAAATCCCAGACATCTCTTTGATTATGCGGAGTATTAGTACCAACATTTCCACTAGTTTTATAGATACGTGAATCCTAGAAAGCTCTTTTCATATTAGCGCCATTCAATTCCATATCATAAGTAGTATATATAACAGTAGGTTTACGATGAGTTAAATTAATCGTTTTCGTTACCCCCCCCCAGTTTGAACTGTAACAGTTTCAACTATATCGTTACTGTATTTATTTGATGTAGTAGGAGTAATCGTAATAGTATCAGAACCACTGCCTGAACTTTTATTTATTTGAAAATGACTCATAATATTATGATAATTGCCACTCTATGTGTTTGTGAATACTCTAGTTAGGATCAAAATAGAAATGAGTTTGCATTACATTTCCTCCCTCAATATAATGATAACATACATAAAGTTCTACTTCATATGTTTCATTATGTGAAAGTATATAATCCATAAATCTCTCAGGTAATGTAACTGTAATATTTCTGGCTCTAGCTGTAGATGATTCTATATCACCATAATCAAATTCATACCAACCAGAACCATTATTATACATATACCCCGATTGACTAAATCCTTCTAAAGCTGCACTACTAGCTTTAATTACAAGTACAATATCTGTATCTGGATCCTGTGCACCATACTCTACTAAACTAGTGAATTTAATATAACTAGTATTAGTTTTAAATCTGAATTTGAATACGGAATCAGTACTAGTAGCATCAGTAGAATATCCTTTCATCTAATACACTCCTTCTTGATCTAATACATCTCTAGCACTACTGCCTGCTATCCAATCACTACCTCCAATAGCAGCTGCATCTAGATACATATATTCAGAGAAATCTTTTCCGTCATTATAAAATGTACAGTCATTATACCAAGGAGTCTAGGATACAGATACTGTTTTAGTTACAGTACCAGTTTTAACTGTTATAGTATTAGCCTTAGTAGACTAAGTACCATTTGTAGAATTAGGAGTAACAGTCAGGGTTTGTGTACCCTGACCATTACTTTTATCAATACTAAAATACGCCATAATTATTTATTAGGATATTGTTATTGTCCAACTATCATTAGATGTAATGGTTACTGTCTTAGCTGTAGTATCTGAAGCATCCCAAGTTAATGTAGTAGGAGATACAGATAATGTACTATCACCAGCTGATTGAGTAATAGTTATATCAGAAGATTTACTATTACCAGTTACAGTAAATATTGCACTACGTGAGCTTACTGTAGTATTAGCTGATACATTAACTGTCATACCTGTATTACTAAATGCTGCATCACCAGACTTCTTAGCTACAGTAAATGAGCTAGTATTAGTTTCATTACTCATTGTAGATGTAGCTCCAGAAGTATAATTCTGAATTCTAGTTCTAGACTGAGATGCACTAATTGTTGATGAAGTGCCATTCTTAGCTATTGGATTAGGACTAGCACTTACAGTAGGATTAGACCATTCTCCATAAGTAATAGTAGTTGCTTCATTCTTAGCTTGACTAATATTAGCTGTACCAGTATTAGATTGGCCATTAGCAGTTACCGTTACTGTTACTGTACCTAACGTAGCAGCATCTTTAACTGTTGTACCTAATGAAGCCACGGTTACATTACCAGTAGTAGCATTAACAGTAATACCAGTTGATCCAGAATAACTTACACTAGCACCACTTATCGGAGAACTTAATGTTCCACCTCCAGTAGTAGCTCCATTCCATCCCCAAGTTTGAGTATAACTCAAATTAGGAGTAAGAGTTCCACCAGCAGCAGATGCAGTAGCATAGCTCAGACTAACTGTAGGTTTAGCATAAGATTTAGTTCCTAAGTTCTGAGCAATATTTACTGAAGTACTACCACTAGTAGGAGTTACAGCTGCACTATTATAAGTAAATGCGGCAGATACTGTAGCAGTTCTATTAGATTCAGTTTTATTCTCAGCAGCAGTTGCAGTAGAACCAGATATAGTCAACCAAGATTGATTACTACTATACGTAGCAGTTGCTGTCTGAGTTACTTTAGTAGATTCTCCAGAACTATAAGGAGTGGTAGCTACTCTAGTACATGAACTACTGATAGTCGAAGTACCTCCCTTAGCTACAATAGTAGTAGGATTAGCACTTACTGAAGAAGTCCAAGCACTGTATGTAGTAGTACCAGCTGTATTAGCAGTCTGATAACAATCAACTGCAGAAGAGGCTTTAGTCTTACCATTCAATGATACGGTAGCTGTTACATTAGCTACAGAACCTCTAGCAGAAGCTGTAGTTCCTTTAGAAGCAGCAGTTACTTGTCCATTGTTAGTATTTAATGTCGCACTACCAGAATTCTTAGCATATGTAATAGTAGCACCAGTAGTAATAGTACCACCTCCAGTAGTTGCACCATTATAACCATAAGTCTAACTGTATGCTATTACTGGGTAAGATATACCACCACTTGCAGGTATATCATCAATATCAGATGTAGATGTATTTGCATCGTACTGGAACTCAGTAATAGTAATATCACCATAAGTAATAGTACCAGCAGGTTGTGTTACAACTAATCCATAAGTATACTTATCAGCATCAGATGCTGGATAATTAGTACCACCATAGATATTACTTAATGAATAACTCTTTTGTGTACTAGATGCATTTACAGGTATCTAGTATATTACTTCTAATGCGTATGTTGCACTTGCACCAGGATCTGTAGTAATAGTTATTGCTTTATTACCTACATTAGCAGAAGTAGTTCCTAACGAACCGTCTGCTTGTAACCAGTTAGCTCCTACTTTTACATATATATTAGATGGTCCACCACCTGTAGTAATAGATTTAGCATTAGTAGTAGTAGCTATCTTTACGAATGTAGCTACATTGTTAGCTACTGGTATACTACCTGAAGAAGGAGTTACAGTAGTGTATGCCCCTGTTAATGAAGTAGATGTACTTATTACTTCAGCAGTTCTAGATAAAGGAAAATGTTTAGTACATGATATAGTCTATGTCTAAACGGGTGAACTTTTAGTAGTAACTGTTACCGTATTAGTAACCGGTCCTCTACCTGTATAACCAGATTTAGGTGTAACGGTAAATGTACTACTACCTGATCCAGAGGTTTTACTTAAATCAAAATATGTTGCCATTTTGTTTTTTTTTTGTGATTATTCTATGGTAATAGACCAATCATCACTCGTGTTTATATTTATTTCTTTACTTCCCCATTCTGATTCACTCCAAGTAACAGTTAATGGGGTAACTGTAAGCGAAGCAGTACCATTCTATGTAAAGTACACAGACTTAAGAATACGTCGTTTCTGTATAGTTACGAACCATTCTCTACTTTCTGTACTTTCATTATCTGCTACGGTAAATTGCTGTCTAACCCAATTCTCTTCTTTTAACGATTCTTTCTCACCAACACCAGTAATCGGATCACTCCAGGTTAGATTAAAATCTTGAACAGAATTATCATACTCAGTATAGGTATCAGTAACTACACCATTAACTTTAACAGTTACAGTTCTATAACATTTACAGTATGCATACGCACTTGCATTTATTGGTCCAAGTACATCTGGTTCTACTTTAACATCTAACTACCAATCACTATATTCTATTACTTCCTCACTACCATCTTGATAAACGGTAGAAGTATCAGAAGCTCCTTCATAACTAACTGTTATAACACCACTTCTTGCTGTAGTACCAGGATTAGCAGTTATATTTACTACACCATTATTTTCATTTATACTGAATCCGTCACCAGTAATAGACCAAGTAAATAATGTTTCATCAGCTACTGTATCCTTAGTAGTAGAACCATCTGACCAGTATATATCTCTTGATGCAACTGCTGTAAAATCATATTGTCCTGCAGTAGATGGAAAAGTATAGGTTTCTGGAGTAAGGATAATACTCCATTCTCCATAACCTACTACTTTTATATCACTAGGCCATATATGTATATTGCCAGAATATACGTCTGTTACCTTACTAAGTTTTGATACAATATCTGCTATGTCTATTCCTTGAACATGTATCATAATTAGTCTTCTTTAATCATATAGATAATATTGTCTGTCTTAGTTAATGCAGCATATTGATCTGCAGATCCAGTCCATATTCTAGGATCTTCTACAGTAATACCATTATTATCTGCTATCTTATAACTATTATTATCTACAGTATTTATTATTTGTGTAAGTTGAGTTATATTGTTCTATAAAGATGATACTTGATCTTTTAACTTATCAAATTCTTCTTTACTAACATCTCCTGTACTTTCTGGTTTAGTCCAACTATCACCGTCTATTGTTACATTACCATCTTTATCGATAATAACAGTAGATACAGTACCTTCCTTTTCAATGTATAAATAAAGATTCTTACCATCAAATATCTATTGACCATTAGCGAAGTTTGATAATTCAACATTGCAGAAGTAATCATTTAGATTCCAACCATTAGGAAATATCTTAGCTCCATTCAAGTTTATAGTACCATTACTAATACTACCGCCATTAAAGAATAATACACAGTTATCCGGAATCTTAATAGTTTTACCATTTAGATCAAAATCATATTTAATCTCATATATAGTATTAACCTACCAGAAATCAGATTGTTTAAGTATATTATTAAGAGTAGAGCAATCACATAATTTACATCCACATGCACAATTAGACATACGATGTAAATCAAGTATTATATGACCCATACCTGAAAAGTGTTCAGGATCATATTGTTTATCATAACCTATTTCGGTTAATACATATTCGAAGTTATTGTATATGACATCGGCTACTCTTTTACCGGTCATACCTTCACGTATCTTTTCTATCATTTTAATTTAACATTAATTGCTTCCTATAAGATATGTAAATAACACATCATCTTTACGACATAAATATAAACAATTATTGGTTAAACTCTTTAATGCGGATGTAGCTGTAGTAGCTTCTCCAAGTTTTTGATTTGATCTTGCGACAATGTAGAAAGTTCCAGAATCTGATAAAGAAACACTCTAATATTTCTAGTATACTCTTACAGTAATATCACTACTCATAATTCTAATAGCTAATCCATTTAGAGGGTATATATTTATATCATTTGGATAATTAGTATTAGAACTATCCTTATAATAAGCTTCCATAGAGTTTGTAATATCTATAGAATCTCCTGTATTTACTGTAATCCACGAATTATAACCAGATCTAATAGCTGGAGTATTAATCAACCAACTCCATTCTCCTGAAGTCATTACCGATTTTATAATAAAACTCTATTGAAGATTAGTACTCATAATATCACAAGGAGCTATCACGCTCTGTAAAGCATCTAAATAATACATAGGATAATCACTTATTATTGGCGCAACGTAAGTGCTCCTAGTAACTCTATTAGCATAAAACATAGTAGATACTTTTATTTCTATACCTTGATATTTAGAAGGATCAGGTAACATAAATCTAGTACTAGTAGATCCACATATAAGACTATAATTAGAACCATAAGATTCAATATCTATTGGCGTATTCGATGTGTAAATATCATCAATATTTACATACGGTACTAAATTTTTTCTTATATCTAATTTACCATCTTTATCCCACACAATAGAATTATCAGCTAAATATCCACTACCGTCAGATTTGAAATTAATCTTACCTGCTCCACTCCATACTTCTCCAGTTTTTAAATTAACACAGAAGTTAGGTCTAAATGTATTAGTAGTATTATAAGGATCAGAAGCATTAAAGTTCTAATATTCGTATGTAAATTCACCATTAGTATCTATACCAGCTTGTGAGAACATATAATCACCATTGAATACAGCTTGTCCTACTAAAGCATTATTAGCTAATAATATCTCAGTATACACAGCATTGAACATATCCATCTTCTACCATGATATAGTATCGTTAGGAGGAAGTACACCCATCTGTGATGAATTAGCTTTTAATACATAATATTCTCCTTCGTACAATACATAAGGTTTAGCTTTATCATCACCAGTATACTATACTGAATAATCCCATGTACCAGCAGGGTATATCAATGGACCAGGTGAACCAGTAGCACCAGCTTTACCTTCTGCATACATAGCAAATAATGCAGCATAGTCTTCATATTTCTATTCCTATGCATTATATGCACCACGGAATTCTGACCATACTCCATCTTTCTTTACTCTGTAGCATCTCCATTCATACTTATTGTCTTTATCTACACCAACTGCATCAGCTGTCCAATCTTCTGGTACATATTGATCTTGTTGTCTATTAGTAGTTGGTACTTTAGGAGCTGTTTCTGTAGTAGTACGCTTGAATATATATTCATAGTTCCAACCGTCATCACCTTTAAATTTTATCCACGGCTTATAGTCATTAGGAGTTCCTGTATAATTCTCTATGTTGTTTACTACATATCCTATATACTTATCTGGTTCTTCTCCTCCATTGGCACTAAAATTAATACCGTCTGGTGAGAACTTTATGTGAAGATAAGAGCTAGTACCAGTTTCACCAGTAGGTCCTTGAATATTACCTACGTTTTCCCAACTACCTCCATTCCATACATATAATTGACCATTAATCAAATATGCATCACCAGCATTACCAGTAGGATGAGCTTGTTTTAATTCTTCCTCACTATCATAACTACCTAAGATATTTACACCATCGCCTTTGTCTCCTTTAGCACCATCTTCAGCATATCTGCACCATAATGCAGGATCACTAAATGCTTGCCATCCACCATTTATTGAACTGTACTTACGTTGTGATACAAATTCAAATGGAAAATCTGGAGATACTCCTTTAGGATCATCTGTCCATGTAGTTGATTCAGCTTGAGGAGTAGAACAAGTTGGTAAATATTCATCTGATTGATAATCTGGATCTAATGTATTAAATTCAATATTAGGAGTTACTCCATCTGAATCCTTTTTCGTACGTATATAAACGTATTCTACACCATCTCCATCTTTACCGTTAGCTCCCCATTTAGACCATACTGCTGGTCCTACAAATTCACCCCACAACTTAGTATCTTTATCCTTCTTTCTTGTACATACGTATTCGTATAGAATATCAGCAGTTACTCCTTGAGGATGATCAAACCAACCTAATTCAGTAGGTACATCATCATCAATATATGGATTACTAGGTGGAACATCATCCGCTGTTAGTATATCATTAGTTCTTTTATATATGAATTCAGTACCATTACCATCAGTACCGTCTTTACCATCTTCACCAGTAATACGAATAGGATCTGACCATGTACCAACTAATCCATCTTTACTAGTAAATAAAGCACTAGACATCCATACATATCCTCCTAAAGCATCATTACCTGACCAACCTTCTGGATATGTAACAACATTGTTTATATAGTCCCAACTACCACCAGTTGGTGTAGCAGGTTTTGCATCAGGTTCTACTGTAGATTTATAAGCAAATACTGTTCTATTTGATAATCCATCTGTACCATCTTTTCCGTCTTCTCCTGGTTTACCATCCTCACCAGGTTTACCTGGCTATCCTGGTTCACCTGGATCTCCTTTACTACCAGGAGCACCATCCGATCCTTTAGGACCTTTAGGTATACCAAAAGTAAATAAGAACGTTTGATCTTTTATTTCTACAGATGCAGTAGCTACTTCAGTAGTTTCTACACTTTCTACATCTGCACTTACTGTAGATGGTAACTCATCTGCATATATATCAGCCCATTTAATCCCATTCCAATACTTTAATTTACCATCAAAACTAAGTACTAAACCATTATTAAATGTACCATCATATATTGCATTACCGGCGTCTTCAAACTTATTAATACCTTCAAAGTTAGTATTATTACATAATACTGTACCATCATTTAATTTACCACCATTAAATCTTAGGGTACATCCTTCAGGTAGTACTATAGTTTGATTATCTAAAGTAAAGCAATACCTTATTTCATATATTGTATTAGGCTGATCAAAATCTCCTTGTTTTAATACATTAGCATTATCATTCGCTGGACAATTTTTACAGCAACAATCGCATGATTTAACTCGTAATATTTTATATCCATTATTACAGCCATTACTAGCTCTATCAGCAAACTTTAAAGATTGTTTATTATCGATTTCTAAGTCTTCTTTATTAGGAAAACCTAAAGATGATAGCTAACGAATCTTTTCATCTACTTCTATCTATAGTTCTTCAACTATAGCAGTAGCTTGTTTCACGCATTGATCTGGATTACAACAACAATTCTTCATATTAATTATTCCAGTGTTTATCATTTTCCCAATATTCGTTATTCATATTCCAGATATGATCATCTAAGATCCATTCAGGACTACCATCATTCTGAGATTTATCGAATATTAAACTATACATATCTGCTATAAGCATCTTTTCGATAACCTAATTAGCACAAGTATTTACATTATTCTTAATCCAAGTATTCATAGTATCATATAGATCATGTAATTTACCAGGATTAGCAGAATAATCGAAATCTAAATCAGCATAATCAAAAGGTATCTTATTTAGATTCTATACTCTACAAAGGTCTTTATAATATTTTAAAGCTCCTTTAACGTTATTTTTCTTATAACATTGTGAGAATAGATTCCAACGAAGCATAAATGTCATCATTGAATAATGTTTATTCTTAGCTTCGCATCCTCTACAATAAGTACCGTAATCACTACAATGACTTTCACCACAGGTTCCTAAGCTCCAATTACTAGAGCCTCCTCTGTTGCAGTTATTATAGTAACCCCCAATCATACAAGCATCACCTTTACATCTACCATGATGATAACAATCGTGACAATGATCACAACCGCAGTTATTATCACAATCACAGAATACATCTAGATATTTAGTTTTAGCTTTGAATATACTGAAGTCATTAGCAAACATTACTGTATCCTTTTCTTCTTCTCCATCTACTTCTATGCATACAGTTATGAAGATTAAGGTAGCTGCATCAGAAGGCACATACACCATTACTGTTGATCCATACTGATCAAAGTCACACGTAAATGAATGTTTAATGGAAGCTTTCTGATTTATATTGCAATAGTTATTAGCATTATCTACTAATACTCTAATAACTGAATTGCTATCAGATAATGTTAGTCTAACACCTTTATCGGTTAATTGTTTATTTATTATTTTCATACATCATTTACTAAAAGGGGACTACAGGGTAAATCCCTATAATCCCCTTTAATTAAGTGTATATTATTAATTAGATACCTTCGATACCACCACCACCTTGGTTACCAGAATTAGTAACTTCGTCAGAATAGTTAGTAGGAACAGCTCCAAAGTTTTCGAGAGCAGAAATAAGAATAGATCCATCAATTTCACCTTTAGCAACGAATACTTCATCTCTCAATGGAGTAGTTTTGATGTATTGGTTATCAGGAGTAAGATACAAATTATCATTCTCCACAATCAAAGAATCATATTCAGTACCTTCCTTAACAAATCTCTGCGGTTCCATTACTGGATAAGCATCCGTATATACTTTACCTTCATAACCAAGCGCACGAGCTTCTAAGTCACGTACTTGTTTCCAGTAACCTACACCAGGATTGCCTTGAACCATTTGGATATCAATACCAGGAACAGCTTCTAACATAGCACCAATCAAAGAATGAGGATCGCTCTGATATACTGTACCAACCATTGATACTACTGAGTATTCATTGATAGAATTAACACCTTCGTTATCATCTTTAGGCATAGCAGTCAAAGTCAATACAGCACCTGCCAAAGAAGTAGTTACACGACGATTTGGGTGTTTGTTGATTTGTTTCTGCAACTTAGCTGCTAATTCAGCTGTATCAGCAGATGTAGCAATAGCATCATAAGTGTGAGTAAACTGACCCGGGTGTTCATAGATATCTTTGTATGCAATTCTGATAGCATATCTATAACCAGCTACAATTTCTGCATCAGTGAAATCGATAACAATCTTATCTTCAACTGGCGCTTCAAATTTACTATAAGTAAAACGAGGTTTAGATGCTTTCTGAATAGCGTTTGAATACTTAATTACTTTCTGGTTTTTAACACTTCCGTCCTTAAGAGATACACTTACTGTACCAGTACAAACACCAATATACAACATTTTAGCATCAATAGCTTCTGCATTTGATTTAATCGGTGTACGATTTTCATTAAATAACGCAGCTTCACCAACGTTCATTGCTTCAATGGATGCTGGAGCTACAATTTTATCTGCAATTATTACAGAATCGACTCTTGTAATCATTTATTTTTAAATTAAATTAAATTAGACATTGCGCCAGTCTTAGCTTGCCCTTCTACTTTCGCTATTGGATTTCCACGTTGGACGAGCGCTTTTAATTATTTTATTCCATTTCATTAATTTCCTAACTGTAGGTATTAATTCTTGGATCTTTTTGATTTTCTATGTACATTTTAGCAGCTAACCTTACAATCTCACTTATAGTATGTTCGGGCATATCCGTGTATTCATCGTATGGATAACTATGTACATTAATATTTTTAGGTTTTCTTAAGTAAGTCAAATCATATGCACTTACCTAATAATGACCATCTGTATATAAGTATACATCATTACCTCTTATTAATCTTAGAGGTCTAGCTTGACAATATTTTAATCTATGTTCAGATAATGAATTATCTAATTGTCTATCTATAGTTTCTATAGTAGCTTCTAATGTATCTGTTTTTCTAGGTATATATCTACCTTTCTCATCAGTAGACCAACACTTATTACATGAATTATCTAACGGTAAAATGCTAGCTGTGTCACCTAATAAGAGTAAGTAATCTTTAGGTAGTTCAATAGAGTATTCAGAGTCACTTATAGCGTTTGTGCTTTCATAGTATTTTACAGTAACTAATGTTCTGAGATCATCTATTCTTTTTTGATCTTGTTCAAATCCTCTACCCTTATTATTTATTCCAGAATACCTAGTTTTCCAGAATTTTTCTAATCCTTTATTCAACCAAAACTCAGAATCAGAAGTAGCAGGTTTATTAATATTATCATCAAGTAGATTAATCTCTAACTCAAATGATTCTAATATATCTATATTTCTCATTACTATTGATTGTTTTGGTTAGATTGTTTATTGTTCTATGTAGCTTGTTTAGTAGCTAAAAACAGATTTACAGCACCTTCCACAATCTCCATATGAACATTATCTGGCAGTTCACATCTATCTAATATTTCATTTCCTTCAATATGTTTAGTACCGAATTGTTTAGGTTTTCTATAGTACATCAATTCTACTTTACTTATAGATGAGTAATCATCGTGTATTATATTCAAATAACTATCAGTATCTTGTTCTGTACCAGAATTTAATACTACAAAAGGATTACGAATTATCGGGTGATTATAGAACGTAGTTTGAACCTACTTAATATTGTCTTCATTGATAATTTTATTCGGGGTAACCACTTCTTCTTTGCTATCTTCAGATACTTTATAAGTATGGGATAATAGAGAATTGGACCGAATATAAAGAAAATAATCTGAGGGTAATTCTACACGGATAGTATTTTTATCTAAGGTTTCTGTATCTGTAGGAGTTAGCATTGTACGAACTGATAGACCTTTTATAGCATCCATGTTCTTACTATTTGCTCTACTACCATCTGGTAATTGATCTGCCTATAAGTAAGTATTACGTACAAACATTAGAGTATACTAGTACAAATACTAAAAGATAGTATCAGAACTAGGTTTGTTTTCTAAGGCAAAACTTGGAGATACTTGTTGAATTATACGTTCAAAGCTCCTTTGCATTTCATATCCCGACATTATTCATTTACTTGATTAAGTTGTGACTTACTTTGAGTTCTCTAAGACTCAATATCTTCTAACGCTAAAACAACAGCTCTATTAACAATTTCATACCACATATAGTCTGGAAATTCATCTAATCCTTCTTCAGGATATTCTTCAACTTTAGTAGGGTACTTTACATAGGTTAATTCTAATTCATAATCATTAGCCTACATTGTATGAGTATCATAGTAAATATGAAAACCTGTGCTATCAATAGTAGCTACAGGATTCTCTATATATGGGTTGTTATTATAAGTCTGTTTAAATATACTTACTGTATTGTGATTAACTAACTGTACAGCTGCTTTCTCATTGTTAAATTTAAGAAAAGCTGAGACGAAGTACATATAGTCAGTTAAAGTAGTAGTACTAACTAATTCATTAGTATCATTAGATTCTAACTCTAATTTATTTACTTTAACTAAATTAGCTAAATCATCAATTCTTTTGACAGAACTTTCAAATGGCTAACGCAAACTATTATTGCCAGTAAACTTATTATTTACTTCCTATACAATAGCTTCATTTAACCAATAATCAATTTCTTCGGGTAAGAATGCAGGAACTCCACCAAATGCAGTTGCTTGTCCATTCTTATCTATTTCTATTTTAAAAGCTATATGTAATTCGTCTCTTGTTTTCATATTACTTAGATTGCGTTTCAGATTTAATAGCAAGCAATATATCTTGATTCTTCTTATCTTTCAAGAAAGCTATTACATCGTCCAAACCATTACCAATAATGTCTGTACCAAAATAGTAAGTAGCTCTATTCTTACGAATTATATTCTTAGCTAATGCTTCTTCAATAACGAAGTTAATTTCTTTATTTGGGTTATCTACCCAGATTCTTAAGAACTTATTAGGATCTTTCTCAACATACTCTGTTAAACTAGCTTCAACCATTTCATTAGATAATGAATCAGCTTTTACACCAAATAGACGAAGACACTTACGCATCTCTTCTAATGACATCTTATCTAATGCACGATATGCATCACGTTTAACTTTATTGAGTTTGTTATTCTGAATAGCTTCTTGTTCTTTATTAATCAATACCCAATTCTTTGATGGAGATACTTTATCTAATCCATCTGCTACAAACTTATTATTCTTAAGGAATAAGTATTGTAACTCACCTAATGGAGAATCAGTATTAATTACTCTTTCAGAACTTCCTACTTTAACACAGAATGTGTCCCAAAAATGACTACTAGGACTTAAATGATTTTCAGGGTATCCTAGTTTCTACTCAAGTTCTCTTGCTTTTTCAGGAGTTAATCCTGTATATTTTACACCAGATCTAGTCCAGTATGTGCTAATATAGTCAAAACAGTTTGACCATTTTGTTAATCCTACCCATGGATTAAACTTTGTACTTCTAACGATTACTTCCATAATTATAAATTAGATTGTTCAGTTAGTTTGTTAATTTCCATATATTTGTTAGTCTTCTTCTTACCTTTTCATTAGTATAATCATATTTACCATTTATATGATTACGAATAGTAGCACTGGTTATTCCATTTGCTTTAGCTGCTTTTTCTAAACTGTCATATCTTTCTAGTTCGTTACCATCTAAATCACACTTTATAACAGATTTTGCTATCTTTGAAAAATCTCCACCGTTATTTCTATAAGCCGCACTAATTGCTTTACATTTATCTGACATTTTAGGCTTATAGTCTAGGTTAGTAAATATTTCTTTTGGATGTATAAATTTAGGTATGTCAGGATAATCTGATTTTAAAACCCATATATAAGGATTTGTTTTACTTGGTTTAGTAACTATTTTAGATATTACTCTTCTCATAGCTGCTCTAGATACTCCAGTTATTTCAGAAGCATCTCCCATGTTTTCAAACTCTCTTATAAATTCTCCATCCTTTGTATACTGCAAAACAGGTTTCATTGTTTCAGTATGTCTTCTACCTTTTTGAGCTTTAGACATAGCTTGTTTCATTTCCTCTGTTACTTCGAAATATTCTCCACCTGCAGTAGTATTATATCCAATATTAGGATTCTGACTATCAAATAATTTAATAAAATATTTTTCTTTTTCTCTAGCAATCGTAGAATTAGTCTGAATATCTATAATAGTTATATTAAATGCTTCTTTACCGAATTCTCTAATTGCTTGATGTAATGGGTATGTGGAGCCTTCATTAGCCTTCCAGCAATGAAGTCTAAATCTAGCTCCAGAACCCATAGATGTTACACCTATATAAATTTTATTATTTTCAGTGTTAGTGATCTTATATACTTCAAATGTTTTATCCATAATTGTTATAGTATTTTATTACTATAACGTAGAAAATGGAATTAAGTTGCATTTAAATGTACATTTCTTAGGAATTATTGTATAAATTATTCACTAAGCATTATCAATTCCCCGCAAGCGCGCGGATCCTTAACCATAATGCCCACTTCTCCGAGGAAATTACATGAATACCCATCCTTAGCGTTAGCTCTCAAGTCAGAACCTGATTTGCCATAGCCTTGTTTCGGAGATACTGCACCAGCAATTGTCCAGTATACGAACTCACGATCTTTACGAACAACTTTTACGATATTAGCTTCACCATCACGGCGACCTATATCAAGCAAAGTAATACGATAAGATTCAAGCGGCTTCAATGTTACAGGATGCAACTGACGGTTATAGATCAAGTTGTCATACAATGGAAGATGTTTGAAAGTCAATTCGATACCGTTAGTAAAACGAACTGTTTTGAACTGTCCACCGAAGGTCAAGTTATCACCAGAACCAGTTACGAATACTGTATCAACTAACTGCAATGCAGCAACTTTATCTTTGATTACTCTATCGATTTCTTTCATACCCATCTCACCAGTGAAAGCAACGAACTTACGTTCATTAGTTCCTAAGATATTATAAGACAGATCGAACAAGAATTCTTCAAGTAAGTCCAAAGTAAGTTCAGTATAGTAACGTCTGTTAGACGGAGCAATTTGCTCTAACAAACCTGCACCAATGTAAACAGGTCTACCATTCTTACCTTTCAAGTTACAAGAACCATCTTTGTTTACGTTGTTTTGGTTATATACCAAACCACGTTCCATTCTCTTATACCATTCACGCATAGCAACCCATTCCTGATAAGGAGCCCACAAGTAAGAAGACTTACCTGTTTTAGGATCTTTCAATGCGATAGCCATAACTGTAGAGAATGCAGAACCAGTAATATCCCAAGTAAGACGCATAGTAGTCAAGTGATTACGCATCTTGAAATGAGTATTATAGTTCAGGATATCAGCCTCTTCTGAGTACTCTTCGTAAGCAGAAGCAAGACGTGATACTTGGTGACCAGCTTTCAACATTTCTGGATCGATATAAGAAGCAGGGTTACCGTTAGTAATGAAACCAACATATACGTACAGATTACCATCCTGATAAGGAGCATCCATAAAACGTAACTGACTCTTGTCGTCCAACTCAACTGTTGCACCAGGACCAAACCATGCATCTTCTAACCACAAAGTGATAGGAGTATTGCCAAGACCTGGAGTAGAATCATCATCAATAGGTTGACCATTCCATCTAGCGTCACGAATTGTAACAGCACGATCTTGATCAATCATTACACCCCATTCAAATGTATCTTGATCAATAGTAAGGACATTGCCCAAACCACCTGTGATCATATCCAAAGAAGTAGTATAACCACCATCTTTAGAACCAAATACATATGATAAAACTGTAGAAATCTCATACGGTCTCTGACGAGAAGCGTTCTCGATCTTGTTCATATCAACCAGATCGCTGAACCATTTTCCTTTGTAGAGTACGAGATTATTTAGAATATTATTATCCATAAAATACTAGTAAATTTATTTTAATTTATTATTATGACATACGTAGTTTGTGTGCAGCAGAGAACCAAATTGAGTCATTATCATCAGAAGTATGTACTGATTTAGACTTACCGTTAACACTGCTAGATCTTAAGCTCTTTTTAAACTTCTCAATGGCAGAATTGTTTCCTTCACGTTTAGCTGCTTCAAGTAGTTTATCAGCATTCATAGTAAAGTAAGCAGATTCAATTAGATTCTTAACTCCACCTTTAGCATAATCCTTCTGGTACTTTGTTCTACCGTCAGCATCTGGCTTAAGTATATAATCCATTAAAACTTTTTTATCCTTCTCTGGGATATTAATACCACGTATATTTTTTAAGCCTTTAATTTCGGAGACAACGTTAGTATAGAACTGTTGTTGCCTTTCAATCTGTTGGTTATATAGTTTTTCTTGTTCTCTTAATAGCTGTTCTTTCTTTTGATCTCTGATCTCTTTCAAGTCTTCGATAGCATCTTTTGCTTCATCTTCAAGGATACCAGATTCTTCGTATTTAGTAATCATCTTATCAATACGTTTATCATTAAATCCTTTTTCTTTAAGCAATTGTTTTACTATTAATCTCTAATTATATTCATCTTCGGTATCAATATCATCAAGATTTAACTCAGTTTCAATCTGTAGATATTCACGAATGTCACCACCTTGTTTTACGAAATTATCAAGTGCTTCAACTTCTTCACTTGAATATTCAGGCTTACTATTTTCTTCTATAACATCTTTGAAGTAAGATATAAGACCTGCTACATCTTTAGGTTTATTATCATCTTCCTCTTCCCAACCTAATTCTTCAGATATAGCATCAAAGAAGTTAGTTACTATATTACTTTCATCGAACTCATCAGTATCTGTTTCTTCAGGTTCTTCAATAATAGTATCCTCTTTCTTAGGTCTACCCGGTTTACGTTTAGGAGTAGGTTCTGGTTCATCCTCGTCATCGATATCATCTTCTAAATCATCATCTGATTCAGGTTCATCTACAACGGTCTTATCATTAGCAGATTTCTTATTCTTAATAGCATCTAACTCTTCGTCAGTTAATGGTTCATCATTAATAACATCATCAGTTATATTAAATGCGTCTTCAAGATTTTTAGAACCATTAGGGATAAAACTATCAATGATAGCTTCGAATCCACCTAATGTTGTTGTGTTGTTATCCATAATTAATATTTTTAATTAGATTGTTTTGTTTCTTCAATAGACTTACCAGCTACAGCAACTACTGGAACTTTCTTCAGAGCTTGCTTAAAGTTATACACTAGTTTGTCTTTATATTTATCATTTAATTTACTGAGTGTAGTTCCTCGCTTATCTAGAACTCTTTTAGCATATGCTCTACCGTAGTTATTGGTTTCGCTTAAAGCTGTCAATATTTCTCTATCTGATAAACTATCTATTCTTGCATTTACTTCTTTAAGACTAGGTGCTCTCTATAACTTCTTTGCTAAACTGTTATAGATTCTGTTTCTAAACTCAGTATTAGTTGCTTCCTTTTCAGTTAACTTCATAGCTCCTTGAACTGTAGTGTTCTTAGGAACATCGTAAGCTTTAGTTAGCAACTTTTCTTGTTTCTTTGTTAATGGGAATTTATCTCCAAATTTATGTCTAAATTCATGAGATAATACTTGATCTAATTTCTATTCAGGTACTAGATTACTTATATGTACTTCTCCAGTTAATGGATCATGAAGACCTGCAACATACTAAGATTTAAATCTACTACTTGGATATACATCATATCTGAAATTAGTAGGATCATTTAAGTATTTCTCAGCTTCTTCGGCTGGTATATTACTTCTAGGAAAGACATCATTTCTAAAGTATTCTCTAGCTCTATTACTATAATTATCAGTAGATATAGGCATATCTTTAATATTACCAGTAAAAGCTTTAGCTCCGTCTTTACTAATCATTAAAGTCTTATCTAATGCTTTACTAGCAGACTTATTAGATATCTTTCTACCTAATAAGTTTTCTACTTCACTACTTAAGAATCTTCCAGCAAGTCTAGCTCCTTTAAATAATCTATTTATGATTGGTGCACCAGCAACAGCTGCTACATATTCTGAACCAATAGGATCAGCACCACTCATATATCCTGCTCCAGGATTATATCCTTGTTTGAAAGTTTCAGTTATAGGATCGTAATATGTAGGTAATTCTGAACTAGATCTTGGATCTTCTACATCTCCTCCGTCTGCATAATGGAAATATTTTTTCTTACGTAAATCCCATCTGCGTTGATCTAGTACTTTTTTCTTCTTATTTGGATCATACCAAGTAGTCTTACTTTGATTATGCATCTCTGGTACATCTCCATTTAATACAGCATCACGTAGTTTAGGAAATCCAGATAAAGAGCCAGTCTAATGTCTTATATCTATTAAACCTAATTTTATCTAAGGACTTATTGTATCAGATGCTGTTCCATTCTAACTACCTTCATTAATCCAAGTATTTACTACATTTAACTCATCGTCGTATCTATTCTATAAAAACTAATCTAGCTACTTTCTAGTCATGCCTTTATTAGCTTGACTTCTTGTAGGTTTATTAGGTCCACCGTCTAACTTAAATCCAGGTCCTATTGTCTTAACTCCTCCTTCTGGACTCTTATGTGGAAACCATAATTTATGTTTACTATCATATCCAGTTTGACTAGGATTTTCATTAGCCCAAGTTTCAGTAATATACTAATTTACAGAAGGGTTTGGTTTTACATTAGATCTCATTCCAGCTAGCTATCTAAAGTAAGCTAAATTTATTGAGTTAACTAATGGATCTCTACTATGTAACGGTACATCATCTTGGAAATATTCTTGTATAGTAGGAGGTCCTATTATACCATCTGTACCAGTCTAATATTTAGGAACTGTAGTATTATTCGATACTCTAGATTTATATTTATTAATATCAGCCCATCCTGCAAAATTAAGATCATTAGTAGATATTAATTCTGTTTCAGGAATTCCATTACCGTACTATTCACTATACCAAGGAGCTATAATATCCTCATAATTAGATGGTTTCTGTATAGTAAAATCTCCTTCTTTAAACCACTATTGTCTATTATTACTTAGTTTATACGGTCTTCTAACATAAGCAGTTTTACCATTATTAGCATACATGAAAGCATTATCAGATGGAGATATCCATATTCCCTATTGTTGATCTCTTTTGTGAGTAGCAGCATATCGCATGAAATCTTCATCAGTCATATTGTTACCTAATACTTTCCTAGCATTAAGTAAATCATCTTTCTCAAATCCTCTAGGATCTACTCCTCTAAGATATGTATTATGTCTAGCTATTAACTATCTTGCCTATTCATTAGTTCTTCTATTACTTAGAATTGTAGCTCTATCAGCCTTATCATAACCATATCTTGTGGCGAAATCATCCATTTCGTTCATCAAGTAATGATTACTCTAAGCCTTACTAAAATCTGCTACTTTAGATGACTATTCTGGTATTCTAGTTGTTACAGGTAATTCTTTAGATACTTGATTTACTGTGCTATATGTAGGAATATTTCCTTCTTTTACTGATCCTCTAGTAGTTAATCCTCCATAAACATCTGCTATTTTATTTCTAACAGCTCGATTTATACCTAACCTATCAGATAACTATAAAGCTTTACTACCTAGATAAGTTAATCCTGCATTTACTGGATTAGTAGGAGACATTAGACTAATTTCACTCAATCCTTCTCTTAACTGCTGAGTTCCTTTTGTATCAAAGTCTGACTATGTATAATTTCCATTTTGATCCTATGTCCAACCGCTAGCAGTCATAACCGCAGGATTTTCTGCCATTGAAGCACCAATAGTAGCATTACTAAACCATCTACCAAGTCTAGACATTATACCATCACTTCCTGTCTAGTACTTACCTACTACTTCTACTTCTGGTAATACAGCTCCTCCCTTATAAGTTGCTACAGAATTAGGATCTTCTCTTCTTAAATAATCTAATGTTTCATTAGAATGTTTGAAAGTATAATCACTAAAATCATATACGTCTCTACCGCTCTGATAAGACCAACTACCTCCGGGAGTATTAGGATTACTATATATACTCTCATTACTAAAAGTAGGATGAACAGGAGTTTTAAATTTATCTGTAAAATGAGCATTAGGATCCTCACTTAACATAGCCTTAGCTCTAGATGGAGACTCGTAATAAAAGCTTGCATAGTCATACGTAGGATCATTGTCTATATCTAAGCCTTTATACTTATTTATAGCATTCTTCCATTCCCAATAGTTTAGCTAGGGATTTTGCTCCCTAGCTTTTTTAAACTATTGAATATTCTATGTGAACTATTCTATATTCATCACTTTGTTCTTTTACCAGTTCCTTTACCTTTAGGACTCTTTTTTCCGCCTCCACATGCCATAGCGCTTTCTATTTTTTAAGTAAGACATATTATTCTCATTCTCGTAAGCTTCTTTTTCAAAGCTTATATTCCTATATGCATTACCTTTCATAAACAACCTCACTATCCACTCTATCACATATATTAAATAAAAAGGTACATATAGTAATTCTTTCATCTAAGCTGTATGAATCGATTCGTGATTTAACATCCTATCTGAGATCTTCACATTCTTCCTAACAAAGAGTAAACCAAATAGATTGATAGCAGCAAATCCTTCAAAAGGAATTATATTATTTCTTATAATTTTCATATCAATGTTTAAACTTTTTAGCATTCTTAGCAAACTAAGCTTTCTTTACCATTGCTGGACTGTAGTTTCCTTTATTAGCTAATACCTAATTAGCAAATGCTTGAACCGATTTACCGTGCTTCTTAGCCGCTGCAGTAAATGTTCCTCTTTTACTCTTCTTAATATTTATTGTTCCACCGTTCTTATAACTCATTATAGGATATTGTGGATAGAAGTCTTCGTTGATCGTATTCTTCATAATTATTTCTCTCCTGCTACTTTATTTTTTAGAGCTGTCTTTGCTTTTAACTATTCACGTTTGTAAGCTTCTTTATCTTTCTGTTCTTGAATCTTACGTTCATTTTCCATCTTTTCTTTTTCAAGTTTAATCTTCTTATCTTCGATTTCTTTTTTCATATCCATCTCACGACGTTTGTTATTAAACTCAAATAATTTAGATGCTTCTTCAGATTGTAACTTACGTTCAGCTAAAGCTTGATCAGCAATCTCAGTTGGATCAGGTATACCGTTATTATTTGCATCAAGATCTTCTTGGAATCTGTATGCATTAATTTCAGCTACTGTGATCTTAGTGTTATTATCTTGATCAATCTTATATTTTTCAAGATCCATTTCAGCTTCTTTAAGCATGAGCTCTTCTTCTTTGATTCTATTTTGTTCTTGAAGAAGTTGTTGTTGTGCTTCTTGTTCTGCTTGTTGCTGTTGCTGCATTTGTTCCATTCTCTTCTGTTCAATATCTTCAAGTTTATTCTTGATCATATTGATATTGTCCATAGTGATTATCTCAGCTATGTCAAGTAAGCTAGCGCCATTCTGCATAGCTGGTTGCATAAGCTGTTTCAATGTTTCAATATCTTGTTGATTCTTAGTACTATCTTCAACAAATACATCCATATCCTCATAGAAGAATTCATCAGCTAATTTAATAAATGCTCTACCAGCATCATCCATAATATAGTTAAGATACATTTTATTATCTTTCCAAGCTACCTTAGCTGTGTTCAATAACATTCTTAATACTTGTTTCTTAACTTGATTATGTTGCCAGAACCAAGGCTCTGTAATATGATAAGACATCGTAACAGCAGTATTAACATTACCCACTAACTCTGATGGTGCTACAGATCCCTATCTCTAAGGAGTAATACCAGTTAGTTTAGCTACCATATCTTCAATCTTAGCTAATAAGTTAATGTATTGATCTATTACATTAGCCATACCTAAATCCCAAGATTGGAATTGATTAAATTGTGCAGGTTTACCACCTTCTCTACCAGGTACATCCCATCCTTCTTCATAAGGATTAATAAATGCTACACCTAGTGCACTCAAATAATGCATCCATTTCTTAACATCAATGCCCATACCTTTTGGTATCTAAGTAACATCAATTAATGCTACTTTACCTTTATCTCTAGACATAGCTAACTCTAATCGATACCATATAATAATATACATATACTATAACGGTTTCATTAGTGCTACTAACGATTTAGGTACTACTATACCAGTATAAGGTAAGTATTGTGAATTAGGATTATCAGCAGATATATGTTGGTACTCTAATGGTTGGATACCAAAGTAAAAATCATCACTTGCTCTATATCCTTCCCATACTTCTATTACCCATCTCCATTCTACATCAACCTCTTGTCCTGTTACTTTATAGTCTTCATCAACTTGGTATTCTTCTACTTCACCAGTTTCAAGATTAGCTATAGTAACAAACCCTATTTTTTTGAATGATTTCCAACAGCAATGATATACTGTAACTCTATCTTGATCAAATGGATTATCAGTAAGAGAGTCCATTTTATGTAACTCTACGTGTTCATAATCAATAGATGTTTTACGCATCTCAGGATTATTAACTCCTCCTGGTTTCTCATCCATTAATTCTAACAATTCATTAAGTTGTTTTTCACTTAATTTATCATAGAATCTATCGTATAATTCAGTAGATGACATAATCATCTTACGACAACACCAGTCAGCATCTTGTATGAATTCTAACCCATCATAATACTCAAAATCAAAGTATTTAGGATCTACTCTTTCTAAGTATGGTTCACCATTAATTATACCAGTATAATATATTTCACCACCACCTACAAATAAGTCTTTAGCTCCTTTGAAGAATTCATGCATAATATTAAGTTTATATTTTAAGTACTATAAACTATGATATGCACTAGTTTCAGCTAGGTCTTTATAATCTTTAGTAGCCCACTTAGCAATCTACTCTGGTGGCATAATCTCACCACTTTGCAATGCTTGTTGATACTACTGTGCTTGTTCAGGACTTAACTTACCCATTATAGTAGCTTGTATATAATCCATAATCATCTACATAGCTTTTTCCTATACTTCAGAAGCAGCATCCTAACTAGTACGACATACACGGAAATTGAATGGACGTTTAGTTTCTTCACCTAACAACTAGTCTATATATGGTCTAATTATATTGTAGTCCTAAGCAGTAGCAGGGAATCCATCATCTTGTTTGAATGGATTAGTAACATATTTAAGATCCTTCTCACTATATATACTGTCATATAGGTTATAATAAGACTATATCTCGTCAGATTTAGTTCTATTCATAAACCCATGCCCAGTGTCTCCTGCTCCACTATAATAATCAACGCAAGCTTTCTTCCAAGCTTCATTTTTCTTATGCATTGATATCTTTTGTGCAGGTTTCGAATTAACTGTTTTCATATTTAAAATGTATATACATTATCGTCAGAGAGTATACTTGGTGTATCATCATAGAACCAATCTTGCGCAAATATAGGTCCATCAAAAAGTAATCTCTGTTTATTTTCTTTTTCTTGTTTCTTTACAACTACGTTGTATAATTCTTCTCGATATATCATTAGCTGAATCAATGACATCACTCTATCGGCGTTAACTGTATCACTATACATTATCAACTCTTCAAGTAATGGTTCTGATAATATAGTAGTTAGGTTCTTTACACCTGGAGATTTCTCTTCATTTAACCAGTCTTTAATTAATCCTTCTCCCCATGCTTTAATCTGCTTATTCATATGACAACCTTTCTTACGTTGTACTTTACTATTACCAACTATATCAGTAATAATATCAGGTTGATCAGCTAATAAGTAATCACAATGCTTAGAAGTAAAGTAAGCAAATATACCTTTATTCTAGTTCTCATACATAGCTCTAGCATTATAATATACTAACAACTTACGTACATTTTCATAGAATTCTTCAGCCGTATTAGGCCTACCAGTATATTCTGCTACTATTATATCATAATACTATTCAAACTTCTAGAATCGTTTATATATGAAACAAGAACCTAACGAAGTAGTAGAAGATTGATCATAGTCGTATGAGTCAATACCAGCTATATATAAACCTACAGGAGCATCTTTTACAGGATGTTCCCATATAACTATTGATCCAGTTGGATCATCTTCTTTATTTAATGGGTAATGAGTAATATCACCACTCTTTTTAATAGCCCAATGTAATGTACCATTATCTCCCCACGTTAGATCTCCTACCTATTTGTGATTCTATAAGTTCTTATTAGTTCTAATGTTAGCAAGGTGCATCTATAATTCTTTCTTAGGAAATATATTACCTCTAAAGTCTAAGCATGCTTCTTGTGGAGTAATAGCATTTTCAGCTACATATCTATCGATGGTAACGCTATTTGTAGCATTAGTTATTACTTGTTTACGAAGGTCCAAGATGTACTATAGCGCTTCTTTAGTCTTAGTATTACCAAACTCATCCATGAATCGGTTATTGCCTTCTTCATCTCTGTCAGTAAGGTTAGTATACTATGGACAAAAGAAACCGCATGGTGCAGTAGCTGCCTCATCCCATATATTCTTAAATTGTAAACAGTTATAACCTGATGGATTATAGAACATATCCCTAAGAGCAGTAAAGTTACTACCTTTAGTATCACCACCAGTACCGAACACAATCATTAAACCGAATGCTATACCATCCTGTTCTACAGATGGTTGAGCAATGGCCCATGCAGCACCTAATTCAGGGAATGAACCACCTTCTTCAAATACAATTAATTTACCAGCTTTACCACGAACTTTTGATGGATTGTCTTTTAATGATGCACCGATAATTTCAGATCTATAACCTAACTCTGTTTCATTACCATACTCGTCTTTAGCAAAGAATCCTGCACGTTTATGTAATGTTTTATTTACTGATTTCTTCTTAGCAAACGCAGTATGTTTATCAATAAAACTCATATATGCATTTACTTTAGTAAATGTACCATCACCTATTAAGTACTGAGCATCTGATGCATAAATATATGATTTAGATCCTGGTATTTGATAATAGTTACGACATGCCATTGAAGCTAGTTTATAGGAATAACCTTTACGTCTAGACTTAAGTAAGCATAAATGTTTACCCTACTCTTCTGCTTCTTGTACAGCCTAAAAGAAGTAATAGTCATAATCATAAAAGTCAGGGAACTCTGTTTTACGTACTCTGACCTCTTTCTCTTCATTTAACCTATTTACTTTCTTTTCATAAACAATACGATCAATAGGACAATAATTCAAATAAAAATAGTTATACCCAGTAATGTAATCACCATCATCTGCAGTATAACCATCAACACACCTACGCTACTCTTCATCCCAAAATTCATAGAATTCTGATGTACCAATAGGGTACATACAATAAGAGCCTGTACTCTAAAATCGAATACAGGCTTGTCTGAATTTGTCAGAATTCTTTATTTTCTTATTAAAATCTATTTGAGATATGTATTCCTACTTGATGTCATTCATTTATTAAAAATTTTCTGATATGAATTATTCTTTAACTAATCTATACTTAAATTATAATAGTGTAATTTTCTATGACAATTAGAACAAATTACTATACATTTTTCAATTTCTCTTTTGATTAGTTCTATACTCTCTGAATTTATTAACTAAGATACATTCATTATTTTATCATCAATGTGATGGAAGTCTAAACATGCAACGTCTGATTCTCCGCAAATACAACATTCTACTTTTAATCTATTAACGTACTATCTTAATTCTTCTCTATTAATTTTACTTCTAGATCTATATTTGTCCTTATTCTGATAGTAGTATTTACGACAAACTTCTCTATGACATTCTTTACATATAGCTCTATGTTTATCTTTACTCTTACTTTTAGTAATAAATTCCTATATAGGTTTTTCTAACTAACACTTAGTACATATTTTTGTATTCATATTATTATGTATTTTAGTGTATCTCTAACCTACACTTATAATTGGTAGCCCCATTCCGACTCGAACGGAAACTTAAGGGTTTAGAATCCTCAGTGCTAACCTTTACACCATAGGGCAATATAAAAGTAGGTTTATCCCTATTACCCAGTAAACCTACAAACTGTGCTACTTACGATTAGCCCTAGTACATTTAACTACCTTTATTAATTGTAGCCAGAGGTTATCTAGTGTTTACGTCGTGCTAGCCTCACACGCCAGATGTTACGGGAGATAGATTCGAACTATGGTTATGAGCCTGACGAGCTACC